>JBEPYG010000280.1:0-6486 GCA_041641515.1 Roseiflexus sp.
GGCGGAGATCGACGCGATACGTGGCAATGGCGCGCCGCTCGGCCAGGAAACGCGTGCGTTTATGGAGCCGCGCTTTGGGCACACGTTCAGTCAGGTCCGCATCCATACCGATGCGCGAGCGGCGTCGCTGACGCGCGCGCTCGATGCGCTGGCGTTCACCGTCGGGAACGATATTGCGTTTGCGCCGGGGCAGTACCGGCCAGACAGCGCCGAAGGACGCACCCTGCTGGCGCACGAGTTGACCCACACCCTGCAGCAGACCGGCGGCGCGGCGCGGGTGCAACGGCAGGAGGCGGACAATGAAGAGGGTGGCAGTGGCAATGAGGCGCTACAGCCGCCAGTTGCATTGACCAACCCGCGCTTCACGTCTATTTCTGCGCTGCGCAGTATTGCGGAAGGGCAGCGCGTCCTTTCGACGCGCGATAATGGTCGACCGGTAAGAGCGGTGCAAACCGCGCTGCTCGACCTAGGATACTCGCTGTTGCGCTTTCACAATGATGGTAAGTTGGGGAACGAGACGCGCGATGCAATACGCCAATTTCGTACTGACCGACACCTCTCCCCCGGGGACGATGTTGATTACACCGTCATTGCTGTGCTCGACCGCGTCGCGCCGCCTCCCGGTCAGGCGACTGAGCACTTTGTCGACTACGAGCGGCTCCTGGCTGATGACCGCTTGGATTTCTCGATCTCACTGGGTTACGATGAGGGTCAATCGCATGTGGAAGATGCTGAGAGCGCACGGAGATGGCTGGAGGGTCAGGGATTCACGCTCAGTTCCGGTTCGATTGCCGAGGGTGATGAGCGGTACGAGATGCATCGCGATATTACGTACCCCAACGCGCAGGGGCAACGGGTGTCGAAAAATGTCTTGGTGACGCTGCGCCTGATTACTCCAGGCGAAGGAGCGGCGCAGCGTTTTCTCGAAACGTTGAATGACGCCGAAATTATGACTTATGTCGGCCACGCGCGTGGCGGGCTGGGGCCGGATTTCGACGATAAGCATGTGGGGCGGGAAAATGTCGTGATCGGTGCGCACTCCAGCCTCCATGATCGACCGGATACCAGTGTGCGCACACCGCGTGATCCGTACTGGCGCACCGTTACGAGTGAGCGGACGAATACACTTGAGGAGATGACCGCACGCGGCGCGTGGAACGAGGAGCGGTATCGTGTCTGGCTTTTCTATGCTTGCACTTCGCTCAATTATCAGGACGAATTACGCGGGGGGCTGCTCCCACCCGGAATAAATCGGGAAAATCTCGATATTTTCGGCACAAACAAAGCGGTTCCAATTGCTGCCGGTCTCGAACCGACATTTGCCATGATTGAGGGCATCCTGCAAGCACAAACAATGGAGCAAATTGTGCGTGCGATGCAGCAGCGTATGGAAGATGCCTTGCGCGCCCATCCGGATGTTATGCCGGCGCGCTTGCAGCATACGCTGCGCGAATACCGTGACGCCTTCTATCGCGAAGGCGCCGGCGATAACCCAACGGCGCCGATGACGGAATAAACGGGTGTGTGCGAGAAAGCGGACAGAGGTATCCATCCTAGTACCGCCTCAACGTGGATAAACCATGATTGCAGATGTCCATCTTGCTATTCGGCATATGATCCTCAACCGGGGCTTGATCCCGGCGGACGAGGTCGATGTGCGGTTCGAGCGCCCGACGAAGGAGTGGGTCAATGCGCTGGTGCGTCCGACAATCAACCTGTACCTGTTCGATATCGATGAGAACGTCGATCTGCGTCAGACGAACATGCCGGTGATGCGCGGCGGTATCGGTGCATCGTATCGCATGCCGATGCGTCGCTTCGATCTGCGCTACATGGTGACGGCATTCACCACCGTTGCCGACGATGAGCATCTGCTGATCTATCGCACGCTCGCCACCCTGCTACACTTTCCATCGTTACCGCCGTCGTCGCTGGCGGCGGCCATGGCGATCATCGCGGGCCGTGCGGGGTATGCTGCGGAAGCGGCGCGTTTCACGGCGCTTGCCGAGGCTGGCGAGCGTACTACGCTGTCCGACCTGCGCAGCGCTCTCGCCGCCGCCGAAGTCGGAGCGGCGGCACGTTCGGCGATGGCAGCCCTGGTCGATGAACCACAGGTAACAACTAAAATCGCTTCTGCCAACGAAAGTCTGCGTCTGCTCGACGTGTGGAATGCACTCGAACAGGCGCCGCGCGCGTCGTTATTGTATGTGGTCACTGTTCCGGTCGATCTCGACATCATCATTGATACGCCGCTGGTGCTGACGCGAATGCTGCGCGTCCGGCAGCGCACCGATGCCGGTACGTTATCGGAGTTCATTCGAATTGGCGGAGCGGTGCGCGATCGTACCGGTGCACCGCTTTCGGGGGTGACGGTTGCAGTCGAAGGAGGTGCAATCGAGTCAGTTACGAATAGCGAAGGCAGATATGCGCTGAGTCGCGTCCCCTCCGGGGAGGTGACCCTGCGGCTGATACGCCCTGATGGGCGCGTCCACATGACAACATTCGCAACACCGTCGGACTCATACGATATCGTCCTGGATTGAAAGGAGGGTCTCATGCCCGAATATCTCTCGCCTGGCGTGTACATCGAAGAGGTAAGCAGCGGTCCGCGTCCAATCGAAGGTGTTGGGACGGCGATGGCGGCGTTTGTGGGGTTCGCTGCTTCCGGTCCCGTCAATCAACCTGTACTGGTGACGAGCTGGACGCAGTATGTCGAAAAGTTTGGTCGTCTCGATGAGAGTGGGCGGCGCAACCCGCATATCGACGGCGCCTATCTGTCGCATGCCGTCTATGGATACTTCCTCAATGGCGGCGGTCGGTGCTATGTGACCCGCATTCCTCAGCAATCGGACGGAAAAGCTCCGCCTCCGCCGCGCCTCGAACTTCCAACGCGCGCCTCGAAAGCGCTAACGTCGCTCATCGTGACGCCTAAGAGCGAGACCGCTGCAGACATTCAGGTCGAAATCGGTCCGCCGGTTGGCGAAAACCCGCCGCCGGAAGCATTTACGGTCAAGATCGGCATGGGGGAGGTGCAGGAAGTCTACGAGAATGTGTCGTTCAGCAAACGACCGAAAGACGGTACGTCCTACGTTGTTGAGAAGATCAACAGTTCCAGCACCCTCGTTCAGGTTGCCGAAGGACCGGCGACCGGCTCACTGGCGGACCGTGTGCCGGAGTTTGGCGTGTCGGTGATCAAGCCGCCGGCGCCGATCGTCCCTGCGCGTGTCGATGCGACGACATTTGTCGGCAGCGCCGCCGAGCGCAGTGGTGTCGAAGGGTTGGAGATCGCCGAAGATGTGACGATGATCTGTGCGCCAGACCTGATGTCAGCCTATCAGTCGGGTGCACTCACCAAAGAAGGGGTCAAAGCTGTACAACTGGCGATGATCGCCCACGCCGAGCGCATGCAGGATCGCATGGTTATTCTTGATCCGCTGCCTGGTCTGACGCCACAACAGGTTAAGCAGTGGCGTGAGCGCGACACGAACTATGACTCGAAATTTGCGGTGCTCTACTATCCCTGGATCAAGATCATGGGACCGGACGGCAAGACCGAGATGGAAATCCCGCCATGTGGACACATCGCCGGCATTTGGGCGCGCAACGACAACACCCGCGGCGTCCACAAAGCGCCGGCGAATGAAGTTGTTCAGGGAGCGCTCGGACCGGCCATCGCGATCACCAAAGGCGAGCAGGATGTACTCAACCCCATCGGAGTCAACTGCATCCGGTCGTTCACCGGCATGGGTCTGCGAGTGTGGGGCGCGCGCACCCTCTCCAGCGATGCCGCCTGGCGCTACGTCAATGTACGGCGCCTGTTCAACTATGTCGAAAAGTCGATCGAACGCGGGACGCAGTGGGTGGTCTTTGAACCGAATGACCCCAACCTGTGGGCGCGGGTCAAGCGTGATGTGGAAGCATTCCTGACCGTTTGCTGGCGTGATGGCATGCTGTTTGGTCTGACGCCGCGCGAGGCGTTCTACGTCAAGTGTGACGAAGAACTGAACCCGCCTGAAGTACGCGATCAGGGCAAACTCATCATTGAAGTCGGGCTGGCGCCGGTCAAACCCGCTGAGTTCGTCATCTTCCGCTTCAGCCAGTTCGCCGGCGGCGGGGCGTAAAAACGATGGAAAAACGATGGTAGAGACGTTGCATTGTAACGTCTCACCCCGCAATATCTTGTAGTGCAATGGAGGAACCAATGACCGACAAAGACCCTCTAATTTCAGCATGGTTCGGCGTTGATTTCGGTGATGGCGTCGTAGGCGCCTTCCGCGAATGCACCGGTCTCGGCAGCGAGAACGAGGTAGTCGAGAGCAAAGCTAGTGGACCGGATGGAAAATACATCATCAAGAAAATCCCAGGTCGCATGAAATGGAACAATGTCACCCTCAAGCGCGGTATTACCGACGCTATGGATATGTGGAAGTGGCGCAAGATGGTGGAAGAGGGCGATATTCAGGGCGCGCGCCGGAATGGCACCATCACAATGTTCAACACCAAGGGTGAGCCGGTTGCACGCTGGAAGTTCATTAATGCCTGGCCCAGCAAACTCACCGGCCCCGATGCCAATGCGACCAACAACGAAGTGGCTATCGAAACACTCGAGATCGTTCACGAAGGGTATGAGCGTGTCCAGTAGGCGTCGTTATTCGATAGACGCTCGAGGACGTCGTGGGAAGGGACGGGACAGTCTCGCTCAGGCGCGAACGGTACGATCGCCAGATCGGGTGCGCGCCTGGGGGACATGCCCGTCCCTTTGGGATGATCATCATGCTCCAGACCGAGTTTCCATTCGTGCTGCCGTGCGGCTATGTCGATGAACAGGGGAACCTGCACCGTGAAGGTTCGATGCGTCGTGCTACGGCGATCGATGAGATCGAACCGCTGGAAGACCCGCGCGTGCAGCGGAACGAGGCGTATCTGAGCATTCTCTTGCTGAGCAGGGTGATCACGCGCCTTGGCACCATCGGCGCCATCACGCCCACTATTGTGGAGCGTCTGTTTGCGACTGATTTTCTGTACCTTCAGGATCTGTACATCCAGATCAACGCCGCCGCTCCGCATCTGGTCGAAACCCAGTGCCCCGCCTGCGGGTCGCGGTTTGTCATCGATGTCGGGGTTGGTGAAATGGCAGGATAGCGTCTATGACACGGCCAGCATCCCGGCGTCCTGATGAAGCGCCGGATCGCTCACCATCACAGGATCAATCCGCACAACGTCACGATACGATCGATATCGAGGCGCTCGCAGAGCGGGTCTACCGGTTGATGCGCGAAGAAGCGCGCCTCGAGCGCGCCAGAGGTGTAGCGGCTGGCAAACAGTGGCGGAAGAGGTGAACCGTGCCGACGACTGAAGAAGCATATCCGTCCTATCGGTTCTATGTTGAAATTGCGGGCGTGCCGCAGGCGGTGTTCACCGAGGTGAGCGGGCTACAACTCGAAACCGAGATCACCGAACTCGAGGAGGGGGGCAACAACGATTTTGTTCACCGCTTGCCGGGACGCACGAAGATTGGCAACATCACCCTCAAACGCGGCATGACCAGCTCGAACGAACTGCTGCAATGGTTTCTCAAGGTTGCACGCGGTTCAATCGACCGGCGCAATGTGACGGTCATCATGTACGACTCGGCAGGCAAGGAGTTGTTTCGCTGGAACTTCATCGAGGCGTACCCGATCAAATGGACGGGTCCGCAGTTTACGGCCGCCTCGACGGAAGCGGCGGTCGAGACGCTCGAACTGACGCACAACGGGATGACGGTTGGGTGATGCAATGATCCGACGGTTGCTCATTATGCGCTTGCGCCGCCATACGCGCCTCGCGCGCGCGCTCGCCGGACGTGCGCCGCTTGCGTCGCGCGCGGTAGTGGATCAGCCGCTCCTCTGGGTAGTCGGGCGTGCGCCGTCGCTCCCCCGGCGAGCGCGCGCGCCGGTGTTCCTTGAGGCTGCGCTCCGCACCAGTCCACAGGCGGGTGTGACTCCGTCGCCGCCGGATAGTGTACAACTGCCTGTTATAGATGTAGGGGAGGGCGATCGGCTTCCGATGCCGACTGTGGATGTGTTTGCCGAGTCGATCGAGGCAACCGGCAATTCGCCAACGTTCTCTTCGATCACCGAACCGCTTGTGCCGGATACATTGCCGACGTCTTCATCGGCGATGTCGGTTGCAGCAAGTTCCGCCGAACTGCGTGAGCCTGCTGTGCCTCGTGGTGCGCGTGACGATCTTCGGACGATCAGCGGTAATGAGTCGTCAGGGGTGCATGTGCCGCTTTTGGCGGAAGATGAGCGTCTGGTTGAAGAACGCGTCGTTGCTGCATCTGACGCAACGCCGGCGGCGGAGGTGCAGCACGTTGCAGGGGCGGGACCGGACGAACAGGCGGTTGCTGCATCCGGCGCGACGCCGGCGGCGGAGGTGCAGCGTGCTGCTGAGGTCGGACCCGACGAACAGGCGGTTGCTGCATCCGGCGCGACGCCGGCGGCGCAG
>JBEPYG010000281.1:0-6471 GCA_041641515.1 Roseiflexus sp.
ATGAGTACCCTGCACGATCCATTCAACACCCGCGCACCTCTGGTGGTTGGCGGGCGCACATTCATCGTCTACCGGCTCGATGCGCTGGCGCGGCATACCGGCGTCGATCTGGCGCGGCTGCCATTTTCGATTAAAGTGCTGCTGGAAGCGCTGCTGCGCAATGCTGGCGACGGTTTCACCACGATCGACGATGTTGCGGCGCTGGCGCAGTGGACTCCGGCGAGCGCCGGGCAGCGCGAGGTGGCGTTCAAACCGGCGCGTGTGCTGATGCAGGATTTCACCGGTGTTCCGGCAGTGGTCGATCTTGCGGCAATGCGTGACGCAATGGCGCAGCTGGGAGGCGATCCGGCGAAGATCAATCCGCTCGTCCCGGCGGATCTGGTGATCGATCACTCGGTGCAGGTCGATGCCTTTGGTCACGGTATGGCGCTTGTACTGAATGCGCAACTCGAGTTCGAACGCAATCGTGAACGCTATGAGTTTCTGCGCTGGGGGCAACAGGCGTTTGCGAACTTCCGCGTCGTGCCGCCAGCTACCGGCATCTGCCATCAGGTCAACCTGGAGTATCTTGCGACCGTGGTGATGACCCGCGAGATCGATGGTGAACTGGTCGCCATGCCGGATACCCTGGTCGGCACCGATAGTCACACGACGATGATCAATGGTCTGGGGGTGCTGGGGTGGGGCGTTGGCGGCATCGAGGCCGAAGCCGTGCTCCTGGGGCAACCGCTGGCGATGCTGACGCCGGAGGTCGTTGGGGTGAAGCTGACCGGTGCGTTGCGCCCCGGCGCGACTGCCACCGATCTGGTGTTGCACGTGACCGAGATGCTGCGGCGGCACGGCGTGGTGGACAAGTTCGTCGAGTTCTGTGGTCCAGGGCTGAGTTCGCTCAGTCTGGCGGATCGCGCAACGATTGCAAATATGGCGCCGGAGTATGGTGCAACCTGCGGGTTCTTCCCGGTCGATGCCGAGACCCTCGCCTACCTGCGCGGCACCGGTCGCTCCGACGACCTGGTGGCGCTGGTTGAGGCGTACTGCCGTGAGCAGGGGCTCTTCCGCACCGACGACTCGCCGATCCCGGAGTTCAATACCCTGCTCGAACTCGACCTGAGCACCGTCGAACCGAGCGTCGCCGGTCCGCGCCGTCCGCAGGATCGGGTGCCGCTGACAGACCTCAAGGCGTCGTTCAACCAGGCGATGCGGAAGGTCTTCGGGCGTGAGGCGCCGGTGTATGAAGGAGATGGCGCGCATCAGCGCGAACGCCGCGATCTGTATGCGGCATCGCGTGTGCCGGTGACGGTGAATGGGCGTGAAACCTCTCTCACCCATGGTTCAACGATCATCGCCGCAATTACGTCGTGCACCAACACCTCGAACCCGTCGGTTATGATCGCCGCCGGTCTGCTGGCGAAGAAGGCGGTCGAGAAAGGGTTGAGCGTGCCTCCATACGTGAAAACCAGCCTTGCGCCGGGATCGCGGGTGGTCAGCGAGTATCTGGCGCAATCCGGTCTGCAGGCGTATCTCGATCAGCTGGGGTTCAACGTTGTCGGGTATGGATGCACTACCTGTATCGGCAACAGCGGTCCGGTCGCCGACGAGATTGCGCAGGCGGTTCGGGAGGGCAATCTGGTGGTCAGCGCCGTCTTGAGCGGCAATCGCAACTTCGAGGGGCGCATCAATCCGGTGGTGCGCGCCAACTATCTGGCGTCGCCGCCGCTGGTCGTCGCTCTGGCAATTGCCGGAACGGTGGACATCGACGTGAACCGTGAGCCGCTCGGCGTCGGCGCCGATGGCGAACCGGTTTACCTGGCGGATATCTGGCCCCCGGCGGAGGAAGTCGCTGAGGTGATGGCGGCATCGCTCAACGCCGACCTGTTCCGCCAGCAATATGCCAATGTCTTCACCGGCAACGAGACCTGGAATGCCATCCCGGTGAGCGGCGGCGACCTGTATGCCTGGAGTTCCGACTCGACCTACATTCAGAACCCGCCTTACTTTCGCACAATGACGCGCGAGGTTCCGCCGCTGTCGTCCATTCGCGGGGCGCGGGTGCTGGCGTTGTTGGGCGATAGTGTCACAACCGACCACATTTCGCCGGCGGGAAGCATTGCCAAAGACAGTCCGGCTGGACAGTACCTGATCGCGCGCGGCGTGCAGCCGGCAGATTTCAATTCCTACGGCGCGCGGCGCGGTAACCACGAGGTGATGATGCGCGGCACGTTTGCCAACATCCGTTTGCGCAACGCCATGGTTCCCGGCGTGGAGGGCGGCTACACTCTCTACCTGCCGACTGGTGAGCAGATGAGCATCTACGATGCAGCAATGCGCTACCAGGCGCATGGCACGCCGCTTGTGGTTCTGGCGGGCAAGGAGTATGGAACCGGCTCCTCGCGCGACTGGGCGGCGAAAGGGACGTTTCTGCTCGGTGTGCGCGCGGTGATCGCCGAGAGTTTCGAGCGCATTCACCGCTCGAACCTGGTGGGTATGGGGGTGTTGCCGCTGACGTTTATGCCGGGGGAAAGCTGGCAGTCGCTTGGCATCACCGGGCACGAAATCTTTACCATCGAGGGGATCGAAACACTGCGTCCCGGTCAGGATCTGACCGTGTACACGCAGCGGCCCGATGGTTCGACGTTCACGTTCAGAGTGAAAGCGCGGATCAACTCCGAAGGTGAACTCGCCTACTACCGGAACGGCGGCATTCTGCACTATGTGCTGCGCCAGCTGGCGGAGCAGGAAGAACCGGCGGCGGCAAGGTGAGAACCGCGTACTTGCGGTCGTTGCCCGGAGCGAACGTAGCGAGGCAATCTTCTGAAACACCGGGAGATTGCTTCGCTTTTAATGACCTCATACCAGTTATCGTTGATGATACTGCAATATGTGCAGGGCTCATGATTCGGGCGCGTCTCGTTGGCGCGACACGGACGAGAGCTCCTACCCGGTCGTCGGATACGAACACACGATCAACTCCTCGACCTGCCCACGCTTGCTACCGTCACAATTGATCTTGCGGCTGGCATACACGATGGAGAAACTGACCGCGCGTGTGGCGTACAACTCGCGGGTCAGCGGCGTTGACGAATTGCTCAGCATGACATAGACGCCACGCTCGCCGAGTTCTGCAAACACGTCCGCTAGGCGGCGTTGATCGTCGGGACCGAAGGTCTGCCCTGTGTAATGGGTGAACGACGCCGTCGCGCTGGTCGGCACATAGGGCGGATCGAAATAGACGAAATCGCCGGGTCTGGCATGCTGCAGCACCTCGCTGAAATCACCGACGCGCAGTTCGACGTTGCGCAGCGCGGCGCTGACCAGCCGCAGGTTCTGAGGGTCGTAGATCATGGGGTTCTTGTAATAACCGAACGGCGCATTGAACTGCCCCTTTCGGTTAAGGCGATACAGCCCGTTGTAGCAGGTGCGGTTGAGGAAAATCGTGCGCGCAGCGCGCTCGATCTTGCTGCGCTGTGCGAAGTCTGGCTGGCGATCCCAGTTGCGCACCTCGAGGAAATACTGCGGGTCGAGGCGATGGCGATGGTGCCAGCGCAACGCTGTGATCAGCGACTCCACATCGTCGCGGATGACTTCGTAGCAGATCATCAACTCCGGGTTGTAGTCGCTAAGCGTCGCGCCGTCGCGCAGCATCCCGTTATTGTAGAGATGGAAAAAGAGCGCGCCGCCGCCGACGAACGGCTCGTGGTAGCGATGAAAGCGCGGCGGAAAGCGGCGCACCAGTTCCGGGATCAACTGCCCTTTGCCGCCAGCCCATTTGATGAACGGGCGCACCTGCGGCAGAGCTTCACACGCGAGAGATGCCTGCACGATATCACCGATGCAACAAGGCAAGACTTCATTGTGTCTGGCGATTATAACACAGGCATGACCGGATGAGGGTGAGCAATGAGAAGAGATAGGGATCGAGAGATAGTGCGCCGCACCATCTCTGCACCGGTCGCTGGACCTGTGCTATACTCATTTTCATCATATCGACGCACAATGGAAATACGCTTATGTCACTTCTTCCTACAGCTACTATCAGCGACATCGCGCGCCATAACGGGCAGACGGTCACTCTTGCCGGATGGGTCGCCCACAAGACCGAGAAGGGCAAACTGGTCTTCATCCGGCTCCGCGACGGAAGTGGCGTCATTCAGTGTGTGGTGTTTCGCAAGAATGTCACCGAAGAGACATTTACCGCCGCGCAGCGATTGACTCTTGAAAGTTCCTGCCGCATCACCGGGGCAGTGCGCGCCGACGAACGCGCCCCCGGCGGGTTCGAACTCGATGTCAGCAGTATCGAGATCATCCAGATATCACCAGAGTATCCGATCCAACCCAAGGAACACGGCGTTGAGTTCCTGATGGAAAACCGGCATCTCTGGGTGCGTTCCGCGAAGCAGCACGCGCTTCTGCGCATTCGTGCCGAGATTATCGCTGCGGCGCAGGAATGGCTCAACGAGCAGGGATTTGTGCGTTTCGACACGCCAATTCTCACGCCCTGCGCCGCAGAGGGCACCACCAACCTCTTTGCCACACCCTACTTCGACCTTGGCACTGCGTATCTTGGGCAGACCGGTCAGCTCTATGTCGAGGCCGGCATGATGAGTTTTGGCAAGGTCTACTGTTTTGGTCCAACGTTTCGCGCCGAGAAGTCGAAGACGCGCCGGCACCTGACCGAGTTCTGGATGATCGAACCGGAAGTGGCATTCGCCGTGCACGACGACAATCTGGCGCTGCAAGAACGGTTCGTCAGCGCCATCGTTCAACGGGTGCTGGAGCGACGTGCCGATGACCTCGCCACCCTCGGGCGCGACACCAAGCCGCTCGAGCGGTGCGTGCCGCCGTTCCCGCGTATCACCTACGACGAAGCGCTGCGCCTCATCGCTGAGCGACACTCCGAAGTCGAAGGATGTACGGTGCTGGAATGGGGTGAAGACCTTGGCGCGCCGCACGAAACCCTGATCGCGTCAATGTTCGACCGTCCGGTCTTTGTCGAGCGGTTCCCGAGCGCTATCAAGGCCTTTTACATGGAACCCGACCCGGATCGCCCCGAAGTCGCGCTATGCGCCGACCTGCTAGCGCCGGAAGGGTATGGCGAGATCATTGGCGGCTCACAGCGCATCCACGATGCGGCGCTGCTCGAGCGCCGCATCCGGGAATACGGGTTGAATGTGGACGATTACCAGTGGTACATCGATCTGAGGCGCTATGGCAGCGTACCGCATAGCGGGTTTGGTATGGGCATCGAGCGCGCAACTGCCTGGATCGCCGGTACGCACCATATTCGCGAAACGATACCTTTTCCGCGTATGTTATATCGCATGTATCCGTAGTTTTTTGCCGCTCGGTTTCAGCGTTGCTACGGCAGGCGCGTGCGTCCCCCGACGGCGCGCCGCACATTGGTCGCCATCGAACGCGCGGCGTCGAGATAGACGGTGTAGACGTCCGCGCGGCGCACTCCGAGCGGAACTGCAGCAACCAGCAGCAAGAGCGCCGGAATGTACCAGATCCAGCCAAAGGCGCTGCCCAGGAAGAAGAAGATCAACGCTGCGCCGATCATGGTGTTCATCAGCGCTGCGCTGCTGTTGGTTCCGCTCAACAGATCGCGCAGATTCGCCAGCACCAGCAGAATTCCTGCGGCAACCGCGAAATATGCCTGCACACCAGCGCTCAACAACCCGCCAATGATTGAAACAACGATAATCGCCGCAATCCCGATGCCGATATAGATGTAGAGCGGCGGAATGCCAAAACCGCCTGTATTGTTTCGATAACCATTCCCGTTCATCACTGTCCTCTCGTTTTCTATCGCGCCACGCGCCCGTCTGATCGCTTTCCTGCCAATAGTACGCGCGCTGTGTCCCCTTTGTTGCGATGTACGTGGTGACGGGAAAAGGGAAACCTGGGAGTGTGTCTGTCCCGTCCTCGCCATGAATGTACGGGCACGGCGCGTCGTGCGCGGACGGGGTTCAGGGTCTGCCAGAACATCATCCTCGAGCTTGCGTCGGCGCGCTTCGCCCTGCTAGCCGAGATCTTCAGCTCAACGGCAGCAGATATATACCAGCTTCATATCTGAACGACCATGCCCTCACCACCGCGCGCCAGGACGCCAAGAGCCAGGACGCCGGAGCCAAACAATCAAGTCATCAAACACAAATCACTGATCGCCCCCGAATGGCGCAGCAGCCAACCGTTGTCGGCAGTGCGTGCCCCAAGGATAGCCCAGGCGACACCATTTCTCGGCGCTGCCCACGCCAGACATCCCGATGCGCCGGTGTGACCAAAGGAATCAGGTCCGGCGCTGCCGGGAATCCAGTGTGGTTCCTTCGTGCCACGTACTTCCGGTCCCAGCCCCCACGGGCAGGAAGTCCAGCGCAGCGGTTCGATAAACCCGCCGGGCAGGTCATCCGTCTGATTGGCGACCGCCACAGTACGCAGCGGCGGGCTCAGGAATTCGGGAGGATGCCCGCAAAA
>JBEPYG010000282.1:0-6456 GCA_041641515.1 Roseiflexus sp.
CCTTCATCGCCTAACCCACCTCGCCCGGTTGCAACGCTGGCGCCTGACCTGTGTTGTTCCGGTCGATCGTCTGGCTGAACCGCTGGCTCATGCGCTGTCAGGATTGCTGCAGGTTCCGGTGCGCTGCGCCGATGCGCTTCGACCCGATGATCTTGCGCTGCTGACACTTGCAGTCGGTCACGAAGCAGAACTGCTGAAACTGGCGATCGAACGGTCACCGTGCGCATCGGTCACATTCTGCCTTGGGCTGGACTGGTTGCGCCACGATGCCGTCGTCCCTGATGTGATCGGGGTCGTTGCGCACAATATGTGCAGCGTGCCGTGGGAGCCTGAGTTTCGTCGCCTGCGAGCGCACGGTGTTTCCGCCGATCAACTGGATGTCTGTTTGACCCACGCGACACAGCAGATCATTGCGGCTGTGCAGGCGCCGCCCTGTCCAATTACGAATCAGAGTCTGGCGTTCTTCCAGACGTTCCGCCGTTTGCGGTATCTCGAATATGTCTGCGGCGCCTCGAACGCTACCAGCTGAGGTGGCAAGTCAAAATTGGTTCCGGCGTTTGCGGTATCTCGAATATGTCTGCAGCGCCTCGAACGCTTGCTGATGGGTTCGCTCCCCGTCACCGTTCGCACGTCTTCGGAAGTGCTGGTGTTGACTGCCGGAGGTAATGACCGATGACCTTATCCGTAAGTGAAACGCTTCCCCATTGGGATATGACTCCTGTCTATCCGGCGCTCGACTCGCCGGAGTTTGATCACGATCTGGTTGCCGTGCGTCAGGCGTTCGATGATGTCATCGCACTGTTTGATCGCCTGGGCATTGATCGACGCGACGATCAGGTGATGGATGACAACACGATAGCAACGTTCGATACCGTCATCACATCGTTGAACGACGTGCTGGAACGCTTTGCCACGCTGCGCGCGTATGTCTACAGTTTCGTTGCGACTGACTCGCGTAACGATCAGGCGCAGGCGGCGCTCAGCCTGCTCATGCAGGATAGCGTCAAACTGACGCAACTGTCGAAACGATTGACAGCATGGCTTGGCGGGTTGGATGTTGAGACATTGATTCAGCGCTCGACCATCGCGCGCGATCATGCGTACCTGGTGCGCCGCGCCGCCGAAGAAGCGCGCCACCTGATGTCGCCCGCCGAGGAGGATCTCGCCGCAGAACTGGATGTGTCAGGTGGTATTGCCTGGGCGCGGTTGCATCAGAATCTGACGTCACAAATCCTGGTTCCTGTCGAGCGTGATGGGCAGATGGTCGAACTGCCGATGAGCCAGGTGCGTAATCTGGCGCGTGACCCGGATCGCGCGGTGCGGCGCCACGCGCACGAGGCGGAACTTGCCGCCTGGGAACGTGCGGCGCTTCCTCTTGCAGCGGCACTCAACAGTATCAAAGGGCAGGTGCTTACCCTCAGCCGCCGACGGCGCTGGGCCACCCCTCTCGACGCCGCACTGTTCGATAATGGCATCGACCGTGCCACGCTCGATGCAATGATGAATGCCGCGCGCGAATTTTTCCCCGATTTTCAACGGTACCTGCGCACCAAAGCACGACTGCTCGGCGTCGAACGCCTCGCCTGGTATGACCTGTTTGCGCCGGTTGGCGGCGGCGGTCGCAGCTGGCAGTTCAGTGACGCCGAGACATTCATCGTGACCCAGTTTACGCGCTATTCTCCGCGTCTGGGTGAGTTTGCCGCACGAGCATTCCGCGAGCGCTGGATCGACGCCGAACCGCGCGCCGGGAAAGTCGGCGGCGCCTTCTGTATGTCGCTCCGGCGCGATGAGTCGCGCATCCTGGTGAACCACGACTCCACGGCGGATAGCATGTTCACCCTGGCGCACGAACTCGGGCATGCCTACCATAACCTGAACCTGGCGCAGCATACGATGCTCAACCGCGATACGCCGATGACCCTGGCAGAGACGGCGAGCATCTTCTGTGAGACCATCGTGCGCAATGCAGCGCTGCAGGACGCTACCCGTGATGAAACCCTCGAGATTCTCGAGGCGTTCCTCAGCGGAGCGTGCCAGGTTGTGGTCGATATTACCTCGCGCTTCCTGTTCGAGACAGCGCTCTTCGAGCAGCGCGCAGCACGCGACCTCTCGGTGTCGGAATTGTGTGCCCTGATGACCGATGCGCAGAAGCGGACGTATGGCGATGTGCTCGATGAGCAGACATTGCACCCGTTCATGTGGGCCGTCAAGGGACACTACTACAGCAGCGGGTTCTCGTTCTACAACTATCCTTACATGTTCGGGCTGCTGTTTGGATTGGGATTGTATGCAGAATATCAGCGCGCGCCGGACGAGTTTCGGGAGCGCTACGATGACCTGCTGGCATCGACCGGGCTGGCAAGTCCGCTCGCACTGGCGGCGCGCATGGGGTTCGACCTGCACGAGCCTGCGTTCTGGCGCGCTAGCCTTGAGGTTATTCGCAACGATATCGATCGCTTCGAAGCACTGGCGGAAGCGTCATGAACCCGGAAGCGTTTCTGACCGCTACCCTTCGTGCGCTGCCGCACGGCGCTGCAGTGGCGCGCATCCTTGCTGCAGCAGTTGCCGCCGTTGAGCCTGGCGCTGCAGTGCGGCGCTTCCTGCACTGTGATGATGATCGACTCGTTGCCGGTGATGCCGTCTACGACCTCAACGCCTTTGAGCGCGTCTGGATTGTGGGAGCGGGCAAAGCCAGCATTCCGATGACCGCTGCTGCTGTTGCGCTGGTCGGTGGGCGTCTCGGCGGCGGCGTGGTGGTCGTCAAAGAAGGGCATGTGACGCCGGAAGGTCTGGCAGTGCTGCAGCCGCGCGTCGAGGTGCTCGAAGCCGGACATCCCATTCCCGATGAGCGCGGCGTCGCCGCTGGCGAACAGATTGCTGCGTTGCTCCAGCACACCGGTGAACGTGACCTGGTGCTGGCGCTGATTTCAGGTGGCGGCTCGGCGTTGCTGACGCGCCCTGCACCAGGGATTACCCTCGATGACATGCAATGTCTGACCAGGGTATTGCTCGCATGCGGCGCTTCGATCAACGAGATCAACACCCTGCGCCGCCATCTCGACACCCTCAAAGGCGGCGGGTTTGCGCGTCTAGCAGCGCCGGCGACGGTCGTCACCCTCATTCTGTCTGATGTGGTCGGTGACCCGCTCGATGTCATCGCTTCCGGTCCGACCGTCGCCGATCCGACGACATTTGCAGACGCGCTCGATGTTCTCGAGCGCTATGGCGTGCTGGATCAGACCCCTGTCGCTATCCTGGATCGGTTGCAGCGCGGCATACGCGGTGAGATCGCCGAGACGCCGAAGCCAGGCGATCCGGTACTGGCGCGGGTCCACAACCTGATCATCGGCAGCAACCGTCTGGCAGCCGAAGCCGCACTGGCAGCAGCGCAGAGCGAAGGGTTCAACACGCTGCTGTTGACGACATTCCTGCAAGGCGAAGCGCGCGTCGTCGGGCGCGTCCTGGCTGCGATTGCGCGCGAGGTTGCTGCCAGTGATCGTCCAGTCCGCCGACCGGCATGTGTGATCGCTGGCGGTGAAACGACCGTCACCCTGCGTGGCGATGGTCGCGGCGGGCGCAATCAGGAACTGGCGCTCGCCGCAACTGCCGATCTAGCAGCTGCACCCGGCACCCTGCTGGTGACCCTCGCAACCGATGGCGGCGACGGACCGACCGACGCGGCGGGGGCAGTTGTCAGCGATGCCACGCTTCGGCGCGCGGTGGCGCTGGGCCTCGACGTAGACACGGCACTGGCGCGCAACGACAGTTACCCCTTCTTCGCCGCCCTCGACGACCTGTTGCGTCCAGGTCCCACCCAGACCAATGTCAATGACTTGGCACTGGTTGTGGTGGTGTAGCCGCGAGTATGGGGGGCGATGCGCGACGCCACACGGACGTTAATACCTGCTGAAAACCGCGCCGAGGTCATCGTACACCCGAGCGTTGAAGGGGCGATGCGCGACGCCACACGGACGTTAATACCTGCCAGTGTTCTTCCCCCATCAGGCTGACCGGTGTAATCCAGGCGTTGGGAAGGTTAGCTTTCTGACCGGCGATCATCGCGCGCCGCAGGTCGAGAGCATCGACGACCGCACCGTGGTCTGCCCACAACCCATACGAAATGATGATCCGTTCAGTGCCGTAGCGCTGGACGTAACGCACGATATCGCGGGTGTATGCAGGCGAGGCATTGCTCAAGCCAAAATAATTCCAGAGCACCAGACGATCAGCGTACTGCAGGAGTAGCGCATAATCGTGCCCGCTGCGTCGTCCCTCATACTGAGGCGCCTCCCAATCGACCCGGACATCGACGAAGAGTTGTTTGCCGTGCGCATGGACCACACGCGCAGCGCGTTCGACGAATTGGGCGACCATCGCCGAACGCCACGCGCCAACCGTGGGATGATCGACATTGATCGACCCGCGAGGAGTGCGGGGCCAGTCGCGCTGTCCGCTGTACTGCCGGTACAGCGCCAGATCATCAGCGCCATACCCTTCCTCATAGTAGAACAACTCGGTCAGTGCGATCGAATCGACCGCATAGTGACGGGCGATATAGTCGATCATGGCGATCAACTCGTCACCGAATGGTCCGTTGATTAGCGCATGGATGCTGGCCTGATACGGAATGGGGCGACCGTCGGCGTCGAGTGCGCGTTGCGTCGGTTGCGCCTGCAGATAACGGGGTGCAAAGACATCAACAATCGCCGAAACGTGAGCCCAGCCGCCGAAACGCTGTGTTGCATCCGCCAGCAGATCACGCCCACTCTCGTTCACTGCGGCAGACCAGCGTTCTTCTCGCCCGCTCCAGCGAAAACCAGTCCAGTCGATGCGACCGGCGCTGAGACCGACCATATTCACACCAGTATGGCGCATCCGCTGTTCGAGCCGGTCGAGATCATCCGGCGATCGCGACAATTCGGAGAGGTCGAGGCTGATGGCGCGGACCGGCAGCATGGTCGAGGCGGGTACAGAGACCGTTTCTGGCGCTGGTTCAATGGTAGCAGGGCAAGCCCACGCCTCTGGCAACCATGGTGCGATCAACATTGTCATCAGCGGCAGTACGATCCAGGCAGTTCTCATATGTTCTTTCCATAGCGCCGAATAGTCTCGACAATCGTCTTCAGCGTATCGCTCGTCTGTGACGAACCACGCAGCGCCAGATTCCGGGCAGATGCCATCCACGTCTTCAATCTAGCTGATTGGAACGCCACAGGTTGCGCATCCGGCAAAGGTTCGAGATGTTGCGTGACCCTGCCTTGCGATGGTACAGCGACCGGTACGCCGATACCGACGCGATCGAGTTTGTTCCAGCGCTGCTCGGCACGTCGCAGTTCGAGATAGATGGCGCGCACCATCACAAGGCTGAGCAGAAACGAGTATGGCAACCAGAAGACCACGGCATACAGGTAGCGTGCATGATGCCAGGCGCGATCCAGCACAAGTGCAAACAGAGCGATGGCGAATGTCTGGAACAATCCGACCCAGGCCAGGATGCCAAGGGGCGCCCACCCGACAGGACTGCTGACGCCGGTCAGCAGGAGCACAATCAGGGTTGCAAGCGTGCTCAACTGAAGGATCGGAACCACGACCATTGTAAAGAAATTGAGCGCCAGAAATGGTCCGATCGGACCAAAATGCGGATTGCCGATCATGTCGCGGTGCAGCCGGGCAGTTTGCAAAAAGCCGCGCGCCCAGCGCACACGCTGCTTCCACAAACCACGCACCGTCGAGGGGACTTCAGCCAGCACCAGCGCATCAGGCGCAAATCGCACATCATAGCCGGCACGATGCATCCGCCAGGTCAGCTCGAGGTCTTCGCCAAGCAAGCCAGAGCGGAATCCGCCAGTTCTGGCAAGTGCGCTGCGACGAAAAGCGCCGATATTCCCGGATACAACCGGCAAACACCCAATCAACGAGAGCGCCCGACGGACAAAACCGGTGCCGACATGGGTTTGAATGGCCGCCAGATGCGTTTGTGGACGATTCAGATTAATCGGTGCATCACTCCCGCACACGGCGCCGACGTAAGGGCTATCGAATGCGCGCAGCATGGCAGGAATCGTATCTGCTGTGAAGATGCCATCGGCATCGACACAGAAGATAAACTCACCACGCGTGCGCGCCAGACCGGCATTCAACGCCGATGCCTTCCCGCCGTTTGGCTTGTCCACAATAATGACATTCTCCCGATCGCTGAAGCGCCGCATGTATGCCAGCGTATCGTCGGTCGAGCCATCATTGACCAGAATGATTTCTTTGTTCGGATAGGGACTCGCCAGAATGGACTCGATGCAGGCGATAATGACCCGACCTTCGTTGTATGCAGGCACGACAATCGAAACGAGCGGCGTCGTGTCATCCGGTTGCGACTGTCTGCGCAGGCGCTGCAGTTCGAACGCCAGCGACAGCGGAATGTAGCAGAGGTTCAAAGTCCCACTCCACAGATCGGAAGAG
>JBEPYG010000283.1:0-6446 GCA_041641515.1 Roseiflexus sp.
GCGCTTCGCTGACCGCCAGAGCGCGCTGGATGCGATGCCAGAGCCGGTCGTACACACCGGGAAGACGGTTCGCCAGCAGCACGAATGGCGCTGCCGGCGCCCACGCCAGCGCGCGACGGGTCGTGGCATCGATCGTGGCGACTTTCCAGCCAGAACCGGGTACGCCATACGCAAGCGGCATATCGGCAGGCGGCGATGCGTAGAAGAACCAGATAGCAGCAGGCAAAACCGGCAACACCTTGCCGATCGGCGAAATGGGCGCGTTCCAGAATCCGAAACCAGCCGTTCCGCGAATCGGCGTCCCCACACGCGCAACAACGGTCATCCGCAACGGTGCACGCCATGGGAAACGGTGACGCGGCAGTCCGGTATAGTCGTCGATCTGAGCATTGGCGTAGCGTCGGGTCGTGGCGCCTGCAACGATAAAGCGCAACCCGGCGTGGGTAACGACCAGGTGACCGCCACCGGTTTGCATACGTCGCCAGTGCTGTTGAAGACGGGGGTGAAAAGTTTCGTTCATATTAAGATTGCAGATTGTTGTGTCAGGCGTTTGGGCGCGTCTTCCCGTGTTATGCCAGTTATTGTTGACAATGCTGCATTGCCATATGCGGTTTTAGGCTTTGTGATACCGGGCGTATCATTCTAAAATCTACAATGGTATTAGATTGATGATTTTAGAGTGCGGATTGTTATGCCAGGCATCCAGATGCGCGGTGACGTGGCGTTGCGTGTGCAGTGTTCATGCGAAACCGGTATTGATGTGCCGCGTGAAGGAACAACTACGCCCCCGGATTGCTCCAGGGGCGTAGCCGCGCCACGATCGTGGGGGCGCATGCAGGCCTGCACCTGTATTGTTATGCACGATCGTAACCACTCAATAACCCTCTGTCATTAATGTGGGCTTTTTTGTGGCCTCAAAGATTATCGATCACTATCGGTTCAACCGGTTCAGCGAGTTCAAACCCCAGGACACGCGCGTAGAAATAGAGTTCGGCTTCCAGCGCGCGAATGATCGTCTCTGCCTTGCGGAAACCGTGTTGCTCCCCCTCGAACGCCAGGTACGCGACCGGAATGCCCTTTGCGCGCAGCGCTGCCGCCATACGCTCGGACTGGTCCGGCGGCACCACTTTGTCTTCCAGTCCCTGAAGGAAAATGACCGGGCAGTTGAGTCGTTCGATGTGGTAGATCGGCGAACGCGCGTGATAGATATCGGTGCGCTCAGGGTACGGTCCAACCAGCCGATCGAGATAGCGCGACTCGAATTTGTGGGTATCGCGTGCCAGCGCTTCCAGGTCACTGACGCCATAGTAGCTGGCGCCAACCCTGAACACATTGCGGAAGGTGAGTGCTGCCAGGGTCGTATACCCGCCGGCGCTGCCACCGGCAATGATCAGGCGCGCCGGATCAGCTAGCCCCTGCGCTGCCAGGTATGTTGCCGCGTTACAGCAATCATCGACATCGACAATGCCCCAGCGACCATCGAGACGCTGCCGGTAGGCGCGACCAAACCCGGTACTGCCGCCATAGTTGACATCCATCACTGCGATGCCGCGACTCGTCCAAAACTGAATGCCCAGATCGAACGATGCCGATGTTGCGCTGGTGGGTCCGCCATGACTCAGAACGAGCAATGGCGGCTTTTCGCCTTCTGGTGCACGGAAGTCACGGTTGTGCGGCGGATAGTAGAAACCGAACGCGGTCATGCCGCCTTCCGTAGGAAATTCGATGACGCGCGGCGTCGAGATGTACCCGGGATCGATCTGCACGTCCATTGAGCGGCGAATGGTGGTCAGGGCGCCGTCTGAGAGATTGAACATCACCAGTGCAGCGGGTGTTGCCGGTGATGCGCCGATGAATACGATCCGTCCGCCAGCAGCGCGCGGACCACTGAACCCGAAATCGCTAAACGGCAAATCGAGCGGTGTCAGGGTCCTGGTTGACACGTCGAGAACTGCCATCTTCTCTTCGCCACGATCGATATATGTGCATACCAGGCGGTCAGTCGACTCAACTGCATATGTGCGGGCATTGAACACCCACAGCGGCAGACCGAACTCGGCTTCCATCGGGCAGAGCGCATCGACGGTTCCATCGCGCCAGCGGTAGAGGTTCCACCATCCGGTGCGTTCGGCAACGAAGTAGAGCGTGCCGTCAGGTCCCCATGCCGGCTGAAAAGCGGCGTCATCAGGACCGCCGGCGATCCGTTCCGCCGGTCCTGGCACACCATCCTCGCGCACTGGCGCTACCCATAGTTCGGCAGCATCCCACGGCATGTTCGGATGGTTCCAGGAGAGCCAGGCAAGCCAGCGTCCGTCTGGACTAAGGCGCGGGCTGGCATAGAAATCTGCGCCTGCAACGAGCACCTGCTGGTCAGTCGTGCCGTCGAGCGGAATAGCGACCACGGTATTCACCGCTTCACCGCCGCCGGTGTGGTCTTCGCGCACGCCGATCAACCGATTACGCCGGTGATCGACGACGAAGTCGGCATACCGCAGCGGAGCATCAGGCGTGATCGGTTCCGGCGCCGTGCCGGGGCGCTGGCGGTAGATGCGCTGATCGGCAAAATGGCAGAAGTAGACGGTACCTCCGTCAATCGTGTATGGTGCTCCTCCGTATTCGTGGACGCGGGTGCGCACATTGAAGCTAGATGGCGTGACATCAGCAATTGCGCCGTCGGCAGAGCGACGTACCACCACCACACGCCCACCTTCGGCGGGTCGTCCTTCGAGCCAGTAGATATCGTCGCCATCGAGCGCACTATCGCTCAGCGAGACCCCTGATGTTGCGACCAGTGCGGCAGTGATCGGTGAGCGCCATGAACCGTATGGCGCGATCTGGGGATGTGTCATGGTGTGTTCCTTATCTCATGTAACAATAGTTGCCTGGTGCGCGGGCAGCTCGTCTGCATCCATGTCTCTACGCGGGCACAATGCCCTTCCCCCAGAGATTCTGTGGCAGGCATCTGACGGTCTTCCAGTAGACAATCCGTTCTCGCCTGCGCCAGCGACTTGTATCTGGTTGGGGCGCGGCGCGCTGTGCCCCTACACCGCCATGCCCCACCGGGTTCGCTCCCAGAGCGCGAACGCGCCAGGGAAAGCGTCCCGCCGCGCCTCGACGATATTATTCTCCCCCGGCAAGCGGCGAGAACCAATGAGGGAGAGGTGATCGCGTGCGACTCTATCGACTATCGGCTATTCTGAAACCCTCGCCTAAGAGATGTCTGTCGAGCGTCCGCACTTACTCGTTGACGTTCGTATGACGCAGACGGTACAGGATTTCCCCAGCTTTGGGGACGACGAGCACACCTTCCGCCTCGCGTCCTGCCCAGGCTGCCACATCAATCGTCGCCGGATCGCGGTAGCCGATATGATGTGCAGTGCAGCGCTCTGGCGAAATGCCTGTCGCCAGTGTCACTCGAATGCGCCGCTGTTCACCGTCGACCGGGTCATACGTTCCCACACCGGCAAGGTGCGTGCTGTGTGCAAGCACACCCCAGGGATAGTGACAGAACCGGTCCCACTGTTTGACGAAATAATCACGCACATGATACCCGATGGCAGCTAGTGTTGCACCGTGGGTAACACTGAATTCGGTAATGTGCGGCGCATAGATGATCACCTCGCCACCATCCGCCACAATCGGCTCAACTTTGTACATGCCTTTGGCAGCCGTCCACATATCCTGGTACATCCCGGGAACAATGGACAGCACCTGTCGGAACGGCTGCTCGATATAACGGATGTGCACCCGCGCCGAAAGGTGCGCCGCCGCCTTCCATGCCTCTTCCGGCGCACCGATGAACAGTCCACAGAGGCGTCCGTGGTCTGGTGCAACGACTGCAGCTACACACTGTTTGGGCGTCGGCACGAGTGCTGCCGCGCGGTCGATCAGATGGCGCACCGGGGTGACGCCGAGCTTGCCAATGATGGCATAACTGGTGAGCAGAGCTCCCAACCAGTGCGAGACATCGATCACCTCTCGACCGCTGATGCCGGGGAACAGATATTTATTGCCGCCAGAGAACCCGACGACCTCGTGTGGGAAGACCGGTCCGCAGATCAGCAGAAGGTCGTACTCCAGCGCCTTGCGGTTGATACGCACCTCGACTGACGCGGACAGCAAGCCGCCGCTCAACGATTCGATCTCTGCGGTTGTGATCTCGCCGACCGACACAAAGGTGGCAGGATCGTCCCACTGATGGTTGAACACCCGCATGCCACGAAACCGCGTTGTCCACTCCCCGGGACGTATCCCCAGATGACGTTCGATCTGTGCAGTGGTCATTGGCTGGTGGGTGCCGAGTGCGATCAGCACATCGAGTGCAGCGACACGCGACGCAAGTTCGGTGTGAATGCAGCGAAAGAGGAGCGGCAGCGGCACGGTGCGTGTGCCATCCGGCACAATAAGCAGCACCCGCCGACCATCGACATCGAGCGATGCCATACCCGCGCGGATGATAGCCGTGACCTCGTCGTCATCGAGCCATTGTGATGGAGAACCTGCTTGCACAACCATCCGTAATCCAAAACTCCGATCTAAAACGGTATGACGCCGCGCATCGCGCAAGGATGCTATAATCTAAGCTATGTCGATACGCACACGTCTGACAATTTCATACGTTGGTTTTTTTGCGATCGCCTTGCTGGCGCTGCATGTTGGATTGTACCTCATTGTACGCAGTGTTCTGTTGAACAGTGTCGATAACGAGTTGCGTCTGGGGGTCGAGGTATTGCGCCGCAGTTTTGCCGAGAGCAACCAGACGCCTTACGGATTCTTTCGTGACGATCAACTACGCGCGATTCTGTTGCGCCAGCCGCCGGTGCGTGATTTCGAGGCAACCAGTCTGTATGTTCAATTCTTCGACGCCGACGGTGATCTGGTCGGGCGCTCGCCGAACATTGGCGACGGCGATCTTGCGGCGGCGCTGGCGCTCGATGAACAGCGTTTCGCGCAGGCGCTCAACGGCGCTGAACAAATCACCACAATCGAACGCGGCAACATCCGGGTGCGCGAGTTCGTTGCACCGCTCCGGTTCCTCAACCCGGTCACCCGTCGCGAGGAGGTCGTCGGGGTGCTGCAGGTCGCGCGGTCGATGGCAGAAACCCAGTACGCTCTGCAACTCCTCTTTTATGCACTGACGGTTGGCGGCGTGGTGGTGCTGCTGGCGGCAGCACGCGGCGGCGCGTGGCTGACGCGCGCGGCATTCCGTCCCATCGACGAAATCACGCACACGGCGCAGAGTATTGTACGCGCCGAAGACCTGAGCCGCCGCATTCCGGTTCCGCCGGCTGCCGATGAACTGCAGCGTCTGACGGTGACGGTCAACGATCTGCTGGCGCGGCTGGAGGAATTGTTCAATCACCAGCGCCGCTTTATTGCCGATGTGTCACACGAACTGCGGACGCCACTGACCGCTATGCAGGGCAACCTCGAGGTGCTGGCGCGCGGTGCAGCGCGTGACCCGCAACTGCTGAATGAGTCGCTCGATGATATGCGGCGCGAAGTTGCACGCCTGATCCGTATGGTCAATGATCTGCTCCTGCTGGCGCGCAGCGACGCCGGCTTCCAAATTCGGCGCGAACCGGTGGAACTTGACACCCTCCTGCTCGAAACGCACCGCGAACTGCGTTCTCTGGCAGGGCAGGTGCAGTTGCACATTGGCGAGGAAGATCAGGTAGTGGTGCTGGGTGACCGTGACCGGATCAAGCAGGCGCTGCTGAATCTCGGCGTCAATGCGATTCAGCACACTCCCCCAGGCGGCGTGGTCACGCTCAGTCTTGCCGTCCGCAATGGGTTTGCGGCGCTCAGCGTCGCCGATACCGGCTACGGCATCGCACCACAAGACCTGCCTCACATTTTCGAGCGCTTCTACCGCGCAGACCGGGCGCGCTGTCACAATGGCGTCGGCGCAGGGTTGGGACTGTCGATCGTGCACTCAGTGGTCGAGGCGCACGGCGGACAGGTATTGGTGACCAGCGAACTGAATAAAGGAAGCGTGTTTACCATGTTGCTGCCACTCGCGCCTCAACCAGACAACCGGGAGACTCCTGAGTCTCATCCTGGGTCGGATCACGTTCCTCAACCTGCATCCATCCAATGAATATGGACATGGTCATCGTCTTTGCAGTGCTGACCCTGACGGTCATTCTGTTCGCCAGCGACCGGCTCCGTCTTGATGTGGTTGCGTTGCTGGCGTTGCTGGCGCTTTTGTTGAGCGACGTTCTTACCCCAGCCGAGGCGCTCGCCGGATTTTCAGACCCGATTGTGCTGATCATCGCCGGGTTGTTCATCGTCGGCGCGGGATTGTTTCAGACCGGCGTTGCTGACGCACTGGGGCAGCAACTGGCGCGCCTGGCCGGTACCGGTGAGGCGCGTCTGATTGCCGCGATCATGCTGATCGTCGCCTTTCTTTCGGCGTTCATCAGTTCGACCGGCACGGTCGCCGT
>JBEPYG010000284.1:0-6427 GCA_041641515.1 Roseiflexus sp.
GTGCCAGTGATTCGAGCGTGGCTAGGACCGTCAACGATTCCATGAATGCCAGTCATCAGGCAGTGAGCGCAGACCGTGCGCATCGGGCGCCGCTGCAGCGAGGCATGACAATCGGACACAGGACGTCCATCAACCCGGTGCGTGTCGTGCCGACAGACGCACCGCTTCTCATCAGAAGGAACCAACCGCTTCGACCGTATCGGAATAGATCTCGAACAGCGACGTGAAACCGGTCAGATCGAAGACTTCTTTGATCCGTGGCGGGAGATTGGCGATCCGCACATCGCCTCCTTCGAGATCGGTCAGTTTCCAATCGCGCGCACGCTTGCGCGCCTCGATCAGGACGCGCAACCCGGGGCTAGCTACATATTCGAGACCAGACAGGTCGAGCACAATCCGATAGCGATTCTGGTCGAACAGTTCGTCGAATTTTTGCTTGAGCTGGGGTGCGTTCATTGCATCGAGTCGCCCCGTGATCGTCAACAGATCGACACGATTGAGTCGTTTGTGCGTGATCTCCATGAGCCGCCCTCCTTCGCGCGTTCAAACCGGCGTCTTGCCATTCTGTATATGGCGCTTCACAGGAAACAGTACGGATTATAGCACAGGTACGGTGAGAGGATCAGGACTGAAGTTTTGGCGACTGTTCGCACGTTTCGCGCCCATGTCGTTGTACGTCGGTGGAGCGACGCGCCCTGGCGCTTGCGGCAGTCCTACCCATCACCGAAAGATCCCCGATCGTGCACGGTTGCCGCGTGCAAGAGTGCGGGCACGATGCCCGCACACCTGACTCTTGCAGCCTATGCGAACAGATGGTACTGTGATGGCGTACATTTTCTTATGTCGTTGGCATGAAAGACATGGCGCGCGCAAAATCTTCGTCAACCGGACGCAAATCGGCGGCGACGCGTCGCAAACGGTCTGGCGGAAACCCGGCGCTCACGTTGCGCCCGGAACATCAGCGCGAACTGTTTGCCCTTGGGCTGATCGCGGTCGCAACGGTGACCGTCGTGTTCTATGTAACCGGCACAGCCGGCGTGATTGGATCGTCGTGGGTCGAACTGACGCGCCGCCTGCTGGGATGGGGCGCGCTGGTTGTGCCGCTGTCGCTCGGTCTGCTCGGGGTTGCCATTCTTCTCCAGGAACAGTATGAGGATGTGCGTTTGACCGGTGCGACGGTGCTCGGTACGCTGCTGGTGCTGACAGCGCTCCTTGTGCTGCTGGAGTTTTCCATCGGTGTGCGCGATGGGTTCGATGCGCGCGTTGGTGAAGGCGGCGGCCTTGCCGGGTATGCAATCCTGGCGCTCCTCTCGCAGGCGATCGGTCGCCCGGCGGCATTCGTGATCGCCTGCCTGACGGGGCTTGCGGGCATTCTGCTGACCTTCGACATCACGCTCCACGAACTGGCCTCCTCGTTCCGCGACAGTTTTGCCCGCTTCTGGACAACGGTGTGGAGCCCTGGCAGCCGACGCACAACATCATCCGCGCCGGCGCCGCGCCCATCACCGGCGAAGCCTGATGCGTCAACAGATTATGTTCCACCGCCACAAACCGATGACGATATTGTGCCAACACCAATCGCTGAACGTCCGACGCGCGCCAGTCTGTTCCAGCGGCCCGAAACGCGCACCCGCCGCTCGTCAGAGGCAACCGCGAACCCTGCGGTCAAACCAGCAACCACGCCTCCACCGGCATCCGGCACTGCTCCTGGCAGTACGACCCTGCTTGCCGATCTGCTGACGACACCGGCCGGAAGCACTCCTCCAGAAGTGGTCCAGAAGCCGCTCGAAGGGTTCGACATCTCGCCTGTGCATCGCGCCTGGCCCCTGCCGGCGCTCGATCTGCTCGAAAGTTATCCAGAGGGGACGATTACCGACGAGGAAAAGCGGTTGCGTTCGCGCCTGATCGAAGAAACGCTGGCAAGTTTCAAGGTCGAGGCGCAGGTGGTCGGTGTCAATACCGGTCCTGCTGTGACACAGTTCGAATTGCAGCCCGCCGTTGGCGTCAAAGTCTCCAAAATCACTACCCTCGAAAAAGACCTGGCGCTGGCGCTGGCGGCGACGTCCATTCGTATCGAAGCGCCAATCCCTGGCAAGAATGTTATTGGTATCGAAATCCCCAACTCCGCCATTTCCATCGTCGGCATGCGCGAGGTGATCGAAAGCGAGGAGTTCGAGCGTGCCAGGGGGCGGTTGAAATGGCCCCTGGGCAAGGATGTGTCTGGCACGCCAGTGATCGCCGCGCTTGATCGCATGCCGCACGCGCTCATGGCGGGCGCCACCGGCACCGGCAAGAGCGCCGGGATCAATGCACTGGTCTGTTCGCTGCTCCTCAAGCATACCCCCGATGAACTGAAGTTCATTATGGTCGACCCCAAGATGGTTGAGCTGATTATTTACAATCAGATTCCACATATGCTCTCACCGGTCGTGACCGAACTCGAGCGCGTGGTGCCGACGCTGAAATGGGCGACACGCGAGATGGAGCGACGCTACAAAGTCTTTGCACGCTACGGCTTTCGCAACATCGAAGGGTACAAAACGGCTGCCCGCCGGCGCGCCGATCTCGAACCGCTTCCGTACATCGTCGTTATTATCGACGAACTTGCCGATCTGATGATGCTCGCGCCGGATGAGGTCGAAACGCTGATCTGCCGCCTGGCGCAGATGGCGCGCGCTACCGGCATCCATCTGGTGATTGCCACACAGCGTCCGTCGGTTGATGTCGTGACCGGCCTGATCAAAGCGAACTTTCCAACCCGAATCGCGTTTGCGGTCACATCACAGACCGACTCGCGCGTTATTCTCGATATGAATGGCGCTGAACAGTTGCTCGGACGCGGCGACATGCTCTATATGGCCGCCGATGCCGCGCGCCCGATCCGACTGCAGGGCACGTGGGTCTCCGAAGCGGAAGTCGAGCGCATCGTGCAGTTCTGGCGCGATGCGACGCCGCCAGCAACCGGGGATGCGAAAGGGGAACCTGGCGAGGCGGCGAAGGAACCGGCCAGCGCCTCAGGCGGGATGCAACCCCCAGGCGAGTTTCTCAGCGCCGCCGAGCAGGACGAACTGCTGCCACAGGCGATCAAACTGGTGCAACAGCACTCGCGCGCGTCGGCATCGCTGCTGCAACGCCGGTTACGCATCGGGTATAGCAAAGCTGCTCAACTGATCGATCTGCTCGAGCAACAGGGGATCGTCGGTCCGGCGGAAGAAGGTCGCAGTCGGGAAGTGCTGAAGCGCGCAGAGGATGGCAACGGTTCATAAACACAACGAGAAACGACGTGTCGCTTCTTGATCCGCCCCCGCGAGCAGAGCGCAGTATCGTAGACACCAAGAGGAGAGAGCGGCACGCTTGCCGCATCGGAATGCATCCGGCGTATGGAGCCAGGTGTGTTCAGATGATCTCCACATCACGCCCATATGCTTTGCGGAACAATCGTGATCCCCGGTTGGCATCCCAGATCTCGACTGCCGCATCGCCGATGGTGCGCGTTATCATGCGCACAGGATCGCCGATCTCAACGGTAATATCCTGCACGACCTGACACTTGCGCCGCTCCAGATATTCAGCAATGCGCAGCAGCGCCGCCAGCTGCAGGACGCGCCGCTCATCGTCCGGCTGCAGCAACGCGCGCAGCGCTCCGGTTTCAACATCGCCTTTGCGATGAAACTGCACCAGGAGTGCAATCAACGCGATCTCGCGATGGGTAAACCCCTGAAGTGCACTGTTCAACACCAGATAGGCGCCGTGTTTGTGGTGGTCGTAATAATTGACTGCCAGCCCGATGTCGTGGAGCGTTGCAGCATAGCCGAGCAGCGTGCGTTCCCAGTCGCCATAGGCGTGCAGGGAACGCAGCTGATCGAACATCGAAAACGCCAGATCGCGCACCTTGGCGGCGTGCAGCGCCTCGTAGTTGTAGATGCGCGCCAGGTTCTGCACGCTGAACCCGCGCATATCGGCGAAGAGCGGCGGTTGCTCGCCAACCAGGAAGTGTTCGTAAAAAATCCCCTCGCGCAACCCCTGACCGCCGACTGTCAGCGCTTCGAACCCGCCGCGCCGCATGAGGTGCGCCAGAATCACAGCCCCGGGAAGAATGAGATCGGCGCGATCCCGCCTGAGACCGGGAACCTCCTCGCGCTGCCGCTGATCCATACTGCGCAACTGCTCGATCAACGCTTCAAGCCGCTCGCGTGCCAGAATATACCCGTGAACGCGATCGAGCGGGTAGTTGTGCATTTTCTGATCGATTTCGGCAAGGGTGCGGATGGTGCCGCCAATCCCGACCAGCATCGGACCCTGCTCGGCGCTCAGCCAGTCGAGTGGGGCGAAATACCCGGCGACGCCCGCTTCGAGTGCGCGGAAGTCTTTGTTGCTGATCGGATCGGATCGCACAAACCGTTCGGCAGCTCGCAATGCGCCAATCGGCTGGCTGTACCAGCGCAGAAACCCACGCCCGCGCACCTGCGACACCTGCGTACTGCCCCCGCCAATGTCGATGGTGAACCCGTCGCGCAGATCGATGGAGTTCACCACGCCCAGATAGCCGTAGTACGCTTCTTCGCGCGTCGTGAGCACCCGCATCGCCAGACCAGCTTCGGCAGCGACCCGCGCAATGAACTCCGCCTGATTGACCGCTTCACGGACGGCACTCGTCGCCACCGGAACAATCGTCTGTACCTGTTCAGAGTGACTCAGAGCGTGAAACAGCCGCATCGTCGCCACTGCCCGATCCATCGCGGCAGATTGCAGCCGTCCATCAGCACCAATGCCTTCCGCCAGGCGAACACTTTCGCGAACTTCATCGAGGAGACGGAACGAGTGATGTGGCGTGTACCCCATCACGATCATGCGGGTGGTATTCGATCCCAGATCAATGATGCCGATGCGTTTTTGCATATGCGCACCCTGACCCTCACACGCATCGATGCACTTACGATCGGGACGACTGCATCAACTCGTACAGGCGGCGCTCCATGCGCACTGCTGCCTCACGGTACATCGCGCGATGTTTGCGGACAGTCGCAAGTTCCCGTTGCAATGCCAGCGCCCAAAGTGCAACACCGGCAATCAGTGCGAGCCAGAGAATGATACGCATATATACGCTCCAGGTTGGGATAACGGCAGGATCAATCTCACCTCATTCTAACCTATTCCCTCCCGATACACAACCAGTATGCGCGCCGTTCGTGGTAAGATGATCGGGTATTCGTTCTTACCCGGTGTAGCATACGTTCTGTCATTGGAGATGGACGTTCTGGTTACGCCGATCTGACAGCAGGAAGGAACACCCAATGTCCACCCCCGTTCGCATTGGCGTCGTTGGCGCTGGCGCGGTCGTCGTTCATGGCCACGTCCCTTCGCTTCAGGCGATTCCTGGCGTTCAGGTTACTGCCATTTGCGACACGAACCTGGCGCGCGCGCAGGAAGCTGCTGCAAAGTTCAATATTCCGCATGTTTTTGCTGATTACCGCGATCTGATGGCACTGGACGACCTCGATGCCATCACGGTAGCTGTGCCGAACGTCTTTCACGCCCCGGTTGCGATTGCAGCGTTCGAAGCAGGCAAACATGTGCTGTGTGAAAAACCGCTGGCGACCAGCGTGGAAGATGGCGAGGCGATGGTCGCAGCCGCCGAGAAGGCTGGCAGAGTGCTGGCGGTCAATATGAGCAACCGCCCCCGTCCCGAAATCCTGATGCTGCGCCAGATGGCGCAGGCGGGACGTTTCGGGACGATCACCTACGCCTTTGGGCGCATGCTGCGGCGCAATGGCATTCCCGGCTATGGGTCGTGGTTTACGCGCAAAGAACTGGCAGGCGGTGGTGCAACGATGGACATCGGCGTGCACATGCTCGACATGGTCTACTGGATCCTGGGGTTCCCTCCGGTAAGCGCCGTGCGCGGCGAAATCCAGGCGGTGCACGGTCCCTACGAGCGCGGGCTTGGCGGCTGGGGCGCCGACCGTGTGCCTGGCGGGACGTTCGATGTCGATGATCTGGCAGCAATTCACCTTCGGCTGGCAAACGGCGGACTGGTGACAATCGAGGTCACCTGGGCGATCCACGCGCGCAACGAAGAGCGCATTCAGATCGCGGGCGACCTGGCCGGCGCTGATTACTTCCCTGATCTGTACGGCAGGGATCATCCACTCCGCATTTACCGCACCGAAGATGGTGTTCCGGTCGAAGTTGCACCCGATGTTCCGAAGAAAGAATGGGCGTGGGCGGAGGGTTTTCGCCACTTTGTCGCCGCCTGTCGGGGTGAGGGCGCGCCGCTGGCAACAGGCGCCGAAGGTCTGGCGGTGCTGCGCCTGCTCGACGCGGCGTATCGCTCGGCAGCAGCCGGCGCCGAAGTGCGGGTGTGAGGAACGTGGAACGTGGGACCGCGCGAACGTGAAACGCGCCCGACCCTTGAGGTCTCACCCCG
>JBEPYG010000285.1:0-6374 GCA_041641515.1 Roseiflexus sp.
GATCAACCCCGACGCCATTCGTGTTCATCAGCTGCTTCCTCAGGATCTGGAACACGCACCGCCGCTCGATGACGTCATCCCTGCCGTGCTCCAGCGAATCACAGGACGGGTGCTGGTGGTGCACGTCGCCGACATCGACATCGGCTTTCTGCGCCAGGCGATGCACCGGTTGTATGGCGTCGAACCGCGCGGTCCTGCCATCGATACGGCGCGCCTGGCATGGCATTTCCAGCGCCATCAGCGCCTGATCACAGGCTCGGAGTCTGAACAGGAGCCGGCACTACAACTGCGCGCACTGGCGGAAAGCGTCGGGTTGCCCGTTTACCCGGAGCACAACGCCTTCAATGACGCCCTGACGACAGCGCAACTCTTCCTGGCTCAGGTGAGCGTGTTTACAACACGCAACACACCGCGCCTGCGCGATCTGCTGCGCGCCGGCGGATGTCTGCGATAAACGCCAGCAGGCGAGAGGTAAGAGCAGGAGAGCCTGTTCACTGCTGCTGACATTTACAAAATCTTTATCTCAGCCTTACGTTGACTTGACATCTTCGGCATATACTGTTTACAATCAGTATACACATCCCCGCATATACCCGAGTCACGGTGTAAGCCCTGTACAGCACAATGTCGTGTGTCGAAGCGCGCTCTCCGCGAGTTGCTCTGATCACATAGCATTGACGCCAGGAGGTGAACAGATGACACTCACCCATGCGACTGGTTCGACCAACAACGTCGAAACCGCTGACGTTGTTGTGGGTCCGCTGGAGGAAGCCGCTCGCGCTGCAAATCTGCGTGACTATGAGTCGGTCTACCGTCGTTCGATGGAGGATCCCCACGGGTTTTGGGGCGAGGCGGCACAGGCGCTGCACTGGTTCGAACCGTTCCACACGGTGCTCGATGAAAGCAATGCCCCATTCTACAAATGGTTCGTCGGCGGCAAGACGAATATGGCGTACAACGCGCTTGATCGTCACGTCCAGACCTGGCGAAAGAACAAGGTGGCGCTCATCTGGGAAAGCGAAGACGGTATCATTCGCACCTATACCTACTGGCAACTGTACCGTGACGTCAACAAGTTTGCCAACGTACTCAAATCGCTGGGTGTGCGTAAAGGCGACCGGGTGGCTATCTACACCGGTCGCTGCCCGGAACAGGCGATCGCCATGCTGGCATGCGCGCGCATCGGCGCCGTCCACACCGTCGTGTATGGCGGGCTTTCAACTGAAGCGCTGCGCAGCCGTATCGAAGACGCGCACGCTAAAGTGCTGGTGGTAGCGGATGGCAGCCTGCTGAACGGCAAAATCGTCAAACTGAAAGAAATTGCAGATCAGGCAGTCGATCATGCACCGTCGATCGAAACGTGCGTGGTTATCAAACGCACCGGGCACGAGGTCGATATTCGCAGCGGGCGCGACTACTGGTGGCACGATCTGATGAGCCTGCCAATCGCATCGGCACGCTGTGAGAGCGAGCCACTCGATGCGGAAGATCCGTTCTTCATCATCTATACCTCAGGTTCGACCGGCAAGCCCAAGGGTGTTGTGCATACCCTCGGCGGCTACATGGTGGATGTCTATACCACCCTCAAATACGTTCTCGACTTCAAGGAAGAAGATACGCTCTTCTGCACTTCCGATGCGGGCTGGATCGTTGGGCACTCAATTGTGCTCTATGGTCCATTGATGCACGGCATTACCACATTGATGTACGAAGGTGCGCCAGCTTACCCATACCCGGATCGCTGGTGGCACCTGATCGAGCGGCATGGCGTCACGCTGATGTTCACCGCGCCGACCGGTGTGCGCGGGTTGATGCGCTACGGCGACGCCTGGCCGAAACGTCGCGATCTGAGTACACTGCGCCTGCTGGCGTGCGCTGGTGAGCCGCTTAACCCGGAAGCATGGCGCTGGTTCTACGAAGTGATCGGGCAACGACGCTGCCCAATTATCGACAACTGGTGGCAGACCGAGACGTCGCGCCCCATGATCTCGAACTTTGCATCGCTGCCGATGAAGCCCGGTTCCTGCGGCTTCCCTGTTCCAGGAGTTGGACTCGATATCGTTGATGAACAGGGGCAGAGCGTGCCGCCTGGCGTCGAAGGCGCGCTGGTCATCACCTGTCCGTGGCCCTCGATGCTTCGCACCATCTATGGTGACGATCAGCGCTATATCGAGCAGTACTGGAGCCGCTATCCGGGCAAGTATCTAACCGGAGACGCCGCCAAACGCGACGCTGATGGGTATATGTGGATCATCGGTCGCACCGACGATGTCATCAAAGTCTCCGGGTATCGTCTGGGCACCGCCGAAGTCGAAAGTGCGCTCGTGGCGCATCCGGCAGTGGCGGAGGCCGCGGTGATCGGATTACCGCATCCGGTTCGCGGGAATGCAATTCATGCCTTTGTGTTGCTCCGCGCGGGGCATTCGCCCTCTGAAGCGCTTGCCAACGAGTTGAAAGCTCATGTCGGGAAGGTAATGGGTCCGATTGCCAAGCCGGAGACGATTTCGTTCCCGCCGACCCTGCCCAAGACCCGCTCGGGGAAAATCATGCGTCGCGTCCTGCGTGCTCAGGCGCTCGGCGAACCACTCGGCGACCTGAGCACCATGGAGGGATAAAGAGGATCGGTATCTGATAGTGTGAGCAGCGAGGAGGAATCTGCATGTCGATCGATGTCGTCGAACCAAGAACGATCAGTCAGTTCGAAGATGAACAGGGTATCTACGCGCCCGCACCGCAGATTGTCGAACAGGCCAATATCACTGCCTACATGCGCTCGAAAGGCTTCTCGACGTGGGAAGAACTGTATCAGTGGTCGATTGAGCATCCGCAGTTGTTTTGGGCGGATATGGCGAACCGTCTTGAGTGGTACGAGCCATGGGAAAAAGTGCTCGATGACTCGAACAAGCCCTTCTACAAGTGGTTCGTCGGTGGCAAGTTCAACATCGTTCATAATGCGATCGATCGCCACCTGAAAACCGCCCGTCGCAACAAACAGGCGCTTATCTGGGAAGGGGAAGATGGCAGCTACCGCGCCTTCTCCTACTTCGGCGTCAATCGCGAGGTGTCGAAGTTCGCGAATGTGCTGAAGAGCATGGGGGTTCAGCCGGGTGACATCGTTTCGATCTATATGCCGCGCATCCCCGAACTGGTGTTTGCGATGTTGGCGTGCGCCAAGATCGGCGCGGCGCACTCGGTGATCTACGGCGGCTTTTCGGTCGAGGCGTTGCGTGAACGGATCGCCGATGCCCAGTCGAAAGTGCTGATCACCGCCGATGGCGGCTATATGCGCGGGAAGATTGTCGAACTAAAGAAGATCGCTGATGAGGCGATGGGGCATAGTCCGTCGATCCAGACCTGCATCGTGGTGCGGCGCACCGGGCACGACGTCGAGATGCAGGCGGGGCGCGATTACTGGTGGCACGATCTGATGAGCCTGCCGATTGCCACGGCGCGCTGCGAGACGGTACCGGTCGATGCGGAGCATCCGCTCTACATTCTGTACACCTCCGGCAGCACCGGCAAACCCAAAGGTGTCGTCCACGTCCACGGCGGCTATGCCGTCCACATCTCGGCAACGCTCCACTTCACCTTTGATATCAAGGAGGAAGATCGCTACTGGTGCGCTGCTGACCCGGGGTGGGTCACCGGACACTCATATATTGTGTACGGACCGCTGATCGAAGGTGCAACATCGTTCATGTACGAAGGAGCGCCGAATTACCCCTATCCGAATCGCTGGTGGAGCCTGGTCGAGAAATACGGTATCAACATTCTCTATACGGCGCCGACCGCTATCCGTGGTCTGATGCGATTTGGCGACGCCTGGCCCAACCGCCACGACCTGTCGAGCTTGCGGCTGCTCGGTTCAGTCGGTGAGCCGATCAACCCGGAAGCGTGGCGCTGGTTCTACAATGTCATCGGCAAAGGGCGCTGCCCGATCATGGACACCTGGTGGCAGACTGAAACCGGTGGGTTCCTGATCACCCCCAATCCTACTACCCCGCTGAAACCCGGATCGGCAACACGCCCCTTCCTCGGCATCCAGGCGGATGTGGTCGATGAACAAGGGCACAGCAAAAGCGCGAACGAGGATGGATTGCTGGTCGTTCGAACGCCGTGGCCCGGTATGATGCGCACTATCCTGCGCGACCCGGATCGGTACGTCAACCAGTACTGGAACAGCGATCCGCCCGGCATGTATACCGCCGGCGACTCGGCGCGCAAAGATGAAGACGGCTACTTCTGGGTCATCGGGCGCATCGACGATGTGATCAAGGTCTCGGGGTATCGCTTGGGCACGGCAGAGATCGAGAGCGCGCTGGTGTCGCATCCGGCGGTTTCGGAAGCAGCAGCCATCGGCTTACCGCACGAGGTCAAAGGAACGGCTATCCACTGCTTTGTCATTCTGCGGACGGGTATCGAGGGTACACCAGCGCTAGAGGATGAACTCAAGGCGCACGTGGCACGTGAGATGGGTCCGATTGCACGCCCTGAAAGCATTAAGTTCGTCTCGATTCTGCCCAAGACACGATCGGGCAAGATTATGCGGCGCGTTCTCAAGGCGCAGGCGTTGGGGCAGGATCCCGGCGATCTCTCGACACTGGAAGGGTGACCACAGCGTTGAAACGTTCAGCGTTGAATGAACGTTCAACGCTGAACACCCTCTTATTCGACGAGGTATGCAAGCACTACCAGATTGTGCGGCGTCCCCTGCCGATCGCGGATGTGATCGACCAGCCGCCCTTCGAGTTTGAAGCCCAGGCGCGTGAAAATGGCCTGACCCGCGGTCTGTTCCTCGACCATATCGACGTACACTTTTGCTGCTCCGATCTGGCGCGCATGGGCGACGATTTCGCCTGCCATGATGGTGCCAAGCCCGGAGCGTCGCCAGGCTTCATCAACAATCAATTGAATGTCTGCTACATGGCTCGAGCGACCCGGCAACTGGCGCGCTGAGGCATATGCTACAATAGCGCCATCTGGAGCAACAGCTACGACCTGTCGCCAGTGCTCGGCGTCGCGAAGATTGACCAGACGCGCAACAACTTCTGGACTGCGCAAGTCGCTCTCGGCGTGCAACCAGTCGTTCTCAGGCAATGCTGCGCCAAACGCAATCAGCCGTTCATTGTCCCCCGCTTCGATCAGGCGTATATGCACCGTGCGCCCGTCGCGGAGCGTGGCATCGAAAGGAACCTGTGGAGGGGCAGTCGTCATCGGCAGCTCCTGTCATGGTAATCAAAGCGTGAAATCTTGCACAACATCGATTATACCATTGTCGGTTCACGGGAGTTCGTATGGTTCGAAATGATGGACGAGCGCCGTCCGATCTGCGTCCCGTTCGGATCAGCATCGACACCTATGGCTATGCCGAGGGTTCGGCGCTGATCGAGATGGGAAATACGCGCGTGCTCTGCACTGCCAGCGTCGAAGAGGGCGTACCGCAATGGCTGCGCGGTCAACAGCGCGGCTGGGTCACCGCCGAATATGCGCTCCTGCCGCGATCGACGGCGCAGCGCACCCGCCGCGAACGCAACGGTCTCTCCGGACGCACCCAGGAGATCCAGCGTCTGATTGGGCGTGCGCTGCGCGTTGCTGTGTCGCTCGAGGCGCTCGATGGATTTACCGTTACGATCGATTGCGATGTCCTCCAGGCCGATGGCGGCACCCGCACCGCGTCGATTACCGGCGGATATGTGGCGCTTGCGCTCGCACTGCATCGCCTGACAGCCGCCGGACGTCTCGCCGCCAACCCGCTCCAGCGCGCGGTTGCAGCTGTCAGCGCCGGGTATGTTGGCGGAAGGGCATTGCTCGATCTCGATTACAGCGAAGACAGCGTCGCCGATATGGATTGCAACCTGGTACTGACGGAAGATGGCGCGATTGTCGAGGTGCAATCCACTGCAGAAGCGCGCGCCGTCAGTCGTGCAGAATTCGACGCCCTGATCGATCTCGCTACCGACGGCATCAATCGCCTGCTGGCGATCCAGCGCAGGACGCTGGCGCCGGTCATTGAAGCATTGCACGTTGAGCGAGGGGACGCTCAACATTAAGACCTCGCGTGCAGGTCTACCTGCTTAGAGCCTATCCGAAAACCTGGCATCCTGCCGTCCGGCGCTTGCACGGGTGGAGGGCGGATGGGAACGAAACGACCGATTGCTGATGATGTCCGGCGCATTCCAGACGAGGTGTGGCTGCGGATAGCGCCTCATCTCCCGGAGCGTCAGGCGATGGACGCCATCGTGTTCGTAGCGCGAACCGGCTGCCCATGGACGATGATCCCGCGCCGGTTGAGCGCCTCCAGCTCCGTCCACGACTGCTGCCAGCAGCGGGGCGCCGATGGCGTCTTTCTGCGCCGCTGGCGCGCCAGCGTGCTG
>JBEPYG010000286.1:0-6266 GCA_041641515.1 Roseiflexus sp.
GACCACATACAGGTCAAGCCATCCATCACGGTCGAGATCGCCGAACACCCCCGACCAGCTCCAGCCGGTTGCATCGACCCTGCGTTCATAGGCTTCATTGCGCCAGCGCCCGTCGGGTCGACGCACCAGCAGCATATTCTCGGCGTGCTGTGGATCGGCGCTGCTCAACGGCTTCGTCAGGCGGCGCATCGCCGGGAGCCAGCGTGCAAGCGTTGCGGCATCCTGGCGTACCGGTTTCATATCGGTAGCAAACAACTCTGCCACACCATCGTTATCGATGTCTCCCATATCGAGACTCATTGGATTCTCGCTGATCCGTTCCGGCAACTCAAATCGCGTCCACTCATCGAGCGTGTCGCCCTGAAGCCAGACATCATCCAGACGGTTGAAGTCGTGAGCGACCCAGATATCGCGACGACCATCACCGTTCAGATCGGGGAGCGCAATCGCGAGGGCATCAGCTTCATTACTCAGGCGATAGGCACGATACGACGCACCGTGGCGCTCATAGACAAATACACCGACACCACCGCCACGGTACTGAAAGATCAACCCCTGTTGCTTTTGTATCTCAGTATCGTAGGAAGCGGCAATCAGATCGAGATCGCCGTCGCCATCGAGATCAGCAAAGGTCAGGGTGTAAAACCAGTTATTCACATCAGGGAGTATCATCTCCTCGAAGCGCGCCACGCCTTCCATCCCGGTATTACGCCACCAGACCGGCTTATCGAACTGACGGGTTCCAACAATATCCAGCAGTCCATCGCCATCGACATCAACAATCGTCAATCCACGAACGCGACCTTCACCGAGCGGTTCAGCCCGGAACTGGAGATTGCCTTCATTCCAGAGCAATGTACTCGGACCGGACAGATCTGCCAGCACAATATCCAGATCTCCATCGCCATCGAGATCGCCGACTGCAAGCCCTGCGCCATTACTCTCGTACAGAGCGGGAATACGTGGAGCAGCACGAGTGATATGCGGCAGATCGTGTGCGATGAATGAGCTGCAGGGTTGCTGGGGATCGGAGAGTGGCAGAGTCTCGACGCGTACCGCGACAACGCGCGACGCAGAAGGGTCGGTCAAAGGAGCAGATGGCACGCCGGCACAACCGGCGCCGATCACCGCAACAGAACAGAGCGCCAGCATCATCGCGCCATACGGCAGGTTGCACACAGACGCGCGCAGACATCCCCTGCCCATTTTGCGTGCCATAACCGCGTTCAGGTTCCCTTCACAGCGCCTGCAGTCAATCCTGACATGAACTGGCGCGAAGCCAGAATAAAGACCGTCAAGATCGGTACAATCGCCCCCGCAGCGCCTAGGATCTGCACACCGATCTCCGTACCGCGCAACGAGCGCAGTGTGCTGAGCGCAACCGGCAAAGTGTACTTCGCCTCCTGTTTGAGGATGAGCAACGGGAACTGAAACTCATTCCACTTTCCGAGGAAGGTCAGGATGGCAAGCGCCGCCAGCGCAGGCACAATCACCGGTGCAACGATGTTCCAGTAGATGCGAAACTCGTGCGCGCCATCGATACGCGCCGCATCGATCAGGTCATCTGGAATTGCCTGAGCAATATACTGGCGCATCCAGAAGATGCCGAACGCATTGGCGATACCCGGAATAATCAGTGGATTCCAGGTATCGATCCAGCCCAGGGTACGCATAATGATGAACGACGGAATCAAGCCGAGCACGCCGGGAACCATCAGTGTGGCCAGGAGAAAACCAAACAGGGGTTCACGACCGGGGAAACGAAATTTGGCAAAGCCATACCCACCCAGCGAGCAGAAAAATAACACCAGCACAGTATGGATTGTTGAGATTGCGATGCTGTTCCAGAGGGAATTCCAAAACGGCAGTGCTGCCAGCAAATCTTCATAATTCTTCCAGAATGAACTGCCAAACCAGAGTGGCGGTGGAATACGCAAAATATCGGCGCTGCGAAGTGTCGAGCCAACCAGCATGAAATAGAAAGGGAAAGCCGTAATCAGCGCACCAAGGGTCAGCACAACATAGAGCAGCGCCATGCCAAACGGACCCATGAGTTGATCGCGCTGACTACGCTGCCAGATAGACCTGGAAGGCGCGCGAGATTGAGTAGTCGTTGCCATACTATGCTCCTTCAATCGGTTGGGCTGCGACCCTGCCAGCGATTGTAGATGACGCTAAAGATCAGAATCAGCACGAAGAGTATCAGCGCCATCGCCGCAGCGTAGCCAAACTCGCCATACTTGAATGCCGTCCAGTACAATTGAACCATCGCCACCAGTCCAGCACGATCGGTGCCGCCTGGCGCTGAGGATTGTGTCCCGCCCGCCAGCATAACCGGAATATCGAAGTTCTGCATTGCACCAATGATCGACAGAATGACCTGGAACAGGATGACCGGTCGCATCAGCGGCATAGTGATATGCCAGAAGACATCACGGGTGCGAGCGCCGTCGACTTTTGCCGCCTCATACAATTCTGCATTGATCGATTGGAGCCCGGCAAGAAAAATGATCATGCTGTATCCCGTCCACTGCCAGATGATGACCATTGCGATCGATGGTTTGATCCAAGATGCATCTTCGAGCCAGCGGATAGGACCAATCCCGACGAAGCTCAGCGCATAGTTAAGCAAACCATACCGCGAACCAAAGATCGAGAGAAAGACGATGCTGATTGCAACCGAAGACGCCACAAACGGCGAGAAAAACGCTGCACGATAAATATCTTTGCCACGAATATAGTTGCTATTAATGATGAATGCCAGAATGAGGGCAATTGTCAACTGCGGCACAGTCGCCCCGAAGAAAAGCCAGATTGTATTATAAACCGCATACCACCAGATATCATCGGCAAACAAGCGCGTATAATTACGCAATCCGATCCATTGCATCTCCGAAATGCCGTCCCATTTGAAGAAACTCAGCCACACCCCATACAACAGCGGGAACATTCCGAAGACGGCATAAAGAATATAGAAAGGCGAAATAAACGCATATGCCCAGCCATTGCGTTTTATCTCACGAAGCGTAGAGCCACGCGAGGTTGGGTGTTGCTGATCCACTGAGACAGAAGAAGTAGTAGTAGCCATGGCGTCTCCTGAGAGACCCCGAAGATCACTATGATCTCCGGGGTCTATTGAAACCGGATACGACCGTCAGCGAGGGAACCTTAGCCCTGGAGATCGGGAATGCGTTTGAGCGCCTCCGCCTCGGCATCTTTGGCCGCCTGAACGGGGTCTTTGCCGTCTTGCAGCACCTTGGTCAGTTCTGCGCCAACGATGTCATCGAGCTGGAGGTCGTTCGGAGTGCGGAAAATCGCTTTGATATTGTCGCCGATCTCAGTCCCCCAGCGATAGGCGCGCTGCCCGCCGAAGAACGGAACCGGTTCATCGTACAACGGGTCTTCCCAAGCAGGTTTGTACGCCGGGAACACACCAGACGCCTTGAACATGATGTTCTGTCCCTCCGGCGTGGCGCATGCCCACTTGACGAAGGTCCAGGCGGCTTCTTTGTTTTTGCTCTGCTCCGGAATCGCCATGAAAGACCCGCCCCAGTTGTAGTTAGCTTCAGGGGCGCGTACCACCCGCCACTTCCCGACCAGATCGGGCTGTTCACGGGTCAACCCACCCTGCATCCAGCAGGCAATGACCATACCGGCGAAGGCGTTATCTCGCAACCCGGTCTGCCACTCAGCGCCCCACCAGGGAATATTCGCATCAATGCCTTCACGCCGGACGCGCGCTGCCAGCTGAAACGGTCGGGTGGCTTTCTCCTCAATCAGCACTTTGTTGCCGTCAGCATACCCCTCTCCCTGTTGACGATACACAGCTCCATAAATGTCGGTGCCGGCATCGGCGAACAATGAGGTCTTGCCGCCGCTCTTCTCTTTCAGCTGCTTTGCAAAAGCGAAGAAATCATCCCACGTGCGATCAGGCCCGCCGATCAGTTGTTCAACAGCTTCAGGGTCGGTTGGAAGTCCAAGCGCCTCGAAAATATCGGTGCGATACCAGATTCCCGCCGGACCGATGTCCCACGGCAGACAGACCAGACGACCATCGGAGGTAGAACCCTGGGTCCATTTGTAGGCGACCATGTCGTTTTTCAGGCTGCCGGCATCGAACGGTGGCGCAAGCAGATCGGCAAGACCACCCTTGGCGGTGAACCCGCCGACTCGTCCAATCTCAATCGAGGCGACATCAGGAGCGCCGCTCCCGGCAGCGAACGACGTCAACAGTTTGTCATGCGCATCGGCGAAGGGGGTGTTGACGAAGTTGAGTTTGATGTTGGGGTACGCCTTTTCGAACGGTTCTTTCCAGACTTCACCGACCTGGTCCCACCACCAGAAGGTGATTTCGGTAACAACCTTGTCACCCTGAACCGGCGCTGCGGGTTGAGCCTGCCCACCCGACTGTCCGCTTTGAGGTGCAGCGCTGCCACAAGCTGCCAGCAACGCTGCCGCACCAATGCCGCCAGCGCCTGCCGCGGCGATCTTCAGAAATCTGCGTCGCGAGAGAGTAGTGGTCATCCGTGTTTCCCTTTCTTATCCAGCGTCGGAAAGTAGATTTCACGGTCTCACCCATGACCCGACGTCCGGGCAAGACACGTAGGAAACAAATGATTGTTCACCTCTGCTCATCCAGAGGCGCACCCAACCAGACCATGCTACGCGGGTTGGAGTTCACACCACGCGCTATGGCTTGACCCGAAACCTCGCGATAGACAGATTAGGATGGACTGTGAACGGTCACACCTTGTATTCTGAATCACGAGTGGCGGAGACTTTATCTTAAGACATATCATCAGAGTTGTCAGATTATAACCCAGTGAACAGCAATCGTCAACCACTTTTTGCCGTTGATGATGAATATACTGGACTCGCTCCGTACCATCCTGCCGTCCTGTATTCGGGAGTATGTGTTCACCCCCTGGGGTAAAAGGCAGTCCCGGGAGTGAGAGCGTCCCGCCCTCGTTGCATGCATCGAGCGCAAGGCGCCCGCATTCCCAAGAGAAGCGTGAACACTTATTCTCAAGAACTCGTTCAGCCTGTTATCTTCTACCGGGCAACATTGCTCCTCTCTCCGTTCGGACTGTGGCTGAATGCCGCAGACGACTCTCGCAACTATAACGGAGGAAGCCATGGACACACAGTCGATTGAACTGCAACCGGTCGATGCCGTTGAAGTCACCATTCTGGTTGACAATGTGATGGATGCGCTGCTTCCGAGTACGCCAAACGTCCAGCGAGCGCCGTTGCGGTGGGAAAGTTTTGAACAGGCGCCGATTCTGGCTGAGCACGGCTTCGCAGCGCTGGTCACCGTCGAACATCAGGGTCAACGGACGTCAATTCTGTATGACACCGGCATGGGGCAAGAGACGCTGGTCCACAATATGGATGTTCTTGGTATCGACCCTGCTGACCTGCGTGCGATTGTGCTGTCCCATGGACACACCGATCACCACGGCGGGCTGTCGGGTCTTTTGGCGCGCCTCGGTCGCCGGCGATTACCGCTCATCCTGCATCCCGACGCCTGGCGCGATCGCAAGGCGGTGTTTCCTCACGGCGATGAACTCCATCTGCCGGCGCCGAACCGGGCAGACCTCGAACGCGAAGGTGTGATCCTGATCGAGAGCCGCGATCCATCCCTCCTGATCGATCAACAGGTGCTGGTGACAGGACAGGTCGAGCGTGTGACACCGTTCGAGAAGGGGATGCCCGGACATTTCGCGCGAACAGCTGATGGTGCGTGGGAGCCCGATCCCTGGATATGGGACGATCAGGCGCTGGTGATGCACGTGCGCAATCAAGGGTTGGTGGTACTCTCTGCCTGCAGCCATTCCGGGATTGTCAACATTCTCCACTACGCCCGCCGACTGACCGGTGTGACCGACATCTATGGCATCATAGGCGGACTTCACCTTTCCGGACGGGTATTCGAGCCGATCATCCCTGATACGGTTGCTGCGCTGGTCGAACTGGCGCCTCGCCTGGTGCTGCCAGGTCATTGTACTGGCTGGAAAGCTCAACATGCAATTGCGCGCGCACTTCCGGACGCATACGTGCAGACTTGCGCCGGAACGCGGATCCGGATAGGGTAATGCGGCGCAGCCGGACGACGCCGGATAGATCTCTGCTGTGCATCAGCCGTATCTTCCCTTCAGCTCTCCGATGCGGCTGCGCCGCACACCGCCGTGATGACCATCAGCCCGGGCACATAAGCCTCTGACCCGCCTGCGGGCAAGACGCCCGTGTACCCGGCAACCATTTTC
>JBEPYG010000287.1:0-6241 GCA_041641515.1 Roseiflexus sp.
TGCCGGGAAATGACGCGCCGGAGCGAGATGCCGTTTCGAGAGCCGCCAGCGCCTGACGCAGAGCGTGACCACCGAGATCGAGCGGGTCGGCCGACGAGAGGATCGCACGGGCATACAGCGCGTGCGACTCTGCTGACTGCGGCAGCGCCTCGCACACCCGACGCAACGGTTCGAGCGCCTCACGCGGCAACCCGGCTGCGAGCAGACCACGACCCTGCTGCAGCAACGACTCTACTTCGTCTGCCGGGAGTGCAGCGCCAGCGGTCGCCATCTCGTCAGCGCGCACTTCATCGATCAACGCGCGCAGTCCTTCGAGCTGGCCATGGTCGAAGCGCCCCTGACGTAACGCCTGCCAGAAGGCGTCGTAGCGACTGCGGAGTCGCTCATGACGCAGGATGCGCCGGGCGATCTCCAGTTCCTCCATCCGTTTATCACGCTCGTCGGGTGACAATCCGGGCCGAAGCAGCGTCTGGTGCTGAAGGGCATAGGAGGCGGCATCGACCTCTTCCGGCGTTGGCGGCTGAGATCCGCGCAGCATCGTTGCAGCTTCCCGTGCAGGACGCGACGAATGAAGGGTGTGCGCTGGCGGCAACGGATCGATCAAATGGACCGGTGAGAGACCCAACAGAGCGTACAGATCGACTGGCTCGATCGGAGGCAGACCGGCATCAGGCGGCGCTGCCGGCGGCGTCGGCGCTGCCGGACGCGGCGAACCACAGTACAGGCAGCGCGGTTCATCACCTCGCAGTGGAGCGCCGCACGCCTCGCAACGGACTACGTCTTTCTGAAGATCAGCAGCGGTAGAGACCAGCAGTCTGTCGTAGATCGCCCGGAGTGAGGAGTCGGTCAGGATTCGCCCGGCAACCTGAAGCAGTTCGAACTTGCGCCGCGGTTCCGGCGCAAGCGCCGACGGATCATCGGGAAAGAGCGCTCGCAACCGACGATACTGGCGTGCAATCGAGATTGCATCGGCGCGCTGCTCGACGCCGAGCAAACGATAGAGATCGAGGCCGCGCGCCACAGCTGCCGCCACCTGTGGCGCGCCTAGGTCGAGCTCCTGAAAAAAACCGCGTGCCAGCGAGCCGCAGGCGGGACAGATACCGTCGCTTCCCAGCGGCGCACTGCATGATGGGCATGTCGGATCGAGCGGCATCGTTATGCCTGAAAGCGCAGGAGCATACGCCCGAGCGTAATCTGATCGCCATTGGACAGTGCGCGCGGCTGGCGCGGCAACACCTTCTGACCATTTACCAGCGTGCCATTCACACTGTCGATATCCTCGATCATAATCTGTCCACCCTGCACGAAAATCCGCGCATGTCGCCGACCGACCCCCTGATCGAGCGCGCCGTGTGGGCCGAGATCGATGTCAGGGTAAAACTTGCTTACCGGATCGCTGCGCCCGACGAGCGCTTGAGCTGCAGCAGGCAACGGTAAAACGGCGCCGGTTCCCACAACAATCAGCGCAGACGGCGCTAGTGATGTGCGCCCGCCGATAGGCGCCGATGCCACCGGCGTAACCGCCGGCGCCTGATAGGACGGCGGCGCTGATGGCACTGCCGGAGAGGGCGCCACCGGCGTAACCGCCGGCGCCTGATAGGACGGCGGCGCCGCAGGTACCGTTGGCGCCACAGGCGGCGGATAGACCGGTTGCGGCGGCGCGGCGCTCTGCGGTGGAGAAGGAACGGGTGCGACCGGGCGCGCCGGCGCGCTCAAAGGCGCACCACAATGGTCACAGAATGCTTCTCCGGGGATTGCAGACTGACCGCACTGCGGGCAAACGGTCGGGCCGATCGCGGGAATAGCGGCGGTGGGAGGAACAGCGGGCGGCGCTGCCTGAGCCGGAACCGGAATCAGCATTGCACCGCACTGATCGCAATAACGCGCACCTGCGGGATTATCGACGCCACACTGGGGACAGAATGGGGGCATAGTCGCAAAACCTCTCCTGTCGCTTGCACTCGATCTGACATCTGCCTAGATTATACGCCATACGGGAAACGGTTGTTTCGCCGACATCACTGCGTAACTGTGAGCACTCTTCGCGTGTGTATACTGAGGTTGCACTCGCAGGAACAAGACAAACCGAGGCGTAACCAGCATACAAGCTGATACAAAAGGAGACGTTCTCATGGCAAACAACGACTGGCTCACCCAGACCCAGGAACTGCTGCAAACCTGGACGAAGGCGCAGCAATCGCTTTGGGAGAACTGGCGCTCGCTCATGCCGACGATGAGCGCCCAGCCCGCCAGTGAAGAATGGAAGCAGGCGGTATCGGCGTGGAAAGACGTCATGCAGCGCTCACTCAACGCTCAGGCCGACTTCGTTAAGTTCTGGTCGGAAAGCATGACCGCGATGCCGCTGATGGGCAAGCAGATGGAGGAAATGTCGTCGTTGATCGTCGAAACCACACAGCGCTGGACGAACGTGCAAAGCGAGATCTGGAGCAACTGGCTCGATGCGGTTGCCAAAGCTGACGCCGCCGCCATGACCCAAAACTGGGACGAAGGCACGCGCAAAGCGTTCGACGCCTGGCGCGAGACGGTCAACAGCGCGATCGAAGCACAGCGGAAGATGATGGACAGCTGGATGTCCGGCGCCGGCGAACAGAAGGAATAATCCTTCGCACTACGCTTTCCTCGCACCCACTGTTGTGGCAGCATCTCCGCGTATGCCGGCGCAGGCAGTGGTTAGCACGATGCAATGCTGCAGCAATACCGCTCGAACCCTGGCGTCGTGACGTGAGGGAACAGCTGGTGTGTGCGCGTCGCACCCTTATGGATGTGTGGAATGTGCATCCGCACATCCATAAGGGCGTATTCTTGCGCGTCTACATCCCCAATCGCCGCGCCGCGTGCAACACCGCTGTCACGGTCATACTGTCGCGGATGTCGCTGCGGAGCACCATATCCAGCACCTGCTCGAATGGCATCGCTTCGATTTCAAGAAACTCAGTGTCGTCCGGCGGCAGGCTCGACGGCGTCAGGTCGAAGCCAAGAAAGAGATGCGCGGTTTCTTCCACCACGCTCTTCGACGTGTAGTAACTGCTGATCCATTCAAAACGTCCGGCGCGATAGCCGATCTCTTCCTGCAGTTCGCGCTGTGCAGCTTCTTCGGGCGTTTCGCCTGGAGACATGCCACCGGTCGGCATCTCCCAGCGATGCCCCTCGCCGTAGATGTAGCGGTACTGTCGGACCATCACCACACGTCCATCGTCCAGAAATGGAAGGATGCCAACGCACTGACCAGTACCAGGCGTCACAACACCGTAGATGGTTGTGCGTCCATCGGGCAGTTCTGCGATGTCTTCGCGCAGGCGCAACCATTTGTTGCGGTAGATTTCACGGCTCGAGCGCGTATGCCAGGGGTGCGGCGCCATAGAAACTCCTTCCTGTTTGCAGACGCCATGGTATAATGCCGCCTATCTTTTCTGGTGCGTATGACATCAATCCTGAGGATACCCTATGAGTCGCGTGTGTATCGGCATTACATGTGGAACATTCTACGATCACGAGTGGTGCCCGCCTTCGATCGGGCATCGTAAAACATACATCGATGCAGTGGTCGCCGCCGGCGGTGCGCCATTTTTGATCCCGTCCATCGATGATGAGGCGGCGCTGCGCGTCCTGTACGAACGGATCGATGGCGTGCTCCTGGCGGGCGGCGGCGACATCGAGCCGCGCCATTACGGCGAAGAACCGCTGCCCGCTCTTGGCGTCGTCGATGCACTGCGCGACCGCACTGAACTTCCACTGGTGCGCTGGGCGGTTGCCGACGGAAAACCAGTGCTCGGCATTTGCCGCGGCGCGCAGATGGTCAACGTGGCGCTTGGCGGGACGCTCTATCAGGATATTCCTTCACAGATTGAGACATCGCTCAATCATTCCGACTCGTATGCCCGCCAGGACTGGACGCACCTCGTGCACACACTGCACCTGTCGCCCAACTCGCGATTGCGCCAGATTCTCGGCAGTGATGAACTACCGATCAACTCGCTGCATCACCAGTCGATCAAAACCGTGGCGCCGGGACTGACCGCCGTCGGTTGGGCGCCGGACGGCGTGATCGAAGCTGTTGAGAGCGCAAATGGTCATTTTCTGATCGGCGTGCAGTGCCACCCCGAGGCGCTGCAGAGTGCAACCGATCCACGCTGGCAGACGCTGTTTCGCCGCTTCGTCGAGGCATGCAGTCGCTTCAAAGATCGCACCGGAGAATGATCTGTCGATCGCCGGTGCGCCGAAAGCCAAACCATTCGTAAAGACGCCGGGCAGCACGGTTGTATGCTTGTGTGTTCAGGGTAATTACGTCGGACCCAGATGCAGCGGCATGAGCGACGATCTCGTACAGCAGACGCGCTCCAATCCCCTGGCGCTGCCGGTCAGGTAACACAGCGATTCGCACCAGATGGATCAGCCGCCCGCCGTAGTGTGATGTCACAAATGCGTATCCAATCACGCCGGTCTCGTCTTCGACGACGACGAAATGGGGCGTTTCGCGCAGCGCCAGCCCGATCTGAACGTCATCTTTGCGCCATTCGGCGCTGAAGCAGCGCGCATCCACCGCCAGGATCGCCGGTATATCGCCCATCGTTGCCACCCGCACCCGAACTGCCGGGTTGCCATGGGTCGGAACACTCATGCGCGTCTTTTCGTAGACAATAACATCGGTGTCGTGAACATAACCGGTACGCCGCAGCGCCGCCGTCAGCCATGCGTCGGCTGGCTCGTGACAGGCGACGTAGAGCCGCGCCACGCCTCTGGTGCGCAGCATATCGTGGAATGACGGCAGCAATGCATCGAATGCGTGCAACGTTGATAACCCGTCGCTCAATGCCAGCACCCGCACCCACGTCACAGCATCGTTCACCCAGTCGGCAATGATCACGCCGCGCGGCCTGCCGCCTGCGAGGAGCAGCAGCGCCGGTGCACCGGCAAGCAACCCCGCCGCCTCATCGATGCTCACGGTTGCAAACCAGCGGTCAGCGTCATCAATCAGGCGCAGTACCGTCTGCTGATCATCGAGTGACGCCGGGCGGGTGCTCAGCAGTTCCAAAGACGAAGATCGTTGCAGCACGATAGTCTCCCGCGGCGCTCAGGCGCGCTGATATACAACCTGTCCGTCGATGATCGTCATCTCCACCTGTATCTCCTTGATCTCCTCTTCCGGGCAGGTGAAATAATCACGATCGAGCACAGCTAGATCGGCCAGAAAGCCAGGCGACAACCGTCCCTTGACCTGCTCTTCACGGGTCAGCCAGGCGCCAGCTGCAGTGTAGATGTACAGCGCCTGTTCACGAGTGAGCGCTTCCTGCGGCGCGATCGGCGTTCCTTTCCAGGTTTTGCGCGTCACCAGACTGTACAGACCGACCATGGGATTGTAGTGCACCGTGCTGGGAATATCGCTCGTTGCAATCACTGGAATGCCACGTTCCAGGTAGGTGCGCGCTGGCTTGTACTGGTGCGCCAGACGCTCGCCAACATCGCGAAAGAGGTCATCGCCTTCGTAGTAGATGAAGGTCGGCTGAATCACAGCGGCAATCTGGTATCTTGCCATATGCTGCAGGCTCTCTTCGGTGGCGAAATAGGCATGGATCAGGTTGTGCCGATGATCCTTGCGCGGCGAGCTTTCGATCACCTCAGCGAATGCACACGCCGCCTCGTGATGCGCCCGATCGCCAATCGCATGGATGCCAATGTCCCATCCAAGCGCATGCCCGCGTGCAAAGAACTCCCGCAGGTCCTCCGGATCGAGCCGGTTGTAATCATACACTTTCTCTTCGCCGACGAATGGTTGAAACATCCAGGCAGTACGGCTGGTCGTACCGCCATCAATTGCCATTTTCAGTGCGCCAAGACTGAGCCAGTGATCACCGAGACCGCTGTATACTCCCAGTTCGGCGGCGCGCGCGTCGAGCTGCTCGATGGTTTCGTCCTCACGGAAACCGTGCCACGACGGCATCAGATTGACACGCACGAGCAGCTGACCGGCGCGGCGTGCATCCAGGTATGCGCGCATTTCCCAGGGACGTAGCCCTGGGTCGAGAATGCTGGTGATACCGACCGCCAGATAGGCGCGGCCCGCAGCTTCGAGCGCCGCAACCGCCTGCTCGGGGGGCGGATCGGCGATCAGGCGACGGCAGAAGAGTTTGGCAGATGCGCGCAGAATACCGTTTGGGGAACCGTCGGGGAACCGTTCGATCCTGCCCCCCTGCGGGTCTGGCGTTGATATGTGCACACCCGC
>JBEPYG010000288.1:0-2266 GCA_041641515.1 Roseiflexus sp.
ACGCCCTCGACAAACAACTCGACGTTATGGTCGTTTACGAGAACCTGGGCGGGAAGATCAATCAAAAGTTCACCATGCACGCCGACACCGACTTTCTGATCGGGCACATTCTTGTGCACCTCGATGCGCCCGAAACGGCGCCGGAAGAAGTGACGCGCCTGGGTGCGGATACGGTGCAGGAGTTCGAGCGGCAGGTGACGACACAGCGCGGGCGCGCTTTGTTCGATCGGGTGCGCCGGGTGGCGAAGGAAGGCGATGTGTTCAAAGTCGAGACGGAGCGATCCGGAACGTTGCAGTCCGCAGCGGTCATTATCGCATCGGGCGCTGTACCGAAGCAGCTCGACGTGCCGGGACGCGAGTTCATCAACCATGGCATCGGGTACACGCCGGTGACGTATGCTCGCGCACTCGCCGGGAAAACGGCGGTTGTCATTGGATGCACGCAGCGCGCACTGCGCGGCGCCGCCGAACTCGCGCGAACAGTGGCGCAGGTCTATTTGGTCGCACCACAGTTCCCGCACAACGACCCCATCCTGACCGTGCTCCAGAAACGACCGAACGTCGAAATCCTCGAAGGGTACACGGTGACCGAAGTGACCGGTACATCGTCGGTTGATACCGTCATCGTCGAGCAGTCCGGCAAGGTGCGGCGCCTTCCGGTGGACGCTGCGTTCGCCGATGTGGGGCTGACGCCAAACGCGGCAATGGTCAAGGGTCTGGTCGAAACCGATGCCGATGGCTTCATTGTCGTGGATAAGCGGAATGCCACGTCAGTGACGGGACTGTTTGCGGCTGGCGATGTGACGACGGTGTACGGCGAACACACATTGATCGCGATTGGCGAGGGGGCGCGCGCTGCGCTCGCCGCTCACGACTACCTGCTGACGCGCGGGTAGGACCCGCTCTTTCGCCCTCACCCTTGCGCCCCTCTCCTGCAGTGCGCGGGAGAGGGGCGCTATGTTCAGGGCGCCCCTCAATGACGATACCGGGTTCGTGGCGGAACGGATCAAACACTGCGCCCTACGCCTCGGCAGGCGGGATCTCAACCTCACACACCCCCGCCATACACGCCAGTTCCTGTGCGGCGGTTGTCAGGTCTTCCTCCTCGTAGCGCCAGATTTTGCTGAAGTCGATCTCCGGGAACTCCGCCGCCAGGCGCTCGTACTCCTCTTTCGTGATCTCGACATACGGCATCTGCGCGTACTGCGCATCGAATGACGGCAGGAACGTCAGTCCGCCGATCACGTCGCGGTGCTCCCACACCCACTTCATCACATCGATCACTTCGTCGGGCCGGTAGGTGACCGTACACGAAGGGTTGTGCTCCGTCCAGTACAGTTTGTTCTGCAACCAGTACTCACACTGCTCGATAGCTGACCGCTGATTGCGAGTGATCGCGCCTTCCGGCGATTTGACCGGAAAATGGACGACCCAGGTGGTGGCGTTTTCGCGCGTCTGGCCATTTTCCGGGTCCATCGGCGCGCCGGCGTCGCGCAGCACCTTGAACAGCGGCGAATGCACCGATACGCGAACATTGCGAATATAGTACGGCGCCCAGCGCGCGTGCAACCCCGATGAACAGTCGAGTAACTGCGACGAATTGCCGCTCGGTTTGACACAGGTGATCGCCGCTGAGGGATTGATCCCGAGGCTCATGGCAGTCTGCCGGTTGACCTCGATGGCGATCTCTTTCAGGCGCCGTTTGACCTGCGCATCCTGTGCGATGGGGCTATCCATCTGTCCGGTAATATCGACGCCGAGCAACCGTTCCTCCTCACAGTTCTGCCGCCACATCGGGCGCAGACCCGGGAAGTGCGTCGCCAGCGACTGGATCGTGCCGATAATCGTCGCCACCTCAACTTTGTCGCGCAGCGTGTCGAAGGTATCATCGACGCGCGCGACAGCAGCGCTCAGGTTACAGAACTGCCATGGGCGCAAAACGATCTCACCGCACGGATTCGTTCCGAACTCCGCCTCTTTCCGCCGCGCCGGCTTCATCAGGTTGGACGCCTCGCGGTTGAAGATGCCAGGTTCGCCGCGCTGCGACTCGACCATTTCCATAAAATGGCGGATGAACTCGCGTTGCGTCAGCCCGCCACGGGGCCAGACCGCCGAGTTGTTGGCGTTCCAGCGCTGGCTGTTCTCGCGCTCGAAATCGCCCGACTTCGCCAGGCGCATCTCATCATCGTCATAGTCGAACAACGATATCATGGCGGTTCGCCGCACGCCGCCGCTCACTGCGGCGTTACCGACCGCGCACATAATG
>JBEPYG010000288.1:2276-6235 GCA_041641515.1 Roseiflexus sp.
AGCAGTACGACCAGCAGCGGTGTTGCCAGCCCGATGAGCAGCAGCAACCACGCCTGCTCGGCGGCCAGCAGTCCGAGCAAAGCGACGGCACGCGCCCAATGCAGCATGGCGGAGACCCGCAACGTAGGAACTCGGCGGCCGTCCGGCGGAGATTGGTCCCTGGGGCGGATGCCGCCGCGTGGTGCCGCGCGGAGCATCGCCGCCGGCTCGATCGATCCTCGCCGCCCGTGCGGCACCAGGCAGCGTTGCCGCGAGCGTCGTGGCGCAGCGCGGCGGTGCGCAGCGGCGCGCCGGCAGGGCGCAGATGCGACAGGTCGAAGTGCACATCGCCGCCCTCGAACCAAGTCTCGAGACCATAGCGCAACGCATCCGCCCATCCTTCTGCTGAGTCTTCAACAACGAAGGTTGCCGGCGGTTTCCCGGTCTGCCGTTTGATACGCGGGAAGTTTTCGACATACCGGCTTTCGACCGAAAAGCCGACGCCGCACCCGGCCATCGAAATGATCAGCGCCTCGACGAACGAGTCGATGCTCTCAACCGGCTGGTAGCTGCAGTTGTAGATCGCCACGCCATTGCGACGTGCTGCAGGACCGGCCATCGCCAGCAGGCGCATTGACGGCATGGCGCGCATCTCGAGAATGCTGCGCCGGATGCGCTCATACGTCTCGCGTGGCAGGCGGTCGCCCGCGAGTTCGTGCAGATAATCGACGGCGCGATCAACGGTTTCGATCCAGGTCTCACGCCGCCCCAGTTCGTAGTTGAAGCGCGAATACTTATCGAAGAACTGAAACTGCTGCAAAGGAGTCGGAAAGTAGACACGCGCCTCGTCGAATGCGCGCCGCACATGATCGGGGATCGGACGACGCTCCCGTTCGCGGGCGCGTTCGGCGCGGTACAGGATGTAGCGCTTGGCAGCCTCGAATTCGCCAGCTGCCTGCAACACCATCTCAACAATGTCCTGCACCCCCTCGACGGTTGGCGGCCTGCCCTGCGACTTGGCAGCGACAATGTTCACGACACGCTGCGCCAGTTCAGGGATGGGCGTGTCGGGTGTGCGCCCAAAACTGGCGAAGCAGCGCGCCATCGCGTTTTCGATCCGTGTCACGTCGAACGGAACCACTCGTCCATCACGCTTGATGATCGTGGATGGAACGATGACGTCTGGATGCAGCGCATCCATTGTCCCGTTGTCGTGCGTTCCGTTGCGTGCCATTGTTGATTGCGTCATACAACCATGACCTCCTGAAACAAGACGATGCTCACCTCGCGGTGCATCGATCAGATCTCGATTCAATGCACCACCTGTCACTATGTAAAGCAATTCGGTTATTGTCAAGCCAGGTAGAACGCGCTCACACGCACAAGCTGAGGATGAGAACGAACGTTTGCCCGGCAGTTATCCACATATTGTGTTGAGGAAAGGATAAAACTTCCTAAATATGGCGCTGAAAGAATAGCACACCTCTGATGATGTGTCAAGAGGTACAAGAAGGTGAAAAGGAAAATCTTTACAACTGATAGTAATAGAAGCAAGAAGGTGACCAGGAACACGTCTTTCCCGCAAAATAGTACGATGTATTGTAGAAAAGGTGTATAATAATCCGAACCCGTGCGCATCTATAATGGCGTCCGGGTTATGGTCAGTCCGGTTCCTTTTGATCGCAGCACAACGTTGGCATACCATCGCACCATTGCGAGCCAGTTGCTTCGTTCGGCCCCGATTGCCGATCTGGCAGCTTCTGGTAGCGGAGGCCTGCCGCTGACAGAGATCTATGTCGAGCGGAATGTGGCGCCTGCGCAGAACAGCAGCGGTTCCACGCCATTGTCGCTCGCCGATCTTGCGCGCACGCCACGTGCGCGCCTGGCGCTCGAAGGATGCGCCGGCAGCGGGAAGAGCATTGCCGTGCGCCGTCTGGCGCTGGCATGCGCTGCGGCGGTGACCGGAGAACCAGAAGGCGCAGCAGCAATCCTTTCCGACTGGACCCTGCCGGCGCCGATGCCGGTGCTGATTGAGGCGCCGGCGCTCCCTGACACGGCTGATCCGTGGTCGTTGATCGAGATGCAATTGTTCGCCAGCGGTCTCGCCGCCTTTGTCGAATCAGTGCATCAGGCGCTGCTCAACGGCGAGGCACTGGTCGTGATCGACGGTGTAACGCTGCGTTCTGCCGTGATGGTCACACAGATCGTCGCAGCGTTCCCCGCCAACCGGTATATTTGCACCTGTCGCCCTCATACGAGCGCTAACTCCTCGCCCGCACACTTCCTGCAGACGCACGGGTTCCAGCTGGTGCACTTTGCCCCCCTCGAACGCGCTCAGGTCGATAGCATGGTCGCTCGTCTGCTGACCGCCATCAATCGGCGACGGGTCGTGCGCGAAGTGAGCGATGCGGCGTCTCGACCGTTGCCGGCGCGAAGTGGGACGATCGCCGAACAGATCGCCGATCTTCAGGGACGTCTGCTCATTGACGACGGACTGCGGGCATTGACGTGCGAGCCGCTTGCCGCCGCGATCGCGGTGGCGGTTGATGCCAGCGGTCATACGCTCCCGGCAGCGCGCGCCCGCGTCTACCAGCAGGTTATTGCTGCGCTGTGGGGCGCTGGTGAGCCGTCGCCGCTGGTGCTGGCGCCGCTAGCGCTAGCATTGCAGCGCGCTGCACACGATGATGGGCGCTCAGGCGCTTTGGTGCGCCCGGATGTTGAACGATTGATCCGTGAGGGCGCGCCCAATGCCGATGAGGCGCAGATTGCAGCAGTGATCGAGCGTGCATTCGAGGCTGGTCTGCTCCACATTGTTGCAGGCGAGGCGCTCCAGCTAGCGTACCAGATGCCGCAGACCGGATTACGGGCGTTTCTGGCGGCGCATGCCCTGGCGCGCGCTGAAGATTTCGATGCGATTATGGTACGCTATGCCGGTGATCCTGCCTGGCGCGAGACGCTCACCCTCGCCGTCTGGCAACGGATGAACCGCCCGACGGCAGACGATGACCAGGGGACGGTTTCAGACCCGCTCCCCATATGGCGCCTGCTCCGACAGTCAGAACACGATCGGCAGCCCAAAGAGGAGCGTGCCGTAAAGCAAAAATCGTCAAGGCGTCGAGCACCATCCACTCCTGCCCCTCAGTCTGGCGTCGGCGCTTCCGCCATCGTTCGAGAACAGGCGTCGCTGCTTGCCGCCTTCTGTCTGGAAACGATCGAAGCGCAGCGCTTCCCGGACCTTCTGCACGAGGTGCAGCAGCGCCTGCTTGCGATGATCGCCGATCCTGCGGTTGCAGTGGAGGATCGGGTGATCGCCGGGCTGATGCTGGGACGCCTGGGCGATCCGCGCTTCGAACATCTGCTGCCGCCGCTGGCGCAGATCGACGCCGGGGTCTTTGTGTACGGCACGAATGACGCGCCCTACAGCGAAGAAGGACCGGCACAACGGATTGATCTCCCCGCCTATCAGATCGGTATCTATCCTGTCACGAATGCGGAATATGCCCGTTTCCTGGCTGCGCGCCCCGGGCATCCCAAACCGCACTACTGGTACGATCCGCGCTTCAACAATCCTTCACAGCCGGTCGTCGGCGTGACCTGGCACGATGCCGTGGCATATGCCGCGTGGCTGACCCGCGCCCTGGCAGCCGAAGGACGGCTCCCCACGGGCATGGTAGTGCGGCTGCCGCTCGAAACCGAATGGGAAAAAGCCGCCGCATGGGGTCCTCGTGCGCGCGTCAAGCGTCGCTTTCCCTGGGGCGATCAGTGGATCGCGGGGGCAGCGAATGTCGCCGAGACTCGCACCGGGCCTGATGGGAAATCGCGCTGGGCGACGACGCCAGTGGGATGCTTCCCTAGCGGCGTCAGTGCGTATGGGGTCCATGATCTGATTGGGAATGTCTGGGAATGGACGGCGAGCAACATCGAATCCGCGCCTGGACGCGGCTCCGCAGCAGGGCAACGCACTGCTCTCTCACGCCTCT
>JBEPYG010000289.1:0-6232 GCA_041641515.1 Roseiflexus sp.
CGATCTGAGCATTCTGGCGGTCAGCCGGTTTGGTATCCGCGCAGAGGCATCGGTGGCAGTCGCCGTCGTCACTCCAACCCCGACCCCACAACCCACCCCAACGCCACCGCTGCCAACTGTGGCGCCAACCGCAGAACCGCTGCCCCTGCCAACCGAGGCGCCTCCGCCTCCCGCGCCGCCGCCACTTCCTCCCGCGCCGCCGGCAGCAACGCCCACGCCAGAAGTTTCGCTGGCGGAACTGGTGCGCTTTGAGTGCCGGTCGGGCGATCGGATTGTGCTGACCGGCATCGGACCGCCGCGTGAGTCGTTTCTTCTCTACTTCGGGAGACGCGCTGTGAGTGGAGGAAGCGTGGCGCCCAACGGTGTCTATCGGATCGATATGCTGGTTGGTCCTGAACGTCCAGGCGAGTATCCGGTCAGCGTCCGATTGCGCCTGAGTGATCGCCCGCTTCCGATCCGCACCTATCAGTACGGCGCCGATCAACCGGTGAGTCTGGCAGGCGTTGCTCCAGCTGCAGCGCCGATCGAATTGATGTGCGTTGTGCCGCGTGCAAATCCGACGCCGACGGTAGCGCCATAAGCGAAGGTATGATACTGCTTGGTATTACGCGAACACGCTGCGCGCAGCGTCGTGTCAAAGCGCACCTGGGCACCGTAATCAAAAATGGCTACTGCGCCGGATAGGTCTCGAGCATCTCCCTGACCGCCGCCAGAAATGCGTCAGCGGTTGCGCCATCACAGGCGCGGTGATCGAACGTCAGCGACAGGTAGCACATCGGACGGATGACGATCGCATCGCTCCCCTCGTGCGTCACCACCATTGGACGTTTGACGACCGCGCCAACCCCAAGGATGCCGCTCTGCCCGCGGTTGAGGATCGGCGTGGCGAACAGGCTGCCGCCGACGCCATGGTTGGAGATGGTGAACGTCCCACCTTCAGTATCGTCCGGTTGCAATCGGCGCGTGCGCGCCCGTTCGGTCAGGTCGTTCAGCGCGCGGGCAATGCCGGCCAGACTCTTTTCATCGGCGTCGCGCAACACCGGAACGATCAATCCGTCATTGAGGGCGACTGCCACACCGATATTGATGCGCCGGTAGGTGATGATTCCTTCCTCAGTGAAGCGCGTGTTCAGCGCCGGAACGCGGCGCAACGCTGTCGCAACCGCCTGTACCACATATGCTGTCAAGGTCAGCCGTATCCCCTGCTGATCGAAGGACGCGCGATACCGGTCACGATGCGCCAGGACGCGTCCCATATCGACTTCGAAGACCGTCGTCGCCTGTGGAGCGTCACGCAGCGAGTGCACCATATGATCGGCGATCACACGGCGCATGGTCGTCAGCGGCGTCAGGGTTGCATCGTCAGGCAGTGCCTGAACAACCGGTGCACGCTGTGTCGCCGGTGGAGCAGGCAGCGTCTGAGGGATGGATACCGTGGCATACGCCTCGTGCGCCGGAGCAGAAGGAAGCTCTGGCGTTGCGACAGGCGTGCTCGAAGCAGCGGCAGTCGCACCCTGTTTCTGCATCTCAATATAGCGCAGCACGTCTTTTTTGCTGACGCGCCCGCCTGCGCCGGTGCCGCGGATCTGGCTCAGATCGATGCCATGCTCGGCAGCCAGACGCGCAACGACCGGGGTGATCGGCGGACTATTCCCGCGACGCACGTGCATTGGTTCCGGCGCGGTTGACGTTGTTGCCGCTGCTGCCGATGTCGTTGCATCTACAGTCGGTTGCACCTCCGGTGCAACATCTGCCCGTTCTTCCATCGTTTCACCAATGCGCGCCAGCAATGCGCCGACCGGCACAGTAGCGCCTTCGGGAGCGATGATTTCGAGCAGAACACCCTCAGCGATCGATGTCACTTCCGTCGAAACCTTGTCGGTCTCGACTTCTACCAGCGCCTCAAAGCGCTCGATGCGGTCGCCGACGCGCTTGAGCCAGCGACCAATCGTAGCTTCGGTCATGCTTTCGCCAATCTGTGGGAGAACAATATCAACCGTCATGGTTGCATTCCTGACAATCGCCTGCACACACTAAGGTAAACATAAACTGGCAGATTCTTTCCCAACCTTCCCCGCAAGCAGGAGGGTGGAGACTATCGAATATCGGCTATGCGAGCGGCAGAGTTGCCCCGACGGGGAATTCTCCCCGGAGCACGCGGGTGCGTCAGGGGCACGGCCTGCCAGAGTACGGACCACCATGCCCCGACGGAGTTCGTAGTCTGCCAGAACATAACTCCACGCTCCCTCACGCTGGTGGGTGTCGCTTGCTGGAAACGCCGATAAGCACCCTCCCAACCCCTGAGCGCGGGGAGGGATACAGGAGGGTATGCAACTCTATCGAATATCGGCTATTCTGAGAGACCCGCACATCTGCACCACACCGCCTGAAAGCAATTATAGCAGAAGGAATCGTTTCGTCCTGTGCCAGCTATGGCTGTAGCACCGCCACCTCGAAATGCATGCCGTCGAGTCGGGGGAAATGCCCGCCCCAGTAGAACCCGAAGTGTTGCGCAATTGCAGCGAGTTCACGCACCGATCCGCGCTGCCCGACCAGCGCAGGGACGGCATTCAGCCCATTGAGGTTGGTTGCAGGGTCGTAGTTGATATCGAACGCCGTGCCAAACGCATGGTTGCTCAGGCTATTGGCGGTATCGTCCTTGCGCCCGCGAATGAAACGCGGAGTGTAGGACCCATTCCAGATGATCACGCGATCGAGTAACCCCGCCTCTTCCCACGCCTTCCACAACCGCAGCAACTGGTTGACCGCCAGACGATGCCAGCGCACTGCGCCGTTGGCAGGCGCACCGCGAATAGCGCGCCCAACCAGCTGCGGTATCTGAACCGTCACGATATTGTCCTGCTCCCATGTTCCCAGAATGCGGATGCCGTCCCGGTCGCGGCTCGGATCGGGTACGAACTCGTAGGCGCCGAAGAGCGCCTGACGCTGTGCCGCCGTAATCAGCGGCTTGAAATCGGGCGGCGGGGGCCATTGCGGACTGCTACGGTCGCCAGGTGGCATCGAGAAACCGCCGACCGGCTTGATGACAGTGCGGGTAACGGCGGGTTCAACAACCGGCGGCGGCGCGGATGGCTTTGGTTGCCACTGTTCGACCTGCAGCGGCCGCGCCAGTTGACTCTGGCGCCGGATCGGTCCGTTGCCAATGCGGTACAGGGTGTCGAGAGCGAAAACCTGGATGGTGAGCGGCGTTCCCTGGAACGTCTTCTGACAGACATCGGTCAACGGCGCGCCGATGCGGGCCACCGCCGCCGCCTGATAGAACGGCGACGATGGGTCATACGGCACGCCGCTTGCCTGGTATGTTTCAGCCCACAAACGATCGCGCAGCGGACCGGCTGGCGTTTCGGTGAGCCGGCGCACATCGTTCCAACTAGTCTTCGTTTCAGGGTTGGCGATGGGCGTATACAGCGTGTCGCAGCAGAAGACCTGCATCGAAAACTGCTGCCCCTCGACCGTAATTCGGTAACTGCCGCTCAGCGCCGGACCCAGTTGCTGTTCCGCCGCCAGGCGATGAAATGCCCATCCCGGGTTGAACTGTGTGTTCCCGTTCTTCGATTTGCCCGCAGCGATTCCGGCCATGAATCCCGACTTCAGCAGCTCGAAGGCAAGCGTGCCGGGGGCAGGGAAGTTGCCCGCGATCAGCGCACTCAGCGATTGCACCTCCGCCCACTTTTCCCCTTCATTGAACGCAGTGTCGCGTGTAAAGTGCTGATAGTTGTACTGGCGTCCGTTAACTGTCAGCCAGGCGGATCGTGGCGAGCTTGGCGCAATTGGCGCGCCGAAGCCATGCTTTGCGGCATGCAGGTGAAATGCGGCGCCGATATTGAAACCGCCAGCTCGCTCTGCAGCTTCGTTCTGCAGGAACAGCCAGAGCGATCGTTGCTGCTCCGGTGTACTGTCGAGCGTCGGTGTTCCGAGCAATGCCGTCGGCGGCGCTGCAGGCGCCGGCGGCAATCGAAAAGGAGAGAGCGTCCCGTAAACCATGCCTGATCGCGGCGGCGACCAGGACAGCAGCGCCGCTTCAGCCAGCAGATCGTACCGATGCTGAATGCTCAGCGTCAAGTCGCGCAGTGCGATTGCTTGCGCAGGCGGGAACTCCGCGCGCGGCGCGCCTTCGATGGCGATGCCGATGCTGATCCGGTCGATATTGCGAATGCGCCCAAGCTTTGCCAGACCGCTGTGGCGCGCCGCGCGCGCTTCGTCAACCAGTTGTGTGATCGTTCCATCGACAGCAACGTGATAGTGAGGCGAGCGGGTGTTGGCCGGCGCCGTAAACCGTGCAATCGCCTGTTCGGCAGGGATCGGAATATGGTGGAAGACGATCAGGGTGATCGCCATGCCACGCCGTGACTCCGTTGCGGATGATGGCGCCTCACGGCGTTGAATGGCAGCTGACTTCATCATCATCGTACCTCCACATACAGGCGCGACAACATATGGAGACCTCCTCCTCCATCGTGGATACGAAATGATACCATACGATGGTGAACATCGAACGTTGTCCCCCGTTCCCCTCACCAAGACCCGTGAGTTCGGGACACCCGCACACCAGGTTAAGATGCCCTGCTTCCGGCAAGGTGCAGCAGCTGACACGGGTCGCCGGCGCAAGACCTCAAAGGTCGGGCGCGTCTTCTTACGTTCCACGTTTGCCCGTTTTACATTCCCGCGTTCCCCGTCCATTGCGCATTGACCCCGGCGCCCCATACCTCGCCCCGGACCGGCTTCGCCGTGGGATGCCAGAGATCGACGACATCGGTCGCCATCAGCAGCCGACCGAATGTGGTCGGGATGAAAGTGACACGGCGCAGACGCCGGCTGGGAATAGCTACCGGCAGGTGCAGCAATCGACCCACAGAAAAGCGATAGTAGCGAAGAGAAGCGCGCGGATGCCGCGGCTCATCCGGAATCAGTTCGTAGCGGCGTGCCAGATCGACGGCGTGTACTGCCGCCAGATAGCGAACTGACCAGCGTTCAGGTCCGAACGCTGCTGTCTGGTAGAACGCCAGATACCCGACGGCGAGCGGCGCACGCGCCCGACCAACCGGTATGCGGTACCATCCTTCGGCGCGCACCCGTTCGAGATCTGCCGGGCGCGTCACCACGCAGACGAGCACCGGCGCATCGGCGGGAATGTCGTCGAGCGACAGGTCGCTTGAGCGATCAGGACGCATCGTTCCTCCCTCCGTATGGCAGAGCGATGCCTTGTTCCGAAGCGACGTCGTTTGGAATTGAACACATTGCAGTGCCATTCCAGCAATCGACAATCCGACATCTGCAATCTGAAATGGATTACTCCACCCATAGAGCGCACTCCGGCGCGTAGCGGCGCAGGTCGTCGCGCAACCGCAGGAGCGCCAGATCGCCAGCTTTAGCTTCGAGCATGACATCGAACGGCGGCAGCCCGCGCGCCGCTGCCAGAAATGCCGCAAACTCGAATGGGTTGATAAAGTCGCTGTGCTGCCCGGGGCGTGGCGCCAGCACCTGTGGCGCGCCTCGCACCACCGGCTTGAGGTGCGCCTCGGTGCGCTGAGTGCTGAAGTGAACCTCTGGACGCACGCCAGGCGCCCACGTCGCCAGCGCGAGACCCAGCCCTTCGCTCAGCCCGATCCGCTCCGGGTTGCGCAACTGAAAGTGCAGCGCATCAAAGACGATCGGAATGCCGGTGAAGCGATGGAGCTGCAATGCGGCAAATAACCCGAATCGATCGCCATCATGCTCGACAGCGATGCGTCGCTGCGCTGCAGGCGACAACCGCTCGAAGCGAACGGCGAACCGCTCGATGGCAGCTGCGCCGTCGCTCCCCTCGCCGCCGATGTGGAGCACGATCACGCTCTCGGGACCGGCGCCAAGCGCGTCGAGCAGCAGCGCCAGCGACTCGATGTGCGACAGCGCGCGCGCCGCGGCGCCGTCGCCCGCGCCGCCCGGTGCGATGCCTGGTGATGGGTGCAGGCTGAGCCGGATTGCCAAGGTGCGGATATGGGCGCGCACCTCGTCGATCATGGCAGCGGCGCTGGCAATCTGATCAGCTGCGGGTCCGCCTGTTTCCTCCGGCGCCAGCAGATCATCGGGGAGCCGGTAGAAATGGATGTGGCGCGCCTGCAGGTAGCGGAGCGCCTCGATGATCCAGAGCAGACGCAAGCTCAGGTGTGCACGGGCAATCGAGTGCTGCGCGTCAGCCTGAAATAGCCGGTCGCATCCCAGGATTTTGCTA
>JBEPYG010000290.1:0-6216 GCA_041641515.1 Roseiflexus sp.
GGCCGAATCGTTAACGGGGGGCCGTCGGAGAAGCGCGAGGCAGGGTGCGCGCCTGACGAGCGGAGATTAGTCATCCTAGCTTGCGGCTACGCCCAGATCGATGTACGCCTGCTCGACCTCCTTCCGCTTCAGTACCAGGCCATAGCCATGAGCGTTGACGCGCCGGCCTTCCTGAACCAACTGCCAGCCCTCCTTTAGCTATTCGTGGCGCGCCAGCTATTGAGTATAGGCCCCCTTGAAGATGTTCAGTTACGACGCCACCCTTCCACCTGCGTGCTGAAGCGTTCGGCATTGGACCGATCAGGCGCTGGCAGGCGAGTGTCCTGCATCAGTACAGCGCTCGGCACCGGAACCGACTTCATCAATGTTCACAAGGAGACAGGTCTCGTTGTTCCGCCGAAAGACAACGGCACTGGCAGAAGCCATCCACCGCGTGAGAGACGACCCGGCGCTGCGGATGAAGTATAGCGCGGCAGGTGTTTGTCGTGCGCAGACGCTTTGCTCACGAGAGCGGATGCTGTATGTGGTGGAGCAGATCTATCATTAGAGATTGTAATCAACTCATGTTCAGCAACCAGCGCTATCTGGTTATACTCCCAACTCGGGTGCACCACCGTTGAGCGTGGCAATAACCTCGCCGTTGTCCGTGAGAAATGTAAAACCGTCGAATACCACGCCCTGGCACAGCTGTGCAATTTCAAAAACCGCGTCAAACCGTGCATCGCGCTCCAGAAAATCTGGTTCCACCACGCATCCCAGAATCATCTCAGCGCGCTTAACGTCATCGTAGAGCCGATCACGCATTGATTGATCCATCCCTGGAATACGCCTGATAGCATTCAACGTGCCCATGTAGACGCGTCCGAATTTGCCACCAACGACGGGAAACAGTGCATGGACCTTCATTTCGCCCTCGGGGGATCGCAGATGGATATGCGCTACTTCGCGCTGCAGCAGCACCCATCCCGGTTTGGACATCACCATCTGAGCAATCTCTTCGAAGTTGGGTAATGCACAGTAAATCGTCATTGACTCACTCATGGACGACCTCCTGTTACAGCACGACCGCCAATATGCGGCGTTGCGGTATGGATAGAACGATCAACCAGTTGTAGCGTTCGACCATCCTGATGATGATGCCACGTAAATCCAGGAATCCGCGGTTTGCACTGGCGTATTGCCTCTAACTGTTCAGCAGTCAAACCCATCTTTCGAGCAATATCAGGATCTGCATCCAACATTTCGCGCAACGCTCTGGTCGCAGCGCTCATCTGCTGTGTATCACTGATCCTCGGACCACGAAGATGAGGAGGAATGTCAAAGTCGAAGAATGAATCGAATATTGGAAAACCGAACTCATCATACGGTACGCCTGTTCGTGCGACCGTGCCAGCCTGCCGCCGGAGCTGGCGGAGTTGTGACGGGCTTAGTCGGGCAGTGGCGCCGCTGACAGCATTTCCTTGGGATACTCCACGAGCGCCGTTATTAACTCGACTCGCGACGTCACCCGCATTATCAATCCTGTTTGCTATTCTACCTGCATCGTCAATCCTGTTTGCTATTCTACCTGCATCGTCAATCCTGCTTACTACCCGAGCTGCGTCGTCGATATGGTTCATGATCCGTCCCGCGTCCCCCAGGGCATCCACGGCTTTCCCGGCCGTCCCCACCTTCGACGCATACCCGGCAGCAGTCACACCCCCGGTGAAGATCGCCAGAATCGCGGGCAAGAGTTCGAACACCACCCGGCCGATTGCTTCACCGTACCGACTCTCCTGCCAGTCGGTCACAATCGGCTCGACGATCGACCAGAGCACCCTTCCTGCCGTCCCGAGCGGATCGGTGATCAGCGCATCGATCAGCGCCGCGTATTTCTGCTGCGTACCGCGATCGCCTGCGACCATCTTGACGAGATCGACAACGAGGGTGACCAGCCCGACCACCGTATCGTACACCCCCTCGAACATGCCAACGACCACCCCGACCGCCTGCTCACCCATCCAGCGTAGCGCAGCACCCGCCTGGCTGAACCACGAATCGGACGTGTGCTGCGACGCCGGCTGCGCCACTGCAACCCACGCCACGATGCCGGTCAGCAGACTGCCCGCGATCCCGAGCGCCCGTTCCGCCCACGGGGCCGCCGCTGCCACCTGCTCCAGCAAATGTGGCAGGCTCACCACGCTCTGGGGGAGTGCCCGTACCTGCGGCGCCGCGATGCCGCCGCTGCTCTCAACCGATGCCACACCCGAGACACCGGCCAGCCAGTGCGTGAACGTCGCTATTGCTGCATCGCCGATGGCAACGGCACGAGCGTGGAACACCACGCTGATTGCCGCCAGCAGCGCCAGGACGCCAGCGATCAACGCCAGGGACTCAACGGCTTCCCCACCGCGCTCGTGCTGCCATCCGCGCTGGACGACGGCCAGCCGGCGTGCCCTCGGCACACCGCTGCCATCGTGATGAGACGGTTGCTGTCGGTCGCTCCGCATCGCTGACACCTCCGTGCCGCCCACGCTCAGGCAGCATCCCGGGTGAAGAGCGATCCGTGAACTCGCTCCACCGTACGGGATGCTGCGTAACGGTTGCTGCTACCATAGCGCAAACCACCGCCTAGTGGAAGAGGTCAAATGTAACAAGTGTGTAACTCTTCACAGATGCACTGGCAGGTGCGTCACAGGGTTCAATCGGAGAAGCGGGATGCTGTGAGGTCGAATGACGAGCGATTGCTCCGTCTCACTCGATCAGGGTTGCGATCGACTCGATGACATAATCCGGCCGGATTGTCGCCTCCGCCAGCGCACGGCGATCGGTTGCGCCGGTCAGCGTCAGCGCCGTCGCCATGCCTGCGGCGCGACCCATGGCAATGTCGGTCTCCAGGCGGTCGCCAACCACCAGGCACTGTGCTGGTGGCAGGCGCAGCGTCCCGGCAATGGTCTGCACCATGATCGGGGATGGCTTGCCGACAACGACTTCGACCTGACGTGCAGTGCATGCCTCAATCGCTGCAATCATCGCTGCTGCATCGGGTTCGCCGCCTGTCGGAGTCGGGCAGTAGCGATCGGGGTTGGTGGCCACGAAGCGCGCTCCGGCGCGAATGGCGTCGAAGGCGATCTGCAATTTGCGGTAGGTGAAGGTGCGGTCAAACGAGGCAATGACGAACTGGACACCATCGGCGTCGTCGGCGAGGTCGAACCCGGCGGCACTCAGTTCATCACAGAGCGGTTGTTCGCCTACCACAAAGACCCGGCTGCCTTGCGCCTCTGCTAGCAACCATTGCACCATCACATACGATGAGTTGATCACCTCGTCTGCCGTTGTCGGAATGCCGAGCGCCGTCAGTTTCGCCGCATACTGCTCGCGGGTGCGGGTCGGGTTGTTGGAAAGAAAGATAACCTGCGACCCGGCATCGCGCAGGCGCGCGATCGTCACGGCTGCGCCGGGCAGCAGGGCATCACCGAGGTAGACGGTTCCGTCGAGATCGAAGATGTAGGCGTCGTAGCGAGGAATGCGCATATCTATCTTGCTCGTGCCGAAGGTTTTCCTGAACATCATCCCCGCCAGCCCGCGCAAGCGAGCTTCCCCCTGGTAGCCGCGAGATTTCGCCCCACGGCGCCAAGCGGCCCCCCTGCCAGCCGCGAGCTTTCGCCCCACAGCTTCACCAGCATCCCCGCCAGCCCGCGCAGGCGAGCTTTGCCCTGCTAGCCGAGGGCTTCAGCCCCACGGCGCCAAGCGGACTTCCCCCCGCCAGCCGCGAGCTTTCGCCCCACGGCAGTGGGATGCGATAGGCGAGTGTCTGACTCCCAGGAGCATGCATGCGGGCACGATGGAAAAGTGAACATGTGCATTCTACAATCCTTTTACCCTGACTTCACCTGCTTGTGACGGCGTCGGCGTCAGATACCAGGCGAGCGCAAGTGCATTGAGGACAAACGCTGTACCGAATGCTGCGATGTATGCCTCGACCGGGTACCGACCGTCACTGTTGCTCTCGAATGCGCCGATAATCACACCCATGCCCCATTGAATTGCTGTTGCTCCGCCGAAGCCGAACAGATTAACGGCTGTAACAGCTCGCCCGCCCATGGAAGGCGGAAACAGTTCACGCACCTGCGCCAACGTCAGCAGGCTGAATGCGCCGCTGAAACCGAACAGGAAGAACGCGACTGCCAGCCCCGCCACCGGCAGAGGAACAGGCAGAAGAAGCGGCGTCTGAGCCGCCAGAAACGCGAGGGTGCTCACGGTCAGCACCCGTCGTGCACCGAACATATCTGCCAGCGCACCGCACGCGGCATACCCGACCGCCACCCCTGCACTGATGATCAGGATCAGGTTGCCGGCTTCGAACTGCGACATGCGCAGCGTATCGAACAGGTACGGTCCCGCCCACAACGTCTGAACCGCAAGCGTGGTGCCGAGGAGCATCCCATTGAGTGGGGCAATGCGCCAGAACTGCGGGGTGCGGAAGATTCGGGCAAACCCTTCGTTGGATACATCTGGCGATGCACGCCAGATCACGCCGGGTGGCGCGTTGCGCGTGCCGGCGACAATTCCCGTGGCGCTCAGGAGTGTTACGGCAGCGCCGCCAACGAAGACCGCTCGCCAGCCAAACTGCTGATTCAGCCAGGCCAGCGGCGTCGCCGCCACCAGCGCTCCCAGCGCTCCGATGCCAACCATCAGACTGGTGAATGTCGCCACGCGCTGCGGCGGAAACCATGCGCTGAACGCTTTGACCGCACCCATGAGATTTCCCGCCATACCAACCCCGATCAGGGTGCGCCCTACAGCGACCTGCGGCAGCGCCGTCGCTGCAGCGAACAACAGACACCCGATCACCGTCATCAGCATCAGAGCAGGCACGGCAAAGCGCGGACCGATGCGATCCAGCGCGACGCCGAGTGGTAACTGTACCGCAGCGAAACCGGCGTAAAACAGACTGGTCATCATACCAAGGTCGGCAGCGCTCAACCCCAGGTCGCGCATCAGGTCATTAGAAATTACGGCATTGGCGGCGCGGAAGAAATTGGAAAGAAAGTAGCCAATACCAAAAAAGACAAAAACGGCGAGCGCGCGATTCACGGCATCTCACTCTCGTGCTGAACAGCAGCCTGAAGGTCTGCAAGCAGATGAGCCAGGCGCTCTGGTCCAATTCCGCGCGCCGCCGCCGCCTGGTTCAGCGGTTCCCAAAACGGAACCTCGACCGTTTCCCAGGGAATGCCGTATGCCTCCAGAACGGCATGGGTTGAGGGCCACGCAGCAGCAATGGCAGCGACCGACATGGTGGCGGTCACCGGATAGCCGGGAAGGGAAAAATAGATTGAACGCGACGAAGACTCTGGCATTGGCGTATCGTCGGACGGGATCAGGCCCAGCAGGCGTGCGCTGTTGCGTCCCAGAATATCGTTGCGCAGGTCAGAGGCGATGTCCAGCGCCATGAGTTCATCAAGGAAGGCGGAAAGGTCGGGTTCGCGCGATATGCGTGGGTAGAGCGGCAGCGGATAGTCGCTGCCGAACAGAATCTTGTGCGGAGATACACACCGTAGCGCCACGGCAAAAATATCCTCAGTCGGATAGAGGAGCGGCGATGCCGCTGTATCGTACCACACATTGCGGAGCGCCCGGCGCACCGACGGCATAAGTTCGTAGAAGAACAGCCCGCCTCCCCAGTGCGCCAGGATGATCGTGAGTTCAGGGTAGCGTACTGCAAGTTCGTAGTACTGCACCAGCGGCGTGACGGCCTTGCCGAGGTAGAAGCGTCCAACCGGTTCGTTGATGTGAAGCAGAATCGGGAGATTGAGATCGATGCAGGTTTCCGCCAGCTGCAGGAACGCTGGTGAGTCGAGGGAAAACCCCTGGGCATACGGGTTGAGTTCGCCAATGCCGGCTGCACCAGCTGCGGCGCAGCGTCGCACTTCATCGAGCGCACGTTTATCAGCGGGTTGGACCGTCGCAAACACCAGAAATCGGTCTGGGTGACGCGCGCGCAGCGCCAGCGCGCGGTCGTTGCCAAGCACGCATGACTCGTGCTGGCGGTAGTACTCCCCCTGAATCACTGCGCAGTCGATCCCAGCACGATCCATGTCCGCCAGAACGCGCCCTTCATCCGCCGAAGCCGCCGACTGACGGGTCGTCGTATGCAGACCGAGGAGCATTGTCCAGTACGGTTCGCGTTCGGCAGACTCGGCCAGATACGCGAACATCTCCGGCGGCTGGAAGTGC
>JBEPYG010000291.1:0-6207 GCA_041641515.1 Roseiflexus sp.
CGGCGTTGTGCTGCTCCGCTCCGGCAGCGAAGTCAGCCCCGACGATCCGTTCATCCGCAGTCTGCGACGTCAGTTCAATGTGGATGATGACGATATCATACGGGAAGCGGTCGTTCCATTCGAGATTGGCACAATTGCGCGCATTACTGAGAGTCAGCAGTTTGACGATGGGCGCTACCTGCTGATCGCCCTGGGGCAACGCCGATTCCGTGTGCAGTACATCATTCAGCACCAGCCGTACATGGTCGCCTCGGTCACGCAACTGCCAGAGGATACGTCAACCCTATCGAGCGACGAAGTCGCCAGACTGCGCCGGACGTATGAACAGTACTGGACGACGATGGCGCGTGTCACCGGGAGAGAGTACGATTACGAGGAATTGCCTGTCGATGCCGTTGAGCTCTCCTATTGGCTGGCGCACCGCTTACATGTCGACAACCAGCGGAAGCAGCACTGGCTTGAGAGCGATGTCGCCACTCGCCTGCGTGAAGCGACTGGCATGCTCAACGTGGAGCTTGCCATGCTCCCGCGCAGCGGTCAGCAACGCACTGGCAATGTGTGGCCCTGGTCGTGGAACTAACCTGATCGCATTCGAGCAATGATTGTTGCAGCTTGCATGGTCACCCTGCGCTTGCCCGGCATTCGCTCGTTGAAGGAGAAACGGAGCATTGTGAAATCGTTGCTGGGCAGAATACGTAACCGCTTCAACGTGTCGGTCACCGAAGTCGATGCGCACGACAATCACGGTCGCGCTGTCATTGGCATCGCCTGTGTCTCGAGGTCGGGCGATTATGTCGAAGGGCAGATTCAGGCGGTGCTGCGCTGGATCGAAGAGGAACGACCCGACCTCGAAATCCTGGCCGCCGACATCGAACTGCTGTGAGTGCCGGCATGGACGAGACGCTTTCCTACCCCTTCCTGGCGATTGTCGGTCAGGCGGAGTTGAAAACAGCGCTCGTGCTGACGTTGATCAACCCGCAGGTTGGCGGGGTGTTGCTGATCGGTCCCTATGGCGTCGGTAAAACGACCGCTGTGCGCGGGCTGCTCGATGTGATGCCGCTGGTCGATGTCGAAGAGACAGATGAGGCGGGCAATCCGGTCAAACGCCGTCGCCCGATGCGGATTATCGAACTGCCGCTCAATGCTCGCATGGAAGATGTGGTCGGCGGCATCAATGAGCGCGTGGCGCTCGAGCAGCAACGGGTGATGCTCGAAGAAGGCGTCCTGGCGCGTGCGCATCGCAACGTGCTCTATATCGACGAAGTCAACCTGCTCGACGCGCGTGTCGTCGATGCGATTCTCGATGCCGCAGCGCAGGGTCGTACATTCGTGCGGCGCGGACCGATGACGCGACTCTACCCGTCACAATTCGTTCTAATCGGCTCGATGAACCCGCAGGAGGGAGCGCTGCGTCCGCAGATTCTCGATCGTTTCGGGTTGCGGGTATGGGTGGCGCCGTTGATGGATCGTGATCAGCGACTGGAGATCTACCGGCGCGCGCGTCGCTTCCGTGAAAACCCCGAGGCATTCCGCGCCGAGTATGCCGATGAAACCGGCAAACTCAAACAAGAAATCGCTGCAGCGCGCGAGATTTTGCCCCAGGTGACGATCGACCCTGCCGCCGAGCAATTTGCCATCGATTGCATCCAGCGCCTCGCCGTTCCTTCGCATCGCGCGGAGATCGCGCTGTTCGAAGCAGCACGGGCCCGCGCCGCCGCCGATTTTCGCCTGACTGCCACGATCGATGATATCCGGCATGTAGCCATCCTTGCGCTCCGACAACGACGCAGCGTCCAGATCGATGAATACGCCGCTGCCATTGCACTCGAAGATGCCGCCATCGAACGGGTGATGACCGGTGACGACGCCGTGGCAAAGCGGCGCCGTCATTCGCGCAAGAACCCCCCACTTACCCGTGAAGGAGGAGTCACCCTGCCCACGCCAGCGGGTGTTGTCGGTCGGGATCGCTCATCAGATACGTAAGCATCTGATCGGGAGCGTCGCGCAGACGCCAGATCAACCGTTGCACCACCTGATGATCGAAGGCGATCTGCGCATTTCGCAGCACATCGTCCGGATCGAACAGCCCGCGTCCTTCGGCATCGAAACTGTTGGCGACGTAGATCATCACGTCCTGGCGCAGACGCTGCGTCAGAGCCATGCCGGCGCGTCTGAGCGCCGCAGCTAGCGGTTCAGAGCATCCCATCTGGTTCCACTGCGTCGAACCAATAATCTGGAACAGATGCTCACGAGCTGCTGTAGCATCACGTCGTCTGGCACGCAGCCACAGACGCTGCAGTCCCACCGGTGGCGGCGGCTGCGGCTGCCATGCAGCACGGTCTGCCTGCCCGGCACGAAACGCAATGACGCCAGCGCGACGTAGTACATCGGCGCCCAGCATCCCAACGCCTTCGGCGGTGTTGACGGTCGCCGTGATCGAGACGTTCGGCGGCACAATTGGACGTTCGTCATCGGGAATGCCAGGGAGACTCAGGCGTGTGCGACCTTCGTCGTCGACTCTGAGCAACGTCGTGAAATAGTAGTTCACCTCGGCTGGATGCATGCCATCGAAGCACACCACAAACACCTTGCCGGCGCTGCCCGGATCCGCCGCTTCCTGCAACAGTTCGAGGAAGCGGAGCGAGGTGAAATGATCGAACAATGAGCGAAACGAGCGCTGATCACCGGTTGCCTTGAGCCAGGAGGAGTCGCCATTGATCAACGCATACTGTGGACTGCCGTGACCGAGGAGCGTCTCGGCGAATAATGTCGCCAGTTCGGTCTTGCCAGCGCCTTCGACGCCGGTCAGCACCACGAACGGATTGGTTTTCAGTGACACATAGTATGCCACGATCAACATGCGCGAGAAGCGCAACCCGGCGGTGCGTGCCAGCGCTGCCATGCGCTGGATCAACTCCTGTTCACCATATGAAGACTCCCAGTTGTCACGACTGCTCAGGCGCAACAACGGCGGTCGCGGACCGTACTGGGTTGCCTTCCGCTGGCCCTCGCTGGCCACTCCCCCGGCGACAGCGCCGGCGGGACTCGGAAAGTACAGCATACAGCACCTTCAGATCTCTACTAGTGTGCGGAGCGTCCATACCGGATTTCGGACGAGTCTCCAACATTGAGCTCACGGAAATCGCCGAGAACAACCGCATGATCGCCGATCAGACTCGATTGCAGCGTGGCGGAGACGATCTGCGCATCGCGATTGATAATCGAGTCGCGAATGATCGAGTCTTTGACGACAGCTCCCGCCGCTATCGAGACATACGGACCGATGATCGAATTGACCACGCGCGCCGTATCGTCGATATAGACGGGTGGAACGATGATCGAACCCTCCAATCGCGCAGGATCGGCGTGATCCCGCCCGTGATCGAGCAGATACCGATTCGTTTGCAACACCGTTTCCGGTTTTCCGCAGTCTTCCCAGACCTCGACCGTCGGTGCGATAAAACGGGCGCCATTTTCAACCATCAGTTGCAGGGCGTCGGTCAGGAAGTACTCGCCTTTGGTTTGAATGTTGCGGAGCATGAGCACTTCAATCGCGCGCATCAACCACTGGATGTCGCGGATGTAGTACAGACCGATCATCGCCAGTTTCGACTCATCGGTCTCCGGTTTTTCCACCAGCCTGGTAATGAACCCGTCTTTGGTGAATGCCACGCCGAACCGTCGCGGATCGTCCACTTCCTTACAGAAAATGGCGCCATCGATATCCTGTTCCGTCAGATGGCTCAGGTCCGCCTCAAAGATCGTATCCACGAACAGGATGAGGGTGGGACCATCGACGACTTCGCGCGCCAGATAGACGGCGTGCGCCTGACCTTTCAGTTCGGTTTGTTCGATGAACCGTGTCGGTATTTTATAGTTTGATGTTACATAGTCGGCGATCTGATTGCCCAGATAGCCGGTGATAAAGATCATCTCGTCAATCGAAAAGCGCGTCAATGTATCGAGAATATGTCCGAGGACGGGCTTTCCGGCGACTGAGACCAGCGGCTTGGGTTTGCTGTACGTATGCGGACGCAAACGTGTGCCAAGCCCGGCGGTAGGAATAATGACTTTCATAAACGTCCTGTCCCTGGCGCTCTTGTGTCGGATTCAACCAGTGTAGGAGGAGCACCCGCAACCTCCGCCGCAACACGCGCCGGCTGGCGCCTCACCCGAGTGTTTCGATGCCGCATCCATTCTGAGCGCGATAACGGAGATCTTGCGTCGAACCTGACGGCTGCCGCACGCCGGGCAGTCGATGCGTTCATCGGCGCGATGGAATGGTTGCAGCATATCAAATGTATGCGCACAATCACTGCACTGATACTCGTAGAGTGGCATAGGACCTGTTGCGCTCGAGCGGAAACCACGCCCGTTGATTATAGCACGATTGCGTAACGACGGCGAGCGGAGATCCCGAAACTGTTCACGATCGGGGAATCGGGAGAAGCCACCGAGATTCAGAATTCGGTGGCGGTATAGCTTTTGCAAGCGCTGCAAATGGTTTTCAAGGCAAAGGCGACGGATGCATGAGGGGGTGTGGGATCGGCGTTTGCTGAGGGGAGGAGTCGTGTGCGAGAAAGGCCAATAACAACGTATTGAACTGCCCCGGCTCATCGAGAAACGGGAAGTGACGACTTTTCGGCATCACCACGACCTGCGCCAGCGGCACGTGATGAAACAGGTCTGCCTGATTGGGATGGACGATTTCATCGCGCCCGCCATGGACAATCAATGCCGGCACCGACAGGAGCGACAGTTCCGGGCGCAGATCGGTATGCAGCATCGAAGCAATCGAACGCTGCAGCGTGCTGGCTGAAGATTTCAGGCTGTCATCGAGGATCTCGTGCACAGCCGGGTCGCTTGTTTCGCCCAGAAAGTGGCGGAACAGGAAGCGGCGCAGCCACGGCGCACTTGCAAATACATTGGCGATCGGCTGGTAATACGTCAATTTGAGAAACCACGAGAGTGACGCGCCAGTAATCGGCGCTCCCACCGTCACGACTTTGGCGATGCGCGTGGGGTAATCGAGCGCTGTTTTAAGGGCCACCATGCCGCCCATCGAATGACCGACCAGCAAAACTCGATCGATCCCCAGTGCATCGAGAAAGCGGATCACCTGACGGCTATAGTCGTGAATACTTTCCGTTGCACTTTTATGGCGTGACTCGCCAAATCCCCAAAAATCGAACGAGTACGCGCGGTACTGTTTTTCGATGTGCTCGATCGTTGGGTACCAGTAGCGCCAGCTCCCCATCCAGCCGTGCAGAAAGAGGACTGGACGACCACGTCCAAACACTTCGTAGTGCACCGCCTGGTTGTCAATGACAATCATGCTCATACGCTTATCGTATCATCTTTCGAACGGCTGATCACCAGGAATCAAGTCCTATATCAATAGAACATGTGTCAGGCGCCGCGCATGGTGACGGTATCGGTCAAACGGGTGCGCGCCAGCGTCAGATGCTGTTCGCGCTCGCTCAACGATCGCCGCAGCCGGTGCTGCAGCGTGGCGATATCTTCCGAAATGGCGCGCAGTTGTTGCATCTCGCGCTCGAGATCGTCGAGCAACTGGCTAGCCTGCAACGCAGCCATCGCATTGGCGCGGTCACGCGATAACGCACCCAGACGATCCTGGATCGCAGCTAGCAACCCCATCAGATTCGCCCAGGCTTCGTTGTCCTGACGATCTCGCGCCTGTAAACCGTGCTGTCGCCCATCGAGCCAGGACTGGATCTGAACCTGGAGATCGCTCAGGCGCGCCTCCAGTTGATCGATGGTCGCCAGCAGATCTGGCGATGTGCGGGCAATGCCGCCGTTCTGCGCCAGCGTCTCGAGTCGTCCCTGCAGCGTCGAGAGGGAGGCGCCGAGTTGCGCCTGGCGCATGGCGACTGCTTCCTGTTCGTTGAGCAGGTCGAGCAGCATCTCGCGCAGCTGGGCGGTCTCACTAGCGACCCGCGCCGATTGCTGATGCAGCAGATGCGGCACAAACCAGAGCAGCAGCGCGAGCAGTGCCAGCACCATAATGCCAAGTGCAACAAAGAGGACTGACATGATGATGTACCCCCTATGTACTCCCTGGTAATCATTATATGGACTCCCAATTACCACGGTCAACATATTCAATGACATCTGGATTACACCGCTTTTGACAACTTCTGTTCTGACTTCTATAATGCCTTTTGAAGTCAACTTCCCGAAGAACAG
>JBEPYG010000292.1:0-6206 GCA_041641515.1 Roseiflexus sp.
CCGGAAAGCGACGCGAACATTGCCTCCCTCGCGCTGCACCAGGCGCTCATCGATCGGTTCGATACCCGCGCCGGCCGGTCGCGTCAACCAGACGCCGACCTTCTCGTTTGGATCGAAACCGCTGGCATTGAAGACGAAACCGGACCCTGGCGGCGCGGCGAGCGGCGTAATCGAACCGGCGCCGCTGACGCGCAGTTCATTGTGGATGAGAATGCCGAGACGCGCGGGGTCGCCGGGAGGTTGCGCTGGCGGAGGCGTAGCGCCAGCATCGACACGGAATGTCCCGATCGCCCGACGACCGCTGCTGCGTCCTTGCGCTGTGATGAACCACGTCCCTGTGCGGAAGGTGTTGTCGATTGTGATCCGGACATTCGAACCACTGATCGAACCGCTGCCGTCAGCAGTCGGCGATTCGGGGATGCCGCGCACGGACTGGTCGGGTGCAGTAAGCCACAGGCTGACCTGTTCGTTTGGCTGGAAGCCGCTGCCCTGGACGATCACTGCCTGACCAAACGCCGCAGCCTGCGGCGTTGTGCCAACGACGACTCCACCGGGTTGCCCGACCGGTGGCGCCACACCGACAAAGAACTGCGCAATACCGGCGCGATTACTCGTTTGCCCCTGCGCCGTCAGGTACCAGCGTCCACGCGGATAATCGCGCGCATTGAAGCGCACCTGTGCATAGGAGATCGAGCCATTGACATCGGCGAGCGGTTGAGCGTCAAGCGTGATCGGACGGCATTCGCACTCTGGCGAGGAGAGCAGGAAGCGCACCCGTTCACCGGGACGATACCCTTCTCCTTCGATACGGAACGTCTGATCCGCCTCGGCAATCACCCGTGCATTTGCATACAGCCCTGGTCGGAAAGGAGGTGGCAGCGGCGTGCCGTCCTCGTTCAACGGCTGGTCGGGCGCGATATTGGGGGGCCAGGGAGCACGCAGTTGGGCTGGCGCCAGCGCCTCGCCGAGCAGACCGAACTCGACGCGGCTCGGATAGAGGCGCAATTCGAAGCGATGCCGCTCGAAATACTGCACCAGCGTCCACTGCCCGTTGATATTTTCGTAGATCTCCTCGCTGATCGGATAGCCAAAAATCGCCAGACCGCCGCGCCGTTCCCACGTCTCCTTGAAGAGACCGCGCAGTGTGTGATTTGTTTCGGAGAAGTAGCGGATGCGCGCGGTGCTCGGTTGAGGCGGCGCCTGGGGGAAGATGCGATCGCCGGTGAACTCGCGCCCAAGATGCCCGAGTTGCACGACCGGTGGGTTCCCCTGCGCCAGTTCGAAGCGGGCGCGCTGAAACCACTGGACGATTCGCCCATCGGATCGGCGGTATTCCTCGGTGATCGGAAATCCGAAAATCGCCACTCCACCGTTGCGCTCCCAGTACGCGCGAAAGGCGCCGCGCAGGAAATGCCCGGTTTCCGCAAAATAGCGCAGATCGCTCTGGGCGGATGCGGAGGACGGCAGGGCGCCGATCCATAACGACGTGGTGATCAAAAGCGTCGCCAGAAGGCGGAACGCCTGGCGTTTCCCGACAATCGCAAACACGGCGCCTCCTTCAGCCAGGCAGTTGAACTGATGGTATGTTCTTTCCGGCTGACACCTTCTGAGAAAACGCCAGCCGGATCGAGCGCACCCGCGCGCATGACATTTGCATTGACAGATCATGCGCGCTATCTGGCGCTCTGCTGCGATCTTATCTTACGCTTTCGCATGACGATTGTCAAGCGTACATTTGCACATTACCCGGCAATGAACTCCTCCGTCAACCGCCGCGCCTCATTGTCGGTCATCTGTTGAGGCGGCGTCTTCATAAAGTAGGCGCTCGGACCGTCCAGCGCGCCGGCGATCTTGCGGTCGAGCGCCAGTTTGACGCAGCGCACCGCGTCGATGACAACGCCAGCCGAATTGGGCGAGTCCCAGACCTCCAGTTTCAGTTCGAGATTGATCGGCACATTCCCGAAGGTTGTGCCCTCCATGCGGATGTAGCACCACTTCCGATCCTCCAGCCAGGGCACATAATCGCTGGGACCAACGTGTACTGCGTCGTCCGGCAGGTCGTAATCGAGCTGGCTGGTGACCGCGTTGGTTTTGCTGATCTTCTTGCTCTCCAGGCGTTCACGTTCGAGCATGTTGTAGAAGTCGGTATTGCCGCCGAAGTTCAACTGATAGGTACGGTCGAGGCGTACACCGCGATCGCGGAACAGCGCCGTCAACACCCGGTGCGTAATGGTGGCGCCAACCTGGCTCTTGATATCGTCGCCGATGATCGGCAACCCGCGCTCTTCGAAGCGTTTGCGCCAGTACGCCTGACTGGCGATGAATACCGGCACACAGTTGACGAAGCCGCACCCGGCGTCCAGGATCTGCTCCACATACCATTTTGTTGCCATCTCGCTGCCAACCGGCAGATACGACACAACAACATCCGTGCGGGTGGAGCGCAGAATACCGACGATGTCATCGGTTGAACCTGGCGCTTTGTGCACCTTCTGGCTCAAAAATTTTCCCAGACCGTCGTGGGTCATCCCGCGATGCACCGGTACACCAAGGTGCGGCACATGCGCGAAGCGATACGTATTATTCGGCGGAGCGAAGATCGCCTCCGAGAGGTCTTTGCCGACCTTTGTATCGGCGATGTCGAACGCTGCCGAAAACTCGATATCGCCAATATGGTAGCCGCCGAGGTTGACGTGCATCAGCCCGGGAACGAATTCGTCGGGTCTGGCGTTGCGATAGTACTCGACTCCCTGCACCAGCGACGAAGCGCAGTTGCCGACGCCGATGATTGCGACGCGAACTTTCTTCGACATGGAATGAATACCTTTCCATTGTTTTAAGGATTGACCGTAAGGCTGTCAGACGCGCCATGATACCACTGTTCGCGCAGGGTTCGGCGGGGATAAGAGATCGGGGCAGCACCTTCACGTGCGCACATTCACACGTTCCACGTTCTCCTCACTCAACCAGCCAGCCATCGATCTCATCGAGGGCGGCGGCGGCGGTCAACAGCAGTTCCGCGCCTCCGATCAGCGCCAGCGTATCAGCTGCCCAACCGATGCATTGGAGTGTCTCTGTGCGCCCGAGTGGAGCAATGGTCAGAAACGACTGACCAAGGAGGTGATACGCGCGCTGGATCTCCTGCCGTCTGGCGGCAGCGTGCGCCGTGGCGATCAGGGCGCGTGCGTGTTCCAGCGGTCGCGGAATGAGCTGCGTCACTTCTTCGGCGTCGTCGGGCAACCCGTGAGCGGCAAGCGCCTGTGCGGCGGCAAGCAGATAGCGACTGCGCTCATTGGGGGGGAGCACATCGGCAATGCTGACGAAGGCGTGCGCGCGCGCACCAGATTCGACCAGCGGCTGGGCAATCGCCGCCTGCGCACGCGCCCGCTCGGCAGGCACGGCGATCTGCTCGGCGCGCGCATGAGCCGCTACTGCGGCGCCGGATCGCGCCCAGGCAATCGCCAGGTCGGCCTCGAGCCGCGCCCGCGCCGCAGCGTCGTTAATGTGCGCTGCCAGCGTAAATGCCTCACGGTGGCGCCCGTTCATTGCCAGGATGCGCGCCAGTTCGTCGAGCGCCCAACCGCGTTCGTCTTCGTCGGCGATGGTGAGTGCGACGGTCTCGGCTATTGTGTAATCGCCACGGCGCGCCAGGGCAATTGCAGTTCGCGAATGAGCGCGGTCTCGCTCTTCTCCTTCGGGGAGCAGCGCCGCCATGCGCATACCGACCTCGAACTGCCCACTGGCAGCTTCAGCAGCTGCCAGCGCTGCAATCACCGATGCCCGTTCTTCTCCCTCGACAGCAATAGCGGCAGTGGCGGCTTCGTCAAGCGCCTGTGCCGCCACCCGCGGATGGGCGAGCGCCATATCGATCAGGCAACGGGCGCGGGTTTCGTGGTCGTCGATCATGCGTGCGACTTCGAGCGCGGTTTCCGGCGCAACCTGAACGATCAACGCGCGTGCTACCTGTGCCAGTGCGCGGTCGCGGAGCGCCGGGTTCGGCAGGAGCATCACCCGATCCACAGCGCGCGGGTTGCCGCGTCGCGCTGCATCGCACGCCAGTTCGGCGGTGACCCACGCCACAGCTGTGGCAGCGCGCAGCGTATCGAGCACCAGCCCGGCGCGCTCGTAGTCGCCGGCGCGCGCGTGCGCAATCGCCACTTCCGCCATGGCCCAGTCGTGGTTTCCCGGATGTGCAATCGCATATGCCACCTCTTCGGCGCGGCTCAACCGTCTGTGCGCGATCAACCAGCGCACGACTTCCGTTTCGATCATGCCGCGCCGTTCGGTGTGCACAATGCGTGTGGTAATGCCGAGCGCCGTATCTGGCGCGCCGATACCGATCGCAGCGCGCGCCAGCGCAACAAGGGTTTCTTCGTGCTGGTCGCGCCACTGGCGGGTGGGACCGGGCGCTTCGAGATCGAGCGCTTCGGAGAGCATCCGCATGGCCGATGCGCGCATGCGCAGCGCATAGCAGACTTCGCCAAGGTTGCGCAGCGCCAGCGCCTTGTCGCGCCCGTCTGGCAACTGGTCGATCATTGCCCGGATGTGTTTCATCAGTGCGTCGCGCGGTTGCCCGCGATCGACGGCGGCGGCAAACACTTCGGCCGGCGCGTGCGGCGGCAGACTGCGCGCCAGAAAGACCAGTCCACTGGACAGAGCTGCGGCTCGCACAAGATCGAGCGCCGACCCATCCGCTGCTGCTGCGCGGAGCGCCCACAACCCATCGATGGCGGCATTGTTCAGATTGCCGGTGCGTCGTTCCTGCGCGCGAATCCAGGCGCGCCGGACCACAGTGCGGATCGCCGCCTGCGTTGCGCTGCCGCCGAGTGCGCTGTGGCGGGCGAACTCGCGGCTCAGCGCCAGTTCGTCCTGCCAGCCTGGTCGCTCGGGCGCTCCGTTCGACCGGTCAAACGTCAGTTCGGCGAAACGCGCGTGTGCAGATGCCAGTTCATCCCCCGATATTGCCGAGACGAATGCGCGTGTGGCACGATGGTACAACCGAATGCCTGCGTCGGTGCGCTCGATGAGCGGACCCCAGCGCTGCACCAGACGCATCGCTGTTGGGTTGGCGCACTCCGCCAGTTGCGCTGCCAGCAACACCGGCAGCGGCTCACGAGTAGCGGCAAGAATGCGCGCCAGTGCGCGAGCCGGCGTATCCAGCCCTTCCCACCAGCGCTGGTGCAGATCGTCCAGCCCATCCGGCAGGCGTTTCACATCGAGCGTTCGTCCCGCCAGCAACCCGATCGCCAGGCGAAGGTAGAGCGGCGACCCCTGGCTGCGTAACGCCAGAACCGTTGCCAGACGGTGGTTCCCGCTTACGTGGGCAGCGATCTCTGCCAGCCACGCTTCATCAATCTGCAACGACACACGAGCGGCGAAATGGACGCCGATCGCCGGTTGCTGCGTATCTGGCGTCACCGGCATAACCACGACAACGCCAGGAGGAAGACTGGCAGGCAGAGGGAGTGGCACAGGCGTATCGGCACTGTCTGGCATTCGCCCGATGACGACAACCAGCGGTTGATCGGACTGTCGCTTCTCCGCCGCTTCTGCGAGCAGACGCTCGAGCGTCAGCGCATCGCGCGCCGCAACAGGGGGAATCAGCGGCACCGGCAGATCCGCGAGCGCCAGGATCTGGGCGCAAAGCGCCGCTAGACCGCCGCCAGCGTCATCTTCGGGCAACCAGAATGCCCATCGGCGCGTGGCGGCAAGCCAGCAGATCAGCGCCGTTGCGCCACTGCCGTGGTCACAATCGAGCGCCACAATGCCCCCATCACAGTCACGCACAGCCTGTTCGAGCGTTGCTGCTGCGGCTGGACGAGGAACGAACACCGCACACCGTTCGACGATACGCCGGGTCTGCACCTCCAGCGAGCACCTGGACTGGTGGTACAGATGCGGATATTCCGCCAGAACTGCGACCGCTGGCGGAATGAAATCAGGGGGCAGGTGAAAAATTGGCGTCATAGCACACACAGAGCTACACACTGTGGATGCGCATCGCAGACGACGATACTGTGGTGTCGCGTATGCGCCAGACACCGGGCAGCGCTCTGGCAATCATCAGCGCGACATTCAGATCGCCTTGCCGCAGCTCCACGAGCTACGGCAGCGTGCCCGGCTGCCACGATGTGGCGGATTGACGAGGCGCCAGCCATTTATGGATGCTTCTGCACCGGCGGCAGCGCATACGACGCGAACTCCCG
>JBEPYG010000293.1:0-6187 GCA_041641515.1 Roseiflexus sp.
CCCGATGAGCAGCGCCTCACCGGCGTCACCGACGATTTTGTGCGCCTGTCGGTTGGCATCGAAACCATCGATGATATCGTTGCTGACCTGGATCAGGCGCTGGCAAAAGTGTAAGCAGTACGCAGCTATCTGCGCACAACGATGCCTGTGGGTCTATCAGACAACCAATGTGTACAGGAAGGCAGCCCATGATCGCATGTGCTCCAGAGCGCGCGCCGCTTGGCGTCGGTCTTGTTCAGACGCGCTACGCAACCTGGCTCGAGCCTTTGCCGCTCGACAGCGGCGCATCACTGGCGCCGGTGACGCTGGCATACGAAACCTACGGCGAACTCAGCCCGGCGCGCGATAATGCCATTCTGATCCTGCACGCGCTCTCCGGCGATGCGCATGTCGCCGGACGCCACAGCCTGACCGACCCCAAAGCAGGATGGTGGGATGCAATGGTCGGCCCTGGGCGTCCATTCGACACCAACCGCTACTTCATCATCTGCTCGAATGTCATCGGCGGATGTAAAGGCAGCACCGGACCTTCCAGCATTGACCCGGCGACCGGGAAACGCTATGGATTGCGTTTCCCGGTCATTACGATCGGCGATATGGTACGCGCTCAAACGCGCCTGATCGATCATCTTGGCATCGACCGGCTGCTCGCCGTTGCGGGCGGTTCGATGGGGGGCTTCCAGGCGCTCGAATGGGTGACGGCATACCCGGAGCGAGTGTGCAGTGCAATCCTGCTGGCAACGGCTGCCCGATCATCGGCGCAGACCGTGGCATGGAATGCCATTGGGCGCCGCGCAATCATGGCCGACCCGCGCTGGCACGGCGGCGACTACTACGATCACGAACCGCCGGTCGACGGTCTGGCGACAGCGCGAATGATTGGACATATTACCTATCTGAGCGAGCAATCGCTGGAACGCAAGTTCGGGCGCACGTTCCAGCACGGTGGTCCCTCTTACACAATGGCGCAGGAGTTCGTTATCGAGAGTTATCTCGAACATCAGGGAGCAAGTTTCAACGCGCGCTTCGATGCCAACTCGTATCTCTACATCACCAAGGCAATGGACTACTGGGACCTGCCGGCGCGCTACGGGTCGCTGGAGAAGGCATTCCTGCGCACACAGGCGCGCTTCCTCATTCTGTCGTACAGCAGCGACTGGCTCTACCCAACAGCAGAGTCACTCGCGATCGCCGACGCGCTGCGCCGCGTGCAGAAATCGGTTGAGCACGTCGAGATCGACTCGATCGCCGGTCACGACGCATTCCTCGTCGATAACGACAGTCAGTCGCCGATCATACGTGAGTTCCTGTCGGCGCTTCGGTAAGGACGACAGACCGCTGTATCAACCCTGCTACGCCACACGACGCCTGGCGTGGCAGGGTTGTGCTTTTGCTATAATAGTGCAGCAATCCAATTGTGAAGATTATCCGTATGATTACTATGGAACAGTGCGATGAGTCAGGTCAAATTTCCTTCTGCTGATTCGTCTGCACTGGACGACGACATATTGATGACGCGCATCGCGCATCGCGACAGCAGTGCACTCGAGTGTCTGTACGATCGGTATGCGCGCATTGTGTACGCGACGGCGCTCCGCATGCTCGGAAATACCGAACTGGCGGAAGATATCGTCCAGGAAACGTTCTGGCGCGTCTGGCGACGAAGCACATCGTTCACAATCGGACGTGGGCAGGTTGCTGGATGGATTTTTGGCATTGCGCATAATCTATGCATCGATGAACTGCGCCGACAGCGGGCTCGCCCGGTAGTGGTCAAGAGTGATCACGAAGATCAGGCAATGCTTGAGCAACCTGACCCGCAAGGTGATGTTGCCAGCACAGCCGTCGAGCGTGAACGCCGCCGGATTATCCTTCAGGCGCTGGCGCAGATTCCGCCGGAGCAGCGTGAAGTGCTGGAACTGGCATACTTCGGCGGGCTTTCACAAAGCGAGATCGCTCAACGGCTCAACAGTCCGATCGGCACTGTCAAGACGCGCACGCGACTTGCGCTACAAAAAATGCGCGATTTATTGCATAACCAGAAGATCAGGGTGGAAGACCTGCACGATTGAATAAACGAGTGCGCTCATGACATCGTCGACCTGCGATGACATCATAGAACTCATACCTGCGTTCGTTCTGGGCGCGCTTGATGCGCACGACGCCACCCGCGTGACTGCACACATAGCAACCTGCCCGCGATGCCGCGCCGAAGCCGAGTCGTTCCGCGATACTGTAGGGCTGTTGCCCTATGCAGCAGGCGCTATCGATCCGCCGCCACGCGTTAAGCGCCAGTTGCTGGCGCGTATTGCCGCTGAAAACGAGAACACTTCCTCGTCCGCCACTTCGAAGCGGCAATCAATGACATCCCTGCCGCCGTTCATCCCAGTCCGCTGGTTCGCTCCTGTGGCAGCACTGATGCTGGTGCTGCTCGTCGGGCTCAGTGTCGCAACATTCGAAGCGCGCGGACGCGCCGATCAACTGGCGGCGGAACTCGTCGCCAACCGTCAGGTGATGCGTGAGATGGAGGCGCAGATTGTCGAGGTGCGTCAGACTGCGCAGACGATCCAGGTGCAACTGGCCGCCAGTCAGCGTGAACTCAATGAGACGCGCGCCCAACTCGCCGCCAGTCAGCGCGAGTTGCAGGAAATCCAGGCATCAGGCAGCAACGATGGGCAACTCGTCTCATTTATCGCTGCGCCGCAGACAGTCTCGCAGCTGCTGGGAACAACCGAGCGCGCACCGGAAGAGGCAAGTGCGCGCATCTTCATGCAGCCCGGGCATAACCGGCTCGTGCTCCTGATCTATGGGTTGAAATCGGCAGAACCGGGGAAAGTGTATCGCCTCTGGCTGGCAAAAGGGAACCAGGCAATCGCGATTGGCACCGTGACGGTTGGATCTGACGGCGTCGCCGAGTTTGTCGTTGACGCCCCTGAACCAATGGATGCCTACGATCAGGTGATGATCACGCTCGATCAGGTCGATACCGCAGCGCAGCCGAGTGAAGAAGTGATTTTCGAGGCCAATCTGTAGATGGATCGTGTCAGCATTGGCTACTGCCGACTTAGCTGCATTCTGCCAGGATAAATACAGGCCTTGGATGCGGGCGTCTTGCCCGCATCCGGGCAGATATGTCATATCAGTTTCTCTGCATCATGCCGGCTTCTCAAGAATAGCGGCATAGAACTGAAGCCCAACCCCCTCGTGATCTTCCTCAGTAATGTAATCCGATGGAAGCTCCAAAAATTGATGTAATGGCATCAATCCTGTCGGTGGGATTCGCCACGGCTGGCTCATGGCGATACACTCTTCGAGTGAATAGAGCCAGAAGGGTGAGCCTGCCTGACGGAACATATCGATAAACTGTTCCATGCGTGGGGTCATCATTCCTGGCATTTTGGTCTCATATGTGATATAGAGCCGCGATCCTGGCGCTGCCCACTCATAGAGATCGTGAAAGAGTCGAGCGATTTCCTCTGGCGAGAGGAAAACCGTAATCCCGTTGAGCCCGAAGGCCACCCGTCGCTCGCCACCCAGAAATGCTTGAACTTGCGGAGACTCAAGGAGCGCACGAGCCTCACGAACATCATGACTGAAATAGCGAACGTTTGGGAGATGAGCAACCAGGCGCTGCCCCATTTCGCAGGTTTCAGGATCAAGGTCGGAGTAGATGACCCGGGCATCCGGCAGTACATGATGGATGTGGTCGTCGGTCGGGAGACCGGAAGCAAAGTCGATGAAACAGGTCAGACCTTCAGCCCAGAGTTGCTGTGCTGCATGTTGCAGAAAACGTCGCAGCATACGCACCCATTTTGGCGTCGAAGGCACAAGGGAAAACATGTACTCGGCAGCCATCTGATCAACCGGCAGGTAATACGAGCCGCCTAGCGTGTAACTGTAGATCCGGGCAGCATTTGGCGTCTCTGAGGGAGGAAGTTCGATGATGCCGGGGTGTTCCATACAGATTCCTCCTGAGTCATACAGTTGCAGACAACAACGACGACTGCTGTGCAGTGCCACAGTATTGTGTCTCGATGCATAATCCCCAACAGCTCGCGCAGGTGAGCTTCGCCCTGCCAGCCGAGGGTTTCAGCCCCACGGCATCAGGCGTATACCGGGTATTTCCAAAAAAAACATAAACCGCGCCCGCGGGCGCCGGAACACCGGGCATCGGACTGCACCGACCTTCCCGCTCACAATGCGGGGGACCGGACATCGGCGCGGGAGTGCAACATTCGTTGCTGGCGCGCATACCGAATTGAATTGGCACGTTCATCTTACCCGGCCACAGGTGAGATACCTGCGTTCACCGGTCAGCGCACGACCACACGTCTGCTCTCATGCCTTGAGCAACGCTGCAGCAGCGTTGCTTTCTGCACCGAATCAAACGCACACTGGAGCGAAACGGAGCCCACGAGCGCCATTATTGAGATATCACATCGTTCGGGATATCATACCATAGTTTTTTGACCAGATCAGTATGGATGATACGTGTACACACGCATCGCACCCATGGTGTTTGTGCATCGGCGGGACAACGCCTCGTGGCGCGTGCAAAAGCCATACCGCCGCCGATTCGTGATCTTGGAAGCTTCCCCCGAACCCCTGATCGTGAACAATGGCTGTGGATGGTACGCGGTCACACTTCTCCTGGGAGCGAGGGTATGGCGCCCTCGAATGCACGATGAGAACGGGACGATCACGTCCCTTTTACCCTCGGGTGTGCACAGTTACGATAGATGTGGTTCTTGAAAGCGGCTGCGCTGCACACCGCTCAATACAAACGACGACAGCGCACCGGGTGTCGGTTATCGGCTATGGAGACAGTCCTGCGCATAGTGCACAACGCCACGACCAAAACAGGTTTGAGAATGCGGGCGAGGCGCCCGCATACCCGGTAGCTATGTTCACATCAGTTTCGCAGTGGGTAACGCGCGAATCGACCCTCTTGCACATCACCGGAATGACCGGAAAAAAGCGTGAGGCAGTGGAGTCACAACCGTGGACACCGACGCTCACCCGTAAAGCTGCATTGGATGGTGTGTCTTCCATGCAACTGACGGCAGCACTGCTGCACTTACCCTCGCCATGACCTCCGGATCAGCCCCTGATCGGTGTTGAAGACCGGATCAACTGTCTGGGCAAAGCAGTCGAGGCTGTTGGCGCCCCACGAGACGCACGCAGGCGATGAGGCGATATTCCCGCCAAGATCCTCCCAGCCGATCCAGCGCGAACCGTCCCAGTAGCGGTGCAGCAGGTTGCCATTATCACCCCGCACGAACAGACTGATCCGGTTCGGTCCCCACGAGGCGGTGGACGGCGCCGATGTTCCGCTCACCCCCAGGTCTTCCCAGATAGTCCATTGAACGCCATTCCAGACGCGGCGGTAGAGTTTGTTGTTGCTGCCGCGCACGAAACACTGCACCTGATTGTCGCCCGGCGAGGTGCAGGCAGGCGCCGAGGTGAGAACGCCTTCGTGGTTGATCCAGCTGATCCAGCTCTGACCGTCATAGTATGCCTGGTACATCTTGTTGTCGCTGCCGCGCACGAAGACACCCACGCGCTGTGCACCCCATGAGACGGCAGCCGGTGCAGAGGTGGCGATGCCTCCTAGATTTTGCCATTCACTCCAGCGCTCGCCATTCCACCAGATGTGCCAGACGGCGCTGCTCCCTTGGCGCAGCGCGAAGCAACTCATGCGTTCCTGCCCCCACGCGACGCACGACGGCGCCGATGCCAGCCCGCTGCCAATGTTGCGCCAGCCCGACCAGCGCCCACCGGCAAATGTCTGCCAGAACAATGCGCCACCGTCACCACGGACAAAAACTTCCAGCCGATCTCGACTCCAGGTCGTCACTGCTGGCGCCGATGTCGCCAGTATTGTGCCGGGAACCGCTTCCCACGCGCCCCATCCGGCCTGTGCAACTGACGCCAGCAGCGGTTCATTCCCGATGCCTGCGACCTGCGTCGTCAGCATATATGCCGATGTTGTCAGCCCCATGTCCTCATTCGAGGGCGCACTTGCACGCACTGGACCGAACGATGTAGAGGCGAACCAGACAACCACGACAATCGCTACAACCGACGCAACCCGATAAACTCGTTTCATGCCTGCACACTCCCTTTCTGAAGAACGCCGAACGCTTTCGTGAATGCGTCTGCAAGGTGAAACGGGAGGCTTCGGTCC
>JBEPYG010000294.1:0-6161 GCA_041641515.1 Roseiflexus sp.
CTGCACCAGGCGCAGGTTCTGAATCAGGAAATCGAATGCAACGATGCACGCCGCCAGAAAGATGGCATAGAGCGGCGGGCGCATCAGACGCAACTCGACATACTGCCGTGTGCGCAACAATGTCAGTGCCTGGTTCAGATATTCTTGCTCATCGCCCCCCAGCGGATACAGTTCGTGCCAGCGCCACACCAGCAATCGCAAAACGAGCGCAAGCGCCACCAACCCGACGATTGTCAGGAGATGCGCAACGCCTGAGCGATCTGATGGTGCGAAGCGCCTGATCAGTGCCATATTACATCCCAACCTCAACCCGATCCAGTCGCACCATCAGGCGATGAACCTGACCGACAGACCCGTCACCCTGCTGGCTCAGGTAGCGCGCCGCATCGGGAACGAACACGGGACCCCGCAGTTCGATGACGATGTCTGCGCCATCTGGAAATGGCGGCACTATCACTTCGAAGGTGCGCACTCCGTTGGGGTTGGCGGGGAATGCGCCAATCTCCTGCCCATTTTCCGCGAGAAGGACACGCACCGGTGACGCGGGGCGCAGATCGGCGGGCCATCCACGCCCATCAACAGTTAACATCAGGCGTTGTGAATACGCGCGACCTGCCCCAGGGAAGCGCAATAGCGCTCCGTCGGTGCACCAGCGATAGGTTGTTCGGTCGGCAATGTCACCCTCTCCGAGATAGCATCCGCGAATATATCCGAGGTCGAGATTCCCTCCCAGATCAATGATGCGAGCTGGCGCCGGTCGCAGCCAGTCCCATGCCCACTCGACCGGATTGGCGGCATCGACGTACCGTGGGGTGAACGCAGCGCGCGCACCCGCCTCATCACCGATGCTGCGCAGCAGATCGCCGTATAACACGCTTCCCTCCACATCACCGGCGGCAGCAATCTGCTCTAGTGGCGGCAGGAGCGCCAGCGCTTCGTCGTATCGCCCTTGATGGGCAGCAATCAGGGCAGCACCCAGCCGTGCAGTGGCGCGCCCTGGTGTGCCATGCTGCAGAATATCCTCCGCTATCGCAATATCGCCGGATTGTAACGCCTTCAGGAAGCGCGCATCGTCGAGCGCAAAGGGACGCGCCGCCAGCGCGATACCGGTAGTTGCCAAGCTCGACGGGTACGGTCCCAGGTACGATGCCCACTGCGAGTCGCTACCCGGCGGACGCGGCTCCAGGTACGCATGGGGCGAGACGGCGATCAGGGTCAGCAAGCCGGCAAGCACGCCACAGGTGATGCCGTAGCGCGTGCGTATCGCGTCGAGAAGTCCATTGCGCCGGTGGAAGAACCCATTGATGGTTGCTGCTGCAAGAATGAAGATGAACGGCAGCAGCGGCATGCGAAAGCGATTGATTGCAAACAGCAGCGGCGCCAGGACGATGTTGAAGATCAGCCAGATTCCGATGAGCGATGCCGGCGCCTGTAAGTTGGGCGCGGCACGACGCACTACAGCCCAACCGATGATCCCCAGTGGCAGCGTGAGTACATACAGGGTGTCATCGAGAACAAAAAGCATCAGAACGTACCAGACCGGCAGACGACCGATCGAGAAGCCGTTCGTCAGGCGTTCGGCGCCGGTATAGTTGATGCGGAACAGGTCAACGAGTTCTGTCAGCGATTTTTGAACGAATGCCAGCGGGCGATCGGCAATCAGGCAGAGACCTTCGCGCATCATTGCCGTCTGGCGTGCTGCCTGGCTGGACTGGGGCCCTGGGTGGGGCAGACAAGTGTTGGATGGAGGGATGGCACGTTGCTCCGGAAACATCGCCAGCACAAAATCACGAGTGGGCGCATCCCGGCGGGCGCCGTCGTGCGCCGACCATGCGCCGATGAGCAGGTTGTAGGCGCCGCTGGTGTCGACCAGCACCAGCCCGCCATAGATCCGCGAGTTGTAAACTGTCCAGGGTGCGATGACAGTGCCTGCAACCACCAGAAAGACCAGCGGACGCCACAGGTGACGTCGCCAGGCAAATGCCATCCATCCCGCAATCAGCGGTAACGCCAGCAGTGTCTGGCTGCGGGTGAGGGTTGCCATCCCGAACATGACACCGGCAACGATACTGCTGAAGATTGGTTGAAGAGAACGATGTCGAGAATCAACGGCGAGTGCAGGCGCTGCCTGTGCGTTTACACGAGCAAGCGCCAGCATACCGCTCAGCACAAGGCAGATGTACAGCGTTTCCGAGAGGATCATCTGCGGATAGACAACGAAGGGCAGGTAAAAGCCGGTGAGCGCAGCAGCGATCAGCGGCGCTGCACGCAGATCGGGTGGTACGATCCGCCGCGCAAGCGCATACACCAGCACAATGATAATCAGGCTCAGGATGGTCTGCGTGACGACAATGGCGACCAGGGCATCACCGAAGAAGACGATGTGGAGCGCCAGAAATACGGGGTAGAGCGGCGCTCGTGTCCACAGGTACCCCTGATGCCAGTCGAAGCCGCGTCCATGCGCCAGCCACCAGGCAGCCGACAGATACTCGCCTTCATCGGATATGAGCCCTTGGCGAGGTAAGGCGTCCCATAGTGCGATGCGAAACAGTGCCGCCGCCACCAGGAGGATCAGGAGCGGCACATGCGCAACCGAGCGCCGGTCGGAACGGTGTTGGAACGACAATCTCATAGATGCGGGGATTATACCCGATATGTTGGAGCACGGCGCCGTGCCCCCAACCGGGCGCGAAGAACGCAAAGGAGAGAAGTGAGCGGACGTAGCGCCTTCGCGTTATAGCTCTTTCCCGGGACTGAACGCTACAAGGAGTCAGCGCAGCCGGGCAACTGAAGTGCACGAATCTGTCGGGCGCGCAGGCAGCTCGCCCGCATCCCCAGGACGGTTTTCATCACGGCGCTGTGCGTCATGCGAATGCATAACCACCTTGCATAACAATCTACAATCCAAAATGCAAAATCTAAAATCGCCTCAGAGAGGCGCCAGCGCACAATCGATGGCATCGCGCAGTTCTTGCGACGTGAACGGCTTCTGCAGGAAACCGTTCAACCCGAGATGCGCAAAACGCCTGCTGGCAATGTCCTCGGTATAGCCGCTCATCAGGATAATCGGTACATCGCCGCTAGCCTGCCGAAGTTTCTCAACAGCGCGATCGAGATCACAATCGGTTATCGCGGCATCGAGCAGAATACAGGTCAGATACGGACGATGTTGCCTGGCGAGGATGACCGCGGTTTCGACATTGCCTGTCGTAAGCACCGGATGACTCATCCACTCCAGCATGCGCGTAGCGACGGCACGGACACTCTCTTCATCATCGATGACCAGAAAGATTTTCTGGTAGCTAGTACCTATGCTAGTGTACCCGTGGGGTCCGCTCTGTGGCAGCGGCTGATGCACAACCGGCAGGAAGACGGTGACGGTTGTTCCTTCGCCGGGAGCGCTGGCAACGCTGATTGCGCCGTGATGTCCACGCACGATGCCCAGTGTTGCAGGCAAACCGAGCCCGCGCCCGATAAACTTGGTGCTGAAGAAGGGATCAAAGATCCGCGCGAGTGTGTGTGTGTCCATGCCGCACCCATCATCACGGACCGAAAGAACAGCATATGTGCCATCGGGCAGGTCGGGCGTTCCGATCGCTGTCGCGAGAAACGCCTGATCGATAAAACGCATATCGGTCGAAATAACCACCTCGCCGTCTCGATCGCCGATTGCTTCTGCAGCATTGATCGTCAGGTTGAGCAGTACCTGACGCAGTTGTGCAGCATCGCCTTCGACGACCGGATCGTGGCGGCTCAAACAATAGACCAGCGAGACATTCTTTGCGATCGAAGCTTGCAGAAGTTCTCGAATCTCTTCGATCAGATCGTTGAGGTGCAGGCGGGTTGTCTGCAACGGCCGATTCCCGATGTAGGTCAGCATTTGACGGGTGATCGCCGCTGCGCGCCGTCCGGCGCTGTTGATGGCCTCGAGAGACAGACGCTCCGGCGCTTCACGCGGGAGGGTCGTGAGGGCGAGTTCGGCATTGTTCAACATAATGCCAAGGAGATTGTTGAACTCGTGAGCGATGCCCTGCGCCATCACTCCCATACTCTCGAGTTTCTGGCGATGCTGGAGCGCCAGGTCGTGCTGACGGCGCTCCGTGATATCGCGCGAAATCGCCAGCAGCGACTCAATCCGACCCTGTGGATCGAGTTCGGGCACGATGCGTGACTCGTAGAAGCGATGCCCTGATGGCATCTTCATCTCGAACTCCAGTGATTGCACTGATCGGGTCTCGATCGCAGATCGAAAGCGCGCATCCCACAACTGCGCAATTTCTTCAGGCACACCACGTTCCCGTTGCGTTTTTCCAAGGATATCGGCGCTAGTCATTCCAGTTGCTCGCTCGAATGTCGGATTGACGTACAGGTAACGACCCTGGAGATCATAGCGTGTAATAATGTCGGGGGCATTCTCAGCAATCGCCTTGAATTGGCGTTCACTGCGAAACAACTGTTCTTCGACGCGTTTACGCTCGGTAATGTCGCGTCTGACCGACTGGTACCCGCTCAACCGATTGCCATCGTAGAGGGCGCGGTTTGTCCACCGTTGCCAGCGCACCTCACCCGACGGCAACACTACACGGCACTCGATGGTTCCCACCGGCGACTCGGGTGTCAACGACTCCAGATGGCGATTGAGTGCTGGAAGGTCGTCAGGATGCACAAATCGTCGCAGGTCGCTGCCGATGATCTCATCGCGCTTCAGCCCCCAGTAGCGGCAGCCGGCTTCATTGACCAGCGTCACAACTCCGTCAGGTTGCGCACGATAGATCAGGTCGGTCTGTTCCTCGACGATCGAACGATACCGCGCTTCACTCTCGCGCAGGGCAGTGTTGGCAGTTTCGAGACGTGCTAGGACGCCATGGAAATGCGCACTAAAGTTCCAGAGGATAGCTGATAGTAAGAGAACAGCACCAACAATCGCAGTGCTTCGGACGATCGGTGCAATGGGTGCATGTGTTGCGAACCACGGATGCCCGGCTTCGACACGGATGGCAAGAATGACCGTAACAAGACTGGCAAGGAAAATCAGCGGTCCGGTTTCGTACTGACGGAGATGCGGCAACGCGCCGAGCAGCATGAGTGGCGGCATCAGCACGGCGACCGGAAGACCGGCAGGTTCGACCCATACGACGGCAATCGCTCCCAGTGAGAGCGTTACGGCGAAGAGAATCACAGCGGGTTGCCTGCGCCGCTGTCGGATCAGATGTCGCGTCGCTACAAGAGCCAACCCCGTAGCAGCACTGACAATTGCAATTGTGGCTCCGGTCAGATCACCGGTCACAAGCAAGAGAATGATATTGACGACGGCGAGGAGCAGGGCGCATCCCAACAGGATGGTGAGCAACGTGGCGAAGGAGGACACGTCCTCCAACGGATCGTTCATCCGTTCTGGCTTGCTCATGGTTCTCCCCTTTCCTGGGGAGGCGTGCACCATGCCTGATCCGCGTCGTTGCGGTGTGATGGCGCCTCGTCTAGCGGCATACGTCACTGGATGCTGGTTTTCTCCGATAGCACAAACACTTCTGGCTCAACCGATATGGTTGAGCTGTACGTTCAGACAATCCAGCGGTTCAGTGCTATAAGGTGCTTTCGATGGGCAGTTAAGAGGATCGCTTCCTGTACGGTCTTCACTGACTGTGGCTTATGACTCATTATAGCACGTTTGCCCGGCATCGCAAGCGGATCGAGCGACTCTGAATCGCTTCAGCGATGGTGAAGGATTCGCAACTTTCAGAACGAAAGCGAATGACTTTTGTCAACGAGGTTTTTTTCCATCACGACGCTGGGCCACGAGAGCATCGCGCGCCAGCCAGATAGACGCCAGATTTCCGTGTATCCCCGACGTGCGTAGAAACGCTGTGCACCGGTATTCCACGCCAGAACCTGGAGACGCGCCCGGGTGTACTTCCGCTCGTGGATTGTGTGTTCCAGGTGATCCATCAGCGCCGTGCCCGCTCCTCTGTTGCGTTCATGGGCAGCGATGACAAGAGAGTGAATCAGTGCGCTCTGCGTATCTGTATGATGATAGACACCGAACAGCGATCGTGCAACCGTGCCGAACAACCGTGCTGCACGAAACGCTCCTAATGCTCGGATCGCAGCTGCAATAGTGCCATTGGGGGCGCGGTCGAAATGTCCATTACCGGGGAATTCGA
>JBEPYG010000295.1:0-6156 GCA_041641515.1 Roseiflexus sp.
TCAATGAGTCTGTCTACATTCGTTCGTGTTCTGCTGCGCAACTGGTGGCTGATCGTGCTGGCGACAGCGCTGACGGTGGGGAGTACGGCGGTGTTCGTGCTTGTGCAGAAACCCGTGTACGAAGCTGCAACAACAGTCGAATTGAAACCGAGCGCCGTTCTGGAAGATCCAAACCAGATCCTCAATACAATCAACGCACTCACCCGGCGCAATGTCATTAACACAATCGCGCGCAAAGCTACCAGCATGTCGATGCACGAAGAGGTGGCGCAGACGCTTGGTGTGCCGGTTTCAGCCGTCCTGTCGGCGCAGATACGGACGATCACCCCGCCAGAGACGAACCTGATCGAAGTGCGCGCGCGCAGCACCGATCCTGTGTTTGCTGCCAACGTGGCGAATACTGTGGCGCGAAACATGGTAGGACAGGACTATGAGAAGGTTATTGCAGTCGAAGTGATCGACCCGGCAATACCGCCGACGTCGCCAATTGCGCCCCAGCCGTTACGTTTGCTGACTCTCGGTCTCGTATTTGGTGTGATTCTGGGTGTAGCATTTGCCCTGCTGGAGCACTTCCTGCAAAGCTTGCGAGCGGTGGTAGAGAACCCTGGACTCGATGGAATAACCCCACAGTCGTCGCTTTCATCGGTCGAGAGCATTGTTCCTGCGTCGCCTGTAGTGTCGAAGGAAGAGTAACACCCGGCGCCTGGTGTCCACAACGGCGTATCTTCTTGCGCCAGGCATGGTTGGCGTCATAGTGTCCAGGACACGGTGTGACTCAGCACGACGAGGATCGTATGCAATTAGAACGTGTTCTCAAGAGCCCGGTTCAAACAGCCGCTGAACTCTGGCAGCGCTGGTGGATACAGATCGGCGTTGTTGTGACGGCGTCGATTGCCGCCGGGATGGTTGTGTCGCGCGATCTGCCGCTCTGGCTGCTGTTTGGCGGCATTGGCGGTCTGGTCTATGTCGCAATCGCATTCTATAAACCGGAGTATGTTGCGGCAGCGCTGCTGGTGATCCACTGGGGAAACATCCATGATGTTCTGATCAAGTATCACGACATGCCGTCGGTGGTCAAGCCAACAGTGGCACTGCTGACGGTTGTGCTGCTGACGCGGCGTTTTCTTTCAGAGCGACCGCGCGGGCTGGTGTCCGATCCGGTGATTTGGTGGACTCTGGCGTACCTGGTGGTTGGCGCCACTGGTCTCTGGTTTGCACGCGACACCAATGCGGTCATGAATCAGCTGGTCGATACTGCCAAGGATTGTATCATTGCCGTGTTAATCTTCAATTTGCTCTCGACGCGCATCGCGTTCGAGCGAGCTGTCTGGGGATTGCTGATTGTCGGCGCTGCATTGAGTGCGCTTGCTGTCTACCAGGAGATAACGCGCACCTACGACAATAACTATTGGGGATTTGCACAGGCTGCGGTGCGCCAGATTTCAACGACGATGGATGATCGCGCGCGTGCATTCGGGACAGTCAACGATCCCAACTACTTTGGTCAGTTACTGCTCGTGATCGTACCGCTGGCGATCTGGGCCGCTCTCAATGGACGCACCTGGCGTGGCAGATCGTTTGGGTTGGCGGCATTACTGCTGTTGCTGGCAGCTATCGGTTTGACCTTTTCGCGCGGGGCGTATCTCGGCGCCGTGATCGTGCTAGGCGTGTACGCCATGTACCTGCGGCTCGATGCGCGTTATCTGCTGATCCTGCCGCTCATCGGCGCGCTCCTCTACGTGGCGCCGCCGGAGTTTCGCGCACGCTTTGGCACACTCGATGAAGTATTGCCAGGCAATAATGCCGGCGCCTACACCGATAGTTCCATCCAGGGGCGCACAGTCAAGGCTGAGGTTGCACTGACCATGATTGCAGATAACCCGGTCTTTGGCGTTGGACGAGGCAATTATCGTTTGCACTACCGCGATTATATCAACGTGATTGAGGGCGCCGGCTCGAATACGGAGCGTGATGCCCACAATCTCTATCTTGAAGTTGCTGCCGAACAGGGGATCATCGGCTTCATTGTGTTCAGCGGATTGTTGCTGACGGTGTGGGGGCGATTGCGAAAAGCAGAACGCCTCTTCGCAGCAGCAGGCGAACGTCGCATGGCCGACCTCTCTGTTGCGGTGAAGGTGGGTTTTCTGGGATATCTGGTGACGTCACTCTTCCTCCACGGTGCTTATGGATACATGCTCTGGTTGCAGATAGGAATGGCGGTTGCGCTGGTGGTTGTGGCACAGCGTGAAGCGGCAGAGCGTCGTGCCATGCGAGAAGGAGTAGGTCGGTAATGGAGACACTGCTCTCTTCGATACGCAAGACAGTACCGTTGTTGCGCCGTGTGCGGCGCAAGGAAGATTGGACGATCGGCATCTATAGCGGAAGTGACCTGACGGCGCTGAAGCCGCTGCCTGGCGTGCGTAATCCGGTCCTCTCAGCGGCGCATGTGCACGATGTTCCGGCATTGTTTGTCGCCGATCCGTTCCTGGTGCGTACAGAAGAGCGATGGTGGCTTTTTTTTGAGGTGTTGCACGCAACGCTGCGATACGGACAGATCGGCGTGGCAATGAGTCGCAACGGACGGAAATGGGAGTATTGCCAGATCGTTCTGGAAGAGCCGTTTCATCTGTCGTACCCGCTGGTGTTTCAGTGGAACGGCGAGTACTACATGACCCCCGAAACGGCATCACAGCGCCAGGTACGTCTGTACCGCGCTGTAGATTTTCCGCTGCGCTGGGAGTACGTATCTACCTTGCTGGAGGGCGATCACTACCTCGATCCGACCCCCTTCTTTTACCGCGACCACTGGTGGATGTTTGTCGGCGCCAATATCAAGCACAACGATACCCTGCGTCTCTATCACGCCACAACACCGCTTGGTCCCTGGCGGGAGCACCCGTGTAGTCCGATCGTCGAGGGTAATGCATATATGGCACGTCCAGCAGGGCGGGTGCTGCATACGGATGGACGGTTGATCCGGTTTGCGCAGGATTGTGTCCAGAACTACGGGAGACGCGTACTGGCTTTCGAGATCACGGAACTGACGCCTGATCGCTATGCAGAGCGGCCCTACAGTCAGAAAGCACTGCTCGAACCAGGGCAGTCCGGTTGGAATGCACGAGGCATGCATACCCTCGATCTCCATTCCGATCATCATGGCGCATGGATTGCATTTGTCGACGGGTGTTGTAAACGATGGTATCTGCGCCACACGTCGTGACAGCACTAATGGCAAGGGAGCAGGATCGGTCATAGTGACCACGTGATCTGTTCTGCCGTTGTTCGAGGAGTAGTCTGGTGGCTGAGTTGAGCGGGCAACCCGAAGGGATCGGCAGACGTGCCGTACGCGGCACATTCTGGTCGTTTCTCTCATTTCTTAGCACGAAAGCGCTCACGTTCATCACAACGATCGTTCTGGCGCGACTGCTCGCACCGGCAGAGTTTGGCATCATTGCCTATTGTACCCTTGTGATCGGCTTTTTCGATCTCCTCAACAATGTTGGGGTTGGTCATGCTCTCATTGCACGCCGTGACAGACTCGAGGAAGCACAGAATGCGGCGTTCTTCATCAGTATCGGGAGCAGCATTGTCCTGTATGCCGGTGCCTGGGTGCTGGCGCCGTTGATTGCCGACTTCTTCAATGAGCCGCACATTGTGCCGTTGCTACGCGTGTTGGCGCTTGGATTGCTTCTGGTCGGAGTGGGAACAGTTCCGATGGCGATGCTGCAGCGGGACCTTCGGTTCAAAGCGTATTTGCTGCCCGGTATCGCGCGGAATATCATCAAAGCTTGTGTTGCAATCGGTATGGCATGGCAGGGGTTCGGGGTCTGGAGCCTGGTGGTTGCCGAGCTGATCAACAAAGTGCTGGAAGTGATTATTCCGTGGGCTATTGTACGCTGGTTACCAAGCCGTGCATTCGATTATCGGGTCGTCCGAGAGATGCTTGGTTTTGGAGTGAATATTGTGGCGGTTGGGTTGCTTGGTACGTTGATAGTCAATGTCGACTATATCATTGTCGGACGTGTGCTCGGCGGCGTGGCCCTTGGTTATTACACCATCGCCTATCGTATTCCAGAACTCTTCATTCGTAGCGTCTTGGATACGGTGATGATGGTTGCGTTTCCAGTACTATCGCATATGCAGGCAGACTCGCAGAAACTGGCGACTGCCTATTTTGGTTATCTTCGCTATCTGGCGGTATTTGCCTTCCCTGCAGGCGTCGGTATTGCCCTGCTGGCGCCCGCTTTTTTCGGTACGTTCTACACCGAGGAGTGGCAACCGGCAGTTGTGCCGATGCAACTGATTGCGCTGGAGATTAGTATTGCTTCAGTGGCATACATTCCCGGTATCGTGTATAAATCGATTAATCGCCCTGATATATTGACGAAACTGACCTTACTCAAACTGCCGGTGGTTGTTGCTGTACTCTGGGGTGCATCAAGGTGGGGTATCAATGGCGTCGCTGCAGGCATGGTTGCCCTCTCGCTGGCATCGACGGTGCTAGATAGCATCGTTGTCCAACGGGTCATTGGGTTTCGTTTCGCTGACATGCTCCGTGTGCTGGCGCCGATTGTCGCTGCAACCCTTATGATGGCGTTGGTAGTTGCCGGTGTCGCTGCTATATTGCCGGCCAATCTCGTTGGGTTGATCGTGCCGGCACTGCTCGGTGGCGTAGTCTACGGAGCTTCGCTGGCATTCTTCAGCCGCGAAACGTTCGTGGAGGCGACAACAGCAGTGCGTACTGCGCTGGCGCGTTTGTAGTGAGAACTGGTTTTTATGGTACGGTCTATGACCTCGTCAAAGTTGCGCATAAGCGCGATCTTGCCTGCGTACAATGCAGGACGTTTCATTGGAGACGCCCTCGAGAGTGTTCTGGCTCAGACACGCCGTCCTGATGAGATTGTCGTCATTGATGATGGCTCGACAGACAATACTGCACAGGTCGTTGCTCGCTATAGGTCATACGGGGTGAGCTATATCCCCCACCCGAATCGAGGGCCTGGAGCAGCGCGTAATCGTGGTATTCGGGAAACGACCGGTGAGTTGATAACATTTCTCGATGCTGACGATCTCTGGTTGCCAACCAAGACGGAACGGCAAGCAGCTTATCTGACAGCACATCCAGAGGTGGCGCTCGTCAGTTGCGATCGCTGGACGTGGAAGATCGAAAAAGGACGGCGACACCTGGAGCGGTTCGGTCCTCGGAATGGCGCCGATGCACGCCGCGAGGTGATGGTGCGGAATGTTATCGGTAATCCCTCACAGGTAATGGTTCGTCGCGATGCGGTGCTATCTGCCGGTTGTTTCGATACGACGATGAGGTGGGCCGAAGAATGGGATCTCTGGACGAGGATCGCTGCACACGCGGCAATAGACGTTATTCGTGAGCCGCTGTGTGTTTACCGCTGGCATAGTGATGGTCTGGCGCACGAGAATATGTGGCGTCGTCTCCACGGACAGCAGGCGATTGCATTTCGAGCGATCGGCGCGTTTCAACCCTTCTGGTTGCGTCCGATCCTGCTTCTGCGCGCGTGGAGTATGGTTGAACTGGTGCGTGCGACCTATGCGGTTGACTTCGATATGCCGCGAAACGTTCAGATGTACCATGCTGCACGGGTGCTCATCTATCCGTTCGAGGAACCGCAAGAGAAAATACGTGTTGCCATTCGTGGATTGCTTGGACGCAAATGGTATATGGCGCTGATTGATCGCACTCCCCTTCAGAGTCTGCGATTGCGTGGTGAATGGCATCCGGAGGCGGATAGGAGAACAGTAGTATGAGAAGGCGCTTGAGAGTGCTCCAGATTGTCGAAACGCTCGTCATCGGTGGTGCACAACGTCTGTTGCCAGGGTTGGTGTCTGGCCTCGACCCGCAACGCTTTGAGTGCCAGATTGCGGCGCTGCACGACGGAGTGTTGCGCCATGAGTTCGAGTCTACCTGTCTGCCGCTGACCGTTCTGGGAGTGCAGCGTTTCTATGAACCGCGCGTGCTGTCGGCGCTTGTTCATCTTGTGCGCACCCGACAGATCGATGTGATCCACACCCACCTGACCGGCGCCGATATTGTCGGACGTGTCGTGGGTGCGCTGACCGGTGTGCCGGTGGTTTCGACCATGCACAACATTCCGCACGACTACGATCAGCAGAAGGTGTATC
>JBEPYG010000296.1:0-6150 GCA_041641515.1 Roseiflexus sp.
GCAGCCGGGCATCGCCGCGCACGAGGAGAGCTTCAGCCCGACGGCAGGCCGGCATCATCCACGCGCGCCCGCGCAGGTGAGCTTCGCCGCGCACGCCGAGAGCTTCAGCCCGACGGCAGCCAGGCATCATCCACGCAAGCCCCACGGCAGCCAGGCATCATCATGCAAGCCCGCGCAGGCAGGCATCGCCCCGCACGCGACTCTATCGAATATCGGCTATTCTGAAAGTTCTACAGCAGCAGGCGTACATCGATTGCTGAAAGACCATGAGATTGGAGATTGTCGGTAACTGTTCGCGATTGAGGGTTCGGGTGAAACCCCCGACGTCGCGAATCGGCGGCGGGATGGCTTCCGCAGGCGCCACGAGACGTTGCCCCGCCGATGCAAAAACACCAGGGTTACAGCACGTCTGAACGCATGAGATCGTCGTGCACGGCGTTCTGGTGTACTTTGCCACAACATCGCACGCAGAATGGCATTATACCGGTTATCGTCGATAATGCTGCATTACCATATGCGGTTTGAATCTTTGTGACGCCAGGCGTCGTATTTCACCATCAAAAATGGTATTACTCCCATAACCGGTAGCGCAGCAATGCGAGTATTGCGTAGAAGCCTTGGCTGGGCTTCATTTTTTTGCCTTCTTCATAGGTGCGTCCCAGGTACGAAACCGGCACTTCATAGATGCGATGACCGCGCTTAAGCACTTTCGCAGTGATTTCTGGCTCGATGCGGAAGTCGTTGCTCTCCAGTTTCAGGTCGCGCATAATCTCGGTGCGCATGGCTTTGTAGCAGGTCTCCATGTCCGAGATCCAGCAGTTGAACAGAAAGTTGGTGAGGAACGTCAATCCTTTGTTCCCAATTGCATTCCAGAAGTACATGCCGGTGTGGCGTCCAAGGAAGCGTGAGCCGAAGACCACATCCACACGCCCCTGAGCGATAGGCGTCACCAGTTCATAGTAGTCGTTCGGGTCATACTCCAGGTCGGCGTCCTGAACGATGACGATCTCGCCGCGGGCGCGTGCCAGACCGCTCCGCACCGCGGCGCCTTTCCCGCGATTACGCGGATGGCGTATGACCGTCATCGAGGGGTCGCACGAGGCTTCTTCGCACAGAATGCGATAGGTGTCATCACTAGAATGGTCATCGACGGCAATGATTTCCTTCTCGATCTCAACGGCGCGCACTTTTTTGAGAATGGCGCGCAGCGTCGCCGATTCGTTGTAGCACGGAATAATGACAGACAGCAGCATAATTCCTTGAGTCAGCGAAATACAAGCAGAAATACAGGCAGGAGCAGCAATCCCAGCACGACCAGCATGCCGATCAGCAGTTTCAGTTGCTCGGCGCTGCGGCGTTGCGCGAGTTGTTCACGCACGTCTTTGGCGTAAGGGACGTTAGGTTGTTCGGTGAACAGAATATACCCGAGCTGATGCGGCGCGCGGATGAGTGTGCTCAAAATGGTCGTGACCAGTTCGCGCGCGGTTACAAGCGGCGGCGCCCAATAAGCTTCGTCCCGACTGATCGGGCGACCCGTGAGTGAGCAGTAGAGTTGTTCCTCGACAATGATCTGCGTTTTGTCCGATGGTGTGGTGGACGGCTCTTCAACAGACATTGCAGTTCCTCCGCCGGTCACTATGTACTGACACGCACGAAGCGCTCGATCCGTTCAAGCGCTGTTTCGATCTTCTCCATCGATGCGGCGTAGCAGGCGCGCACGAATCCGGCGCCGCTCGGACCGAAGGTCTCGCCAGGAATGACGGCGACCTGTTGTTCGCGCAGCAGCCGTTCGGCAAATGTATCACTGCTCATACCAAGGTGTGCCACATGGGGGAAGACATAGAACGCCCCCTGTGGCTCGAACGCTGGCAGACCAATGGCATTGAGCCTAGCGACAATCGTGCGCCGCCGCCGGTCGTACTCAGCGACCATATCGGCAACAAACGGCTCGCCGCAGCGCAGCGCCTCGATCCCGGCGTACTGCGCCACCGTCGGCGCCGACATGATAGCGTACTGGTGCACTTTGCGCGCAGCTGCGACAATATCCGCTGGCGCCGCCATCCATCCGAGACGCCATCCGGTCATCGCATACGCTTTGGAGAACCCGCCGAGCAGGATAGTGCGCTCGCGCGCGCCTGGCAACGATGCAAAGCATGTATGCTGGACGCCGTAGACCAGACGGTCGTAGATCTCATCAGAGAATACCAGCAGATCGTGTCGTTCGGCGAGATCGGCAATAGCAGCGAGGCGCTCGCGTGACATTACTGCGCCGGTCGGGTTGTTGGGATAGCCGATCAGAATGGCGCGCGTGCGCGGCGTGATAGCTGCAGCGATCCGCTCCGGATCGACCTGGAACGCCTCCTCAACGGTGGTTGGCACAAACACCGGTTCGGCGTCAGCGAAGATCACGGCAGCAGGGTAGGCGACAAAGCAGGGTTCAGGGATGATCACCTCATCGCCAGGGTTCAGGGTGGCGATGGCAGCGATCTGCAATGCCTCGCTCACACCGACCGTGATCAGAAGTTCGGTCTCCGGGTCGTACCGCACGCCGTAGAGCCCGAAGAGATGATCCGACAGCGCAACGCGCAATTCCAGCAATCCGGAATTGGAGGTATAACCGGTGTGTCCCTCTTCCAGTGAACGGATACCGGCGGCGCGAATCGGGGCAGGCGTGACAAAATCAGGTTCACCGACGCCAAGCGAGATAACGTCGGGCATCTGAGCTGCAATATCGAAAAAGCGGCGAATGCCGGAAGCCGGAACGCGATCAAGGCGCCGGGCGATACGTTGATGAGCCATGCTGTTCCTCATATCATCCAATGAGCCGCATCACGGCGCGGGTCGCGCCGGGCAGCGGGTAACTGGCCAGTGCAAGCAGCCGTCCGTACCAGGGGACGACAATTTCGCCGTGGGTGCGCCGGACAATCGCGCGCAGGGTTGCATCGGCCACCTGGTCGGCGGTGCAGGTCGAGAGACGCGCGATGCGTGGATACTTCTCGGCGCCGGCGCGATGCTGGAAGCCGGTTTCGGCGACGCCAGGGCAGATCATGGCGCAGCGCACGCCAGTGCCTTCAAGTTCGAGCATCAGGGTGCGGCTCAGCCCAACGAGCGCATGTTTGGATGCCGTGTAGCCTCCCATATTGGGCGCCGCCACCAGCCCGGCCATCGACGCCATCATCACAATCTGCCCGCTGCGCCGGGCGAGCATATGCGGCAGAAACGTCTGGGTGCATGCCAGCGCGCCGAAGACATTCACCTCCATCATTGCGCGAATATCGTCGAGGCGCGCTTCCGCCAGACGATCGAATACGCCGAAACCGGCATTGTTGACCAGCACATCGACATGACCGAAATGGTCGAGCGTGGTATGCGCCAGGCGAGCGACATCATCGGGGTTGCTGACGTCGGCAGGAACAGCGATGGCGTGTGTACGACCGCCAAGCGTCTCCGCCAGATGGTTGAGTTTTTCGGCGGTGCGCGCGGCCAGCGCCACACGCGCCCCTGCAGCGACGCAGCGCCGCGCGATCAACTCGCCAAACCCGCTCGATGCTCCCGTGATAACGACCACCTGACCTGCAAGCGACTCCATAGAGGATCCTCAAGACGCATCTGAATCGTGTACCGGCGTGAGTCTACGTCCTGATCATCCGCCTGTCAAGCAAGGGTGTAAGTTACTTACGAAAGCGTTTTCTTGACAAAGCCAAAACGCGGGTGCTATACTGCCAGAGAGGCGATAGCGCGCAGCGGAGTACTGCGATGACGACGGTGCACCGCGAACAGGGCGAAACACGTCAGCAGATCCTGCTGCTTTTGCGGCGGAAAGGTCCGATGACCGCCGCTGAACTGAGCAAGGATCTTGGCGTTGGTGCGGTTGGGGTGCGCCAGCATCTGGCGCTGCTCGAGCGCGATGGGCTGGTGCATGCCAGCGGCGTGCGGCGTGCGGTCGGTCGTCCCAGCCATCTGTATGCGCTCACCGAGGCGGCTGAGGCGCTTTTCCCAAAAGCCTACGACCATCTGCTGATAGACGCGCTTGAGTTCGTTCGGCAGCAGGGAGGAGAGAATGCCATCGAGCAACTGTTCGAGGCGCGCCGCAAGCGCCTGCATGCTGAGTATGCACCGCGTCTGGAAGGGCGACCCCTGCCGGAGCGCGTTGCCGAACTGGCGGCGATTCTGAATGAGCACGGCTACATGTGTGAGTGGCGTCGCCTGCCGGACGGTGCGATCGAGCTTATTGAGCACAATTGCCCGATCGATTGCGTGGCGCGCTCCTATCCGCAAGCTTGTATCCACGAACGCGCCCTGTACGAGGACCTGCTGCGCGTACCGGTCGAGCGGCAGCAAACCATCGCCGCCGATGGTCGCTGCTGTCGTTTCCGCATCGCCGGCACATCATAAGATAGTCCCGGTTGCTTGTTGAGAAGGAGGAAGAATCCATGGCGTTCACACTTCCGCCGTTGCCGTATGATTTCGCTGCACTGGAGCCGAACATCGACACGATGACCATGCAGATCCATCACGGCAAGCATCATCAGGCGTATGTCACCAACCTGAATGCCGCGCTCGAGGGCCATCCAACGTTGCAGAATGCGACGATCGAAGAGATCCTGCAGAACATTAACGATGTTCCCGAAAGCATCCGGCAGGCGGTTATCAACAATGGCGGCGGGCATCACAACCATACGCTCTTCTGGAATATCATGGGACCGAACGGCGGCGGGGAGCCGCGCGGCGAACTGGCAAAGGCAATCAACGACACGTTTGGCAGTTTTGCCGAATTCAAGGCAAAAATCAAGGATGCTGGCGTCAAGCGTTTTGGTAGTGGCTGGGCTTGGCTGGTCAAGGATAAGGACGGTAAACTCCACATCTACAGCACCGCCAACCAAGATAGCCCGCTCATGCAGGGGCATATTCCGATTCTCGGCGTTGATGTATGGGAGCATGCCTATTACCTGAAGTACCAGAATCGCCGCCCTGATTATATCGATGCCTGGTGGAACACCGTTAACTGGGACGCAGTGGCGGAGCGCTTCGGACAGTAACGTTTCCGGCGCGGTCGCAGCCGAAGACAGGTCAGAAGCGACGATCATCGCTTCTGACCTTTTGTTTTGGGCAGCGGCGCTGATCTTTGATCTTATGGTACAATAATGTGTGATATCGCTTGCGATCATGGAAGTACAGACCAGACAACGCATGTCGGTCGCTGGACAAGGAGTCGGACCCATGGATAAGTCGACCTGGACGACAAAGGTCGGCCTGGCACAGATGCTCAAAGGCGGCGTCATTATGGACGTTGTCACGCCGGAGCAGGCGCGGATTGCCGAGGAAGCTGGCGCGGTAGCTGTGATGGCGCTCGAGCGCGTTCCTGCTGATATTCGTGCGCAGGGCGGCGTGGCGCGCATGAGCGACCCGGAGCTTATTCTGGCAATCAAAGAGGCGGTTACCATCCCGGTGATGGCAAAGGCGCGCATTGGTCACTTCGTCGAGGCGCAGGTTTTGGAAGCGCTGGGGATCGACTACATCGATGAGAGTGAAGTGCTGACGCCGGCGGACGAGGAGCATCATATCAACAAGCATAAGTTCCGCATCCCGTTTGTGTGCGGTTGCCGCAACCTGGGCGAAGGATTGCGGCGTGTGGCGGAAGGCGCCGCTATGTTGCGCACCAAAGGCGAAGCCGGCACGGGGAATGTCGTCGAAGCGGTGCGTCACGCACGCGCAGTCTATAGCGAGATTCGCCGCCTGCAAACGATGGATGAGGATGAACTCTTCACCTATGCCAAGAACATCCAGGCGCCATACGAACTGGTGCGCCAGGTGGCGGAGACCGGACGGCTGCCGGTGGTGAACTTTGCGGCTGGCGGCATCGCAACGCCTGCCGATGCGGCGCTCCTGATGCAGTTGGGTGTCGATGGCGTGTTTGTTGGCTCAGGGATCTTCAAGTCGGGCGATCCGGCGCGTCGGGCGCGTGCAATCGTTGCCGCGACAACGCACTACAACGAACCGGAGATCATCGCTGAAGTCAGCCGCGGGCTTGGCGAAGCGATGGTGGGCATCGAGATCAGCAAAATCCCGCACGATCAGTTGATGGCGGGGCGTGGCTGGTAGCAGGGTCGCAGGGTGCAGGCTCGCCTGCACCGCTACCAGATGAATCGT
>JBEPYG010000297.1:0-6114 GCA_041641515.1 Roseiflexus sp.
GTCTGACGAAGCTGCCGCTTTCCGGCGCCTGTGCCACACCCAACGCTATGACAAGCCTACCGTTCTTCCTTCGGCGTCGATGTCGATCCGTTCGGCAGCAGGACGAGCTGGCAACCCCGGCATTGTGCGAATATCACCTGCCAGCGGATAGATGAAGCCCGCACCTGCTGCCAGGCGCACGTCGCGGATGGGGAAGACATACCCCGAGGGTGCGCCGCGCAGTTTCGGGTCGTGGCTGATCGACAACTGTGTTTTTGCCATGCAGATTGGCAGGTTGCCGTATCCCTGCTGCTCGAACCGTGTCAGCTGCCGTGCAGCTTCGGGCGTGTACTCCACCCGAGCCGCGCCGTACACCTTGGTCGCCAGTGTTTCGATCTTCTCGCGCAAGCTCGCGTCGATCGGGTAGAGCGGGGCGAACTTCCCCGGCGCTTCGCACGCCTTCATCACTGCCTGCGCCAGATCATGCCCGCCGGCGCCACCTTCGGCGAATACAAAACTTTCAACCACGTCGAACGCCCCTGCTTCGTGCGCCACCTGCCGTATCACCTCAACTTCCGATGGAAAATCGCCGGGGAAGCGGTTGATCGCCACAACCACGGGTCGCCCAAAGAGGCGCGCGATGCGTACCTGAGCTGCCAGGTTCGCCGCGCCTGCCGCGACATCATTGGGACTCTCCTCAGCAAGCCGTGGGTCGAGCGGTTTGCCGGCGGTGATCGTATAGCGCCCGCTGTGCGCCTTCAGCGCCCGCACCGTTGCAACCAGCACAACTGCATCAGGCGCCAGACCAGAGGCGCGGCATTTGATGTCGCAAAACTTCTCGAAGCCGATGTCAGCGCCGAACCCGCTTTCAGTAACCACATAATCGGCGCAGTGCAGCCCGATCAGGTCTGCCAGCACCGACGAGGCGCCGTGTGCAATGTTGGCGAATGGTCCGCAGTGGACCAGCGCCGGCGAGCCTTCGAGCGTCTGCAGCAGGTTCGGCTTGATAGCTTCTTTTAGCAAGACGGTCATGGCGCCGGCAGCGTGCAGATCGTCGGCAGTTACCGGCGTGCCATCGCGCGTAGACGCCACAACAATCCGCCCCAACCGCTGCCGCAGGTCGTGCAGGCCGGTCGTGAGCGCCAGGATCGCCATCACTTCCGACGCGACGGTGATGTCGAACTGCGCCTGGCGCACCGGTCCATCTTCTTTCTTGCCCAACCCGACAACGATATTGCGCAGCGCGCGATCGCTGATGTCCACCACACGGGGCCAGGAGATCGCATACGGGTCGATGCCGCGCTGATTGCCGTGATGGATGTGATTGTCGATCATGGCGGCGAGCAGATTGTGCGCCGCTCCAATTGCGTGGATGTCGCCGGTCAGATGTAGGTTGAACTGTTCCATTGGCAGCACCTGGCTGTACCCGCCGCCTGCCGCGCCTCCTTTGATGCCGAAGGTCGGTCCCATCGAGGGCTGGCGGATGGTGACGACGGAACGTTTCCCCAGGCGCGCCAGCGCCTGCCCCAGACCGATGGTGGTGGTGGTTTTGCCTTCGCCTAGAGGCGTCGGCGTGATCGCGGTCACGGCAATATACCGACCACATGGCTGGTCGGTCAGTCGTTGCAGAATAGCCAGGTCAATCTTGGCGACGTGGCGACCATACAGTTCGATGTCGTCGTCGGTCAGCCCGAGGTTGGCGGCGACGGCGCGGATCGGGCGAAGACGCGCCGCCTGAGCGATGTCCAGATCGGAAAGCATAGCTGCTCCTTCGAAGCATTACACTGCGGATGCGTCATTGCAGCCGCATCCGCAGTATAGCAAACCAGCACGATGACGGTCGTGCGAATGTGAGAACAGAGGCTGAACACTCCGCTACTGTGGCGCTGATCCGCCGATGCGGATCGGCGTGCCGTGGGTTCGCGCCGGATCGAGGTCGCCAGGTGCGCCGCCGCGCAGTACCAGTGCGCAGGGACCTTCACGACGCTGATCGGTCAGGGTGGTCAGCACGATTGCCGATGATTTCAGTGGAAAGGCGATGCCTTCTGCGTCGGTCACGCCCGTGATGCCCAGCAGTGCACGGTAGCGCGCGGCGCTCTCTGCCGGATCACGGGTTGCGACTAGCACCCGCGCGATGCCGGTGACGCCATTGGGGTGCTGCCGTGCTGCACCGGTCGGCACTCGCAGATCGCGTGCGGTTATGTCCCCGCAAAGGAACGGCAGGTCTGGTGTGGCAGGGCGGGCCGTCTGCCACGCGATGCGCACCCCATCGGGTCGTTCCCGACCGCCAGAGAAGGGACCGGCAATCTCCAGCCCGCGCGCGCGCGCAGCTGCGACGTCCTCATTAATGGCATCGGGGAGCAGAGCGAAATCGATCAATCCTTCGCCGTCGGCGGTATGGCGCCACCAGATGTGATCCGGCGCCTCGCGGCGAAAGGCGATCAACTCAAGGTAACTCCCGTCGGCGAACGCCACGAGTGCGTTGTGGGTTGCGCCGTCGGCATGGACGCCACCGGGTGTTACGGTGAATCCCAGCGCTGTGTAGTCGTCGATCGCCGCCGATAGATCGCGGACGAGAATGACCATATGATCGATACAGGTAATCATGGAGAAACTTTCGTGCTCATCAATCTGCTACGCAGGATTAGGCAATCGGTACAGGTCAAGCGCATTCTGGCGAAGGATGGCGACAGCCGCCTGTTCCGCCTCGGCGACGGTCAGATCACCATCGGTGACACAGCGGCTCAGCGCGGCAGCCAGCGTCTCACGACCGCAGCGCGCGCCGACGTAGAAAGTCTCCGGAATCAGGTGGGCATCGGTGGAGAACAGAACCTTGCTGATCGGTGCAAGTTCCAGGGCGGCGCTCACAACCGCTTCCATGCCCGCGCGACTCAGGTAAGGAATGGCAAGACCGAGATCGAGATAGACGTTGGGATAGACAGCTGCAAGGTAGCCGAGTTCGCGTGTGAAGGGATAACCCGCATGGAGCAACACCACGGGTGCGGTGCGCAGATCGGCGCGCTCGAAGAGCGGGCGCAGATGGAGCGGATTGGCGTCACGCAGATCGAGATCGGGGTCGCCAAAGCCGGTGTGGAATTGCACGGGTACTGAGTCACGAGCGGCAATCTCCATCATTGTCCATACCAGCCAGTCATTCAACGGTTTCGTTGCAATGCGCGCCGGTGCGCCGCGAGCCACATCGTTGCGCAACCTGACGAACTCCTGGCTGGCAGCGTGCGAATCGGCAGGCGCGAGACGCAGACCGGTGCGGTATGCCACAATGCTCTTGAAACCGACCACCAGAGGATCGCGCTGCTCTAGCTCGGCGCGGAAGGCATCGACGAATTGCGACCAGGCAGATGTTTGTGTGAGCAACTGTGCAGCTAGATGTTCGATACGGATCAGGCGAAAGGTTGGTGCGAAGCGCTGATGCCACGGAGTGGGCATGATCTGTTCAGGCATGAATCCGTCATCGAGAATGAGCGCTGCAAACCTGCCGGCATCGAACAGACGTTGGGCAAACGTTTCGTAGCCAAGGCGATCCCGCGATGCTAGCAGTCCTTCGATTGATGGATCACAATCCAGAACCTCGGCAAGCTGGCGCATGCTTCGCTTGAAAAACAGCGTCTGCTGCACATGCCGGGCAACAATCGCGGCATCATATCCCTCGGTAAACGCTGCCGCAAGCGAGAAGCCTTGCATCGCTTCAGGGCGCAACAGATTGTGGGCGTGATGGTCAACGATCAGAATATGGTCGAGTTGCAGCATACACATTAATACCGTTCCAGCAGGAGCTGTACTTCTTCAGCATGAGACATATCTTTCATTGCCTGCCACTCAGCCCGGCGCACCGCCAGATAGGATCGGGCGAGATCGATTCCCAGCGCTTCGAGGAGCACATCATCGCGTTCCAGTGCAGCGATAGCTTCACCAAGCGATGTGGGCAGAGGCAGGATGCCGCGTGCTAGGCGCTCGTCCTCGGGCAGATCAGCCGGGTCACCCCGTACCGGATCACCGAGCGGCAGTTGTCGGTCGATGCCATCGAGCCCCGCTGCAATCATGGCGCCCAATGCCAGGTAAGGATTGGCGGTTGCATCGGAGATTTTCAGTTCAACATTCGTCAAAGGTTGTGCACTATCGGGCATCGGCACCCGCAACGCCGCCTCACGATTGCCTGTTCCCCAGCAGGTAAAGGCGCCGCTCCAGAAGCGCGGACGGATGCGCTTGAAACTGTTGGTGCTGGGAGTGGTCAGCGCCATCAGCGCCGGCAGATGCGCCAGAATACCGGCCATAAACGCGCGCATCTCGACTGAAAGCGTGTGTGGTTGCCCGGGCTCTGTCACGATGCTCGTTCCCTGACGAGCCAGGCTGAAGTGCAGATGCGCGCCATTCCCGGCTTTGTCGGGATAGATTTTGGGCACAAACGAGGCGATCAGTCCATAGTGCGCTGCACGCGCCCTGACTGTCTCGCGGAAAACAATCTGCTGGTCGGCAGCGCGAAGGGCATCGGCATAGCGAACCGGCAGCTCGAACTGTCCGGGACCCGACTCGGCGTAGGTCATTTCCACCACAAGTCCCTGAGCCTCAAGGTCTTCCGTGATCGCATTGATCACCTCCGCAGCTCTGTCGAGCGCCGACGTTTGGCAGAACACAGTTTGGTCGAACGGCGCCGGTCCGGTGTCGGATGGGCGCAGGAATGAGAACTCATTTTCAAAAGCCGCGTAGACGCTCAGATCACGCGCTGCAGCAGCAGCGATCATGCGGCGCAGGAATGTGCGCGGGCAATGATGCCAGGGGTGATCACCATCGTAGATGTCGGTCAGCACACGGGCGTGTCCAGGTGCGTAGGGCAGTGCCGCGAAGGTCGTCCAGTCAGCGCGCATATGGACTTCGCCATCGGGAGTGAGCCCGGCGCCTGGCGCCAGTGCATCATACAGCACCGGCAGGGCCTGCTGGGCAGCAGCGATTCCTACCCCGTTGCCTTCCAGATAGGGCTCGAGCATGGTCGTCCGTACCGCCTTGGCGCGGATCACATTCGCGTTATCGCACCAGATGAATCGCACAAAGCGCACCTGATGGGTCTGAATGAGCGTCCGAATGGTTTGCACAGAAGTCATGGCATTGATCGGGAGGATACAGATACAGCGAAATACCCTACTGAAATCCCTGTCTGGCAGCGAGCGTGGGAGACCAACATCTCCCACGCTCGCCATGCAAGGCGTCATTGGCGAAAACAACCACGAGACGATCGGCTATGGTTTCACTTCCTTCACAAATGTGTAGACACCGTCCTGCACCTTAATGATCGTCACCGATTTATCGGGTTTCCGTTGCCCGGGAGCATACGTGATCGTTCCGCTCACAGCCTGGAAGCTCTGGGTCGCCGCGAGCGCATCGCGGATGGCTTTGGGATCGTCCGACCCTGCGCGCTTGATTGCGTCAGCTATCAGGTTGAGGGTATCATACCCGAGGACGGCGAAGGCGTTTTCCGGCGCTTTGCCATACTCTTGCGTATAGGCGCGCACAAAGTTCTGCACCTTCGGATCGGCATTATCCAGCGCAACGTGGGTCGCGAAAAACACATCGTCGGCCAGGTCGCCGGCTACCTCAGCAATCAGCGGCGTATCGAATCCATCGCCTGAGATGATCGGCATGGTCAGTCCTGCTTCACGGAACTGCTTCGTTGTGATGCCAGCCTCATTGGGGATGGCCGAGATGAACAACACATCGGGCGGCGGGTTGAGCGCCTTCACCTTGGCGATCTGAGCTGAGAAATCGGTGTCGCCAGAGCGGTAGATGTCTTCGAGCACAATCCGACCGCCCTTTTCAGTGAACCGCTGTTTGAAGAACGATGCCAGCGCAGTCGTGAAATCGTATGCCTGATCGACCAGCAAGTATGCTGTCTGCGCCTGCAGGTCGTCGATCGCGTAATCGGCGATCGCAAACGCCTGCGCATCATCCCCAAAGGGCGCCATAAAGAAGAAGTCGCCAATCTGTTCAGGGAGCGTCGGCAAGGTAGCGCCTGCTGTCACGAAAGGAATACCGGCCTGCTGGGCAATCGGACCGGCAGCCAGGGCGAATGTCGAGTCGTTGAGTCCGCCGATCACGACGACCTTGTGGACGTTGATCAGTTCT
>JBEPYG010000298.1:0-6061 GCA_041641515.1 Roseiflexus sp.
CAACCAACGGCGTCCATGCCCCAACCCCTCACACGGTAGCGACAACCGGCGATCAGGAGTGCGTTTCGACTCCTGCCCAAGCGCCTGCCACAACCCCAACAACACCCGCAATACCCACAACCGGCGACAATTCGCCTTACCTCGGTGAGCCGGTGACAGCAGCAAGCAAGAACAGCATACTGACATCTCTAGGTCTCGACGAACGGGTTCGCTTGGTTGCCGGTCATCTCACAAAGTACAAAAAGAGCCGTCCCGCCAAGGTTGAGACTCTACGCAATTACATCCACTCACTGTTCAGGAAAACACTGACCGATCAGGAAGTAGACGCAATCGTGAAAACGATGATGCGTAGCACGCTTCTCTCGATCGATTACCTGCCGGAATGAAGGTCAGCGGCGTATATCTAGCAGTTCTCGTGTTGCATACTAGCCAAGCTGCCAATCACCCGCGTCACCGATTTCACCGCGTCCACGCAAACCGCGCCGCTTCCACGGCAGCGTCGTGCTGAGCGCCGAACGCACCGGGCGCGACGCCGGCAGGATTGCCGAAGAAGTGATCGCCCACCTGAGCGAGCTGGTCGGCGCGCGGGTGCGCGTCACGCTCGAAATCGAGGCTGAGATCCCCGACGGCGCGCCGGATCACGTCGTGCGCGCTGTGACCGAGAACAGCCGCGCGCTCAAGTTCACCAGGCCGGGTTCGAGGAGGAGTGATGATCCCCGCGGCATCCACGATCATCGCAACAGGCGCCGTCAGCAAGGCGATCAAAGCGCTAGCTAGACCTGGGACAACAATGCGTGTCCCGGATTGATCTACTTCCAGCCCACTATTCAACAAGCTGTGCTTGCGGTACGAGAGTTGGAACCCGAGATTGATAGGCGGCATCAAAAAAGACAGTAATATCTCACGTCGAAACCATGCCTCATCAATGAGATGAGCACTCCCCTGCATCTGACGGGTTTGTGGTGCGCTTGACGTGACGCTTATCTGAAGGGATGAAATATTGAGCAAAACATGTGCAACTCACAGCAGTGGAACATCCGTCGCAGACATCTCCCCCACGGCGCGGCGGACTGTCCACGTTCCACGTTCTACCGTTTCCGTTGCCACGCAGACACATTCCACGTCACCGGCGCCAGCGCATCAGGCGCAATCCCGCGAACGTCGGGCGCAGCGACAACAACGCTGAGACGCTGAAACAGGGGGATCGCCGGCAGTTCCTGGGTCCAGAGTTGCTGCTGGCGCAGGTACGCCTCGGCGCGCTCGGCAGGGTCGAGGGTCGTATCGGCGGTTCGCACCGCGCGATCGGCGTCGCGGAAGCACCAGCCGGCAAAGTTCTCGCCGCGGTAGCGATTACTTTCGTTGGGAACAGCTGCACAACTCCAGAGCTGTAAACCGCTCGGCTCCGGTCCGGCGATCCAGCCGAAAAGCGCCAGATCGAACTGCCGGAGATAGAGCGGACCTTCCGGATCGAACACTTCGTCTGGCGGCGCTTCGATGATGTCGATCTCCACGCCGATAGCTTTCATATCTTCCTGGAACCGTCGGGCAATCTCGCGTCGAACCTCGCTGCCCTGGGTCGTCAGGAGCTGCAGGGTCAGAGTGACGCCATCCGGTGATGCGCGAATGCCGTTCCCGTCGGGATCGGTATACCCGGCATCTTCGAGCAACTGGCGCGCCTGCTCCGGATCATACGGGTAGCGCGTCACCTGATCAGACGGGGCAGCAAAAGGTTGCCTTGGCAAGATCCAGCTATCGAGCACCGGTACATTCCCTTTGAAAAGAGCCTCAGCCATCGCCTGCCGGTTCGTGCCATACGCCAGTGCGCGTCGAATGCGAATATCCTGCAGGAGCGGGACATCCAGATTAAACAGAATGTGTTCCCAGGCAGGGCTAGGAGTGGGGATGACCTGTAGCGTTCCTTCGGCGGCATCTCGATCGAAGCGATCCAGCATGTCCGAAGAGATGCGCTCGGTTATCCCAAGATCAAGGTTGCCGTTGAGCAGATTTGCGCGCACCATCTCGAGGTCGGCAAACACGCGAAACACCAGTCGTGACGCTGCCGGCGCAGGACCGAAATAGTGTGGGTTGCGCTCAAAGCGCAGTTCGGTCGCGGTTCGTTCGACAAGCATATACGGACCGTACCCGACGGGCTGGCGCGCAAACTCGCTCTGACGCACGCGCGCCGGGTCAATGCCCTGCAACAGATGACGCGGCAGCGGCGTCCAGTAACTCATAAAATAGGCGGCGCCCACATAGTCGGGTCGGAGCACGGCGCGCGTCGTGTGCTCGTCGATCTTCTCATACGCAGCAGTTTTTGCCAGCAACTCGGCGGCTGCATCGCCAGGCGGCGCGGCTTTCGCAAGTTCGTATGCGAAGACCGAGTCATCCGCTGTGACCGGCGTTCCATCCGACCAGCGCAACTGCGGATTCCAGCGGAAGGTGATGACCAGCTGATCGACCTGGGTGACAACATCGGTGACTGTGGTCGTAATGGCGCCGGTGGCATCGAGATAGACATCGACTTTGCGCAGTTCCACGTCGCCATTTTCGATTGTTGGGATGCGTTCGAGGACGCCGGTGACAGTATAGCCGTAGTTGTAGGTCAGAATTGGCGAAGGGAAGAGCAACTCGCCGATCGGCGCCGTTGCGCGGCGGGTCGCAGCGGTTTGCGGATAGGGGTAAAGGTCGGAAGGAAGATCGAGCGTCCCGATCATCCAGGTGTCGCTGCGTTCCGCGATGCGCCCGGCAATAATCGCACTGGTGGGGATCGGAGCGCTCGCGGGTGTTGTCGGAGCCTCCGTTGGCGTCGGTACGCCGCCTTCGATCGTGCATCCGGCCAGCACCATGCACGCAAGCGCCAAAGTCAGAACCAGTTGTAGCGAACGTTCGAGTCGTTGTCGGATCATATGTGCGAGGAGTGTAGCAGGGTTGCGGCAATTTGTCCAATATTTATCAATCGTTGTGCAACGTGCTATAATCGATGACAATCTCGTCATCGGCGGAGCATGTGTGTGACTGAGCCAGCCGTTATCTCGACCGATCAACTTATCTGTGACCTCGATCAACTCATCAGTCTGGCAGGCGGCCCTGGTCAGGCGGATGAACTGCGCGTCGTGGCAACCCGTATTGCAACAATGATGCGTCGTCACGGTCTGACCGTCGAGATGCGCGCGACCCCCGGGGCCCCGATTGTCGTTGGCTGGCGTGGCGGGCGTCAACCCTACACCGTGCTGCTCTATCATCACTATGATGCGCCATCGCCTGGTCCCTGGCGCGCCTGGCAGCACGATCCATTCCAACTGGCTGAGCGTGACGGCGTTGTGTATGGACGTGGTGTGGCGGATGGGAAGGGACCACTGGCAGCGCATCTGAACGCGATTGCTGCACTGATCGAATCAGAAGGCGAATTGCCGTGCGGCGTCGTGGTGGTTGCCGAAGGCGACTATCTGCTGGGAAGTCCGTACATTGGGTCATTGATCGCCGATCGACGCGCGCTCTTCAAAGCTGATGCCTGCCTGGCAAGCGGGGGGGACCGTGATGCCGGCGGGCAACCGTTCTGCTACAGCGGCACGAAAGGCCTGGTACAGGTGATGTTGCGTGTGCAGCAGGCACGGGAAGCGCTGCCCGCCGGCATGGCAGCTAGTGTGCCCAATCCGCTCTGGCGCCTGATCTGGGCGCTCAACCAGATTAAGACCGACCAGGAAGATGTGCTGATCGGCGGATTTTACGATGCTATCGAAGGTCCCACAACCGCAGAGAACCGTATCCTGCGGACGGTGCTCGCCGATGAGACAGGACGGCGTAACGCCTGGAACATCGATCAGTTTCTTTTGGGGTTGACCGGTGCGCCACTGGTGCGCTCGGAAGTGACCCTGCCGACGTGCAATGTCAATCTGCTGCAAACTGAGCCCGTTGGCGATCCGCCGGCGATCCCGCGCAGCGCTGCTGCACGATTGGACTTTCAGTTGGTGCCCCGGCAGCGTCCTCAAATGGTCGTTGATGCGCTTCAGGCGCATCTCGCCGCAAAAGGGCTGAACGATGTCCTGCTCGAACGCCTGCCGGGCGGGTATCCGCCCGCCCAGTCGTCCATCGATGACCCCTTCGTGCGCCTGGTGAGCGATGTCGGCAGGTATATCCATGGAGCGCCGCTGACCATCCTGCCGCGTGGTCCGTTCAGTCTGCCGCTGTTCTACTTCACCGAAGCATTTGGCATTCCAGTCGCCTCCATCGGCGTCGCACGTTCATTCAGCGCGATCTTCGGCGCCAACGAGTGCATCCCGCTCCCCGATCTGGTGCGTCACGGCCAGCATCTGATCGAAACGCTCTACGCCTGCGCCGCCGCAAACGCCAGTGCCCAATGACGGCGTCTCGTTCGATCCATCAGCTAGCAGGCGTTGTCGTTCGGTCGCCATCGTTCCTGCTATTCCTCGCGTTTCTTGTGCTGTATGGCTGGACAGCTGCGCCCGATGTGCTCTCCGGCGACTCGGCCGAGTTTCAACTGGCATCGGTTCTCACCGGCGTACCACATCCCACCACCTATCCGCTGGCGACGCTCCTCGGTCATCTGGCAACCCAAGCACTGCCATTCGGTACGCTGGCATGGCGCGTGACGGCGGTTTCGTCGGTGTGCGCGGCGCTGACAGTCGCGCTTTTTGCGCTGCTGGCACAGCGCATCGTCGGGCATCCGTGGGTGGCGCTCACCGGCGCCCTGGCACTCGGTCTTGCGCCAGGGCTGTGGAATGCTGCCACAATTGCGGAAATCTATGCGCTGCTGGCACTTTTGATTGTGGCACTGGAGCTGGCGTTGCTGCAGGTACAGGATCGCACGTCGCCGCCGGCTCTGTCCCGGCTGGCGCCGGCGGCGCTGATCGCCGGTCTTGGTCTGACCCATCACGGATTGTTTGCCGTGACTGCGCTCCCGCTCTTTGCCGCCGGAATTGTTGCCGTATTGTGGCGCGAGAGGCAACAGATGCCAGTACGCGAACTGGCGACCTCCGCAGGATGGCTCAGCCTCGCCTTTCTTGCCGGCATGACGCCGTGGCTCTATCCGCTGGTACAGTTTGCCCGCTTCGGTCCGTTCGATGGCGTGGACTATGGGCTGCCGCGCCACTATTTCTGGGGAGCGCCACAGTCGTGGTGGGAGGTTGTCGATCTGATGACCGGCGGCGAAGTGCGGCGGGGTATCTTTCAGGCGCCTGATGCCGGATCGGCATTCGCTACGCTGCAGATGGTCGGTAGACGGCTGTGGTTCGAGTTTGGACCGATCGGTGTGCTCCTGGGATTGGTGGGGAGCGTTGCACTCCTGCGACGGTCGGTGTGGCTCTGGCGTGCAGCAGCATGGGTGTTCGTCGCGACGCTGGCATATCTGCTGATGCTAGGTCCGGCGGTTGGCGACGCTCCGGTGTTTACCCTGCCGATGCTGTTGCCGTGGGCGCTATGGATTGCGGCAGGGGTGGATGCAGTCACTCGCTGGGCGCAATTGTGGAGAATACGCTGGCACACCGTGGCAACGCTGGCGCTGCTGGCGGCGCTGACACTCGGTTGGGGCGCGACGCGCTATCGGGTGTCGGCAAAACAGCATCTCTGGCTCTACCGCGAGTTTGCCACAGCAACATTTGCAGTTCTTCCGCCGGATGCGGCGGTGATAACACACTGGGAGCAGGGAACGACGCTGCTCTACCTGCGCTTCGTGGAAGGCGTGCGCCCCGATGTCTGGGTGGACGTCGTCGAGCCCGGCGACGACCCTTGGCTCGAACGGGCGCGTCGTCGCTACCCCGATCGTCCGGTGTACTTCGTGGGCCAGCCGGAAAGCGTCACCGGCATACCGGTTGAACTGGTTATTGATGAGCCGTATGCCGATGTCTACCGATTGCGGGGATCGTCCCAGGACTGAAGGGCGCCGGTTTCACCACCCTTCGATCGGTTATCAGCTATTGCTATTCCTCCGGGTATCGTGCGCGTCACACAGTGGTCGGCACGCGCACGTTGTGGGCGCAAACGCCTCGGCGCGCTTTGCAAAGGACGCTCGCGACGCAGGCTTCGGCGTAATCTCTCAGCCGAA
>JBEPYG010000299.1:0-6046 GCA_041641515.1 Roseiflexus sp.
CGGTTGTTGCATCGCCGACTGTGGTTGTATCCGAGTCGCCGGTAGCTCTGCCATCGCCAACACCAATCCCGCTGCCGACGTCCGAGGCGCCGCCTACAACGGTCCTGCCCGAACCGACACCTGCACTGCCTGCGACAGGCCTTCCTGAACCGACACCTGCACCGTCACCGTCACCATCGGTTCCAACGCAGTCCCCGCCGACAGCAGTGCCTGCATCGCCAATACCGGCGCCACCAGCCGCATTCGATGGCACGCTGCTCTTCTTGCGTGATGGCGCCCTCTGGAGTTTCGATGCCAGGGGTGAACGTCTTATCGTGGACCGGGTGCAGGAATTTGTACCATTCGCCAATGGAGATGTCATTGCTGTTGTGCGCGAGGTGGAACGACAATTCGATATATGGACGGTGCGGCGCGATGGGAGCGACCTGCAACGGATCACCAATGACCGTATCATCGAAGCGTCACTTTCCTGGTCCCCCGATGGCGCTGCACTGATCTTCGCCGCTGCCGATGCAAGCGATCCGCTGCCGCAGACGTGGCCCGAATGGGCATTATGGTGCGGCGCCAGTCAGATTATCGTTCTCGACGTTGCGAGCGGGCAACGTCAGGCGCTGGCAAATGGGTGCGACCCTGCGCTTTCACCCGACGGTCGCCGGATAGCGTACAGTGCGCCCCCCACCCTGCGCGACCTGTCGCTCGCAGGTGGTGCGCCGGTTGCCGGGAATGCCATTCGCCTGATCAATCGGCGCGGCGAGAACGCCTGGAACTTTGCGCGCGCCGATGGCGCTGACGCCCCGGCCCCCCATACAGGCATGCTGGTCTACGCGCCTGCATGGTCGCCTGATGGCGCGTCGATTGCGTATCACCGCTACATCGGTATGCAGGTCGAGGTTGACATCAATCTGAGCGAAATTGGGGGTTCGTTCGAAGGCAGGGGTCGTCCATTCGCAGAAGGCGCCGGATGGTTGCTGCCCTCCCGCTTTGCGCCTGATGGCGCGCGGGTTGCGCTGATCGAGCATAATTACAGCGATGCGCGCGGGTTTGGCGGTTATGACTCCTGGTCGGTGCAGGTGGTGACCCTCGATGGCTCACGGAGTGTCGATCTGCCGCAGGGACCGGTGACGATGCTCGGCAGTTCGGCGACGCGCCTGCCACGCGCCGCCGGCGCTGCCTGGTCGCCGGATGGAACGCGCCTGGCAGTGCTTCTCCCATCCGGCTGGCGTCCCGATGTGTCGCAGAACGAGCCGTTCGACCCGACCGGCGCCGAGTCTCCTGGTGAGATATGGGTATGGCAGCCAGGCGCCACACCCGCACTGCGCCTCGTCAGCAACGTTGATTTTGCCTCACCGCTTGCCTGGCTGCCATGATCTGACGACGCTGCTCGCCGGTGTGTCGCCGTGCGTTACTTGCCAAGCGCTCGTAACACTCGCGGCGGCAGCACCCAGGCGAGCGCTCCGGCGCCGTGATCGAGTGACGACAGATCGATGAGCGCCAGCCCGCCTTTTTTCATCACCACCCGGCTACCCCCGGTCAAATCGGCGACGATGGCGCTGAGGTCCGGCTCGTGTCCAACGATCATGACACTCTTCGCGCGCGGCATATCTGCCAGCAGATCGAGCAGGGTCGCAGCATTGCATCCGGGTGCAAGCGCGCCGACCGTTTCGGGCGCGACGTCCAGCGCAGCGCCGACAATATCGGCAGTCTCACGGGCGCGGGTCAGCGGACTGCTCAGCAGCCGGTCGAGCGTCACACCGAGTCGCCGGAGTCCGCGTGCTCCAATGCGCATCTTTTCGGCGCCTTCGGGTGTGAGCGCGCGCGCCGAGTCGCTGCCATCATGCGAGTGCTCTTCCGCAATTGCGTGGCGGAGCAAGTAGAGATCCATCGCCGTACTCCTTGTGGTGGTATAATCACCTTATACAAAGGTCGTTGCCTCACCCTGAATCGTATGCACGAATCGATACCAGTTCTTGATTTTGGTTCCCAGACCGCGCAACTGATCGTCCGCCGCCTGCGCGAACTTGGGGTCTACAGCGAGTTGCTGCCGCATGACGCGCCAGAAGCTGACGTGCTGGCGTTGCACCCGCGCGGCATCGTGCTCTCCGGCGGTCCGGCAAGCGTCTATGAGCCGGGTGCGCCGCAGCTGCCGTCCTGGCTGCGCGAAAGCGATCTGCCCGTGCTGGGCATCTGCTACGGAATGCAGCTGCAGGCGCACGCGCTTGGCGGGCGCGTTGAGGGCATGCAGAGCCGTGAGTTCGGTCCGGCGGAAATCACCGTTGTGGATCACGGTCTGTTGTTTGCCGATACTCCAGAGCGACAGCAGGTCTGGATGAGCCACGGCGATCATATTGCCGCGCTTCCTGCCGGTTTTCGCGCTATGGCGCACAGTCCAGGCGCGCCGTTTGCCGCCGCAGGGGACGACCGTCGCCGCTGGTACGGCATCCAGTTCCATCCTGAAGTCGTCCATACCCGCTTCGGGCGCGACCTGCTGCGCAACTTTGCGTTTCGCATCTGCGGCTGCCACGGCGACTGGCAACCGGAGAACTTCGTTGCCGAGGCAATCGAGCGGGTGCGCGCGCAGGTCGGTGATGGACGGGTGATCTGCGCGCTTTCCGGCGGCGTCGACTCGGCGGTTGCAGCATTGATCGTCCATCGCGCCATTGGCGACCGGTTGACATGCGTTTTTGTGGATAACGGGTTGCTGCGCCAGGGCGAAGCCGAACAGGTTGTCGCCACGTTTCGTGAGCATTTTCATATTCCCCTGATCGCCGTCGATGCAGCGGACGAATTTCTTGCTGCGCTTGCTGGCGTTTCCGATCCCGAACAGAAACGCAAGATCATCGGCGAAAAGTTCGTGCGCATCTTCGAGCGCGAAGCGCGCCGCATCGAAGGCGCGCGCTTTCTGGCGCAGGGCACGCTCTACCCCGATGTCATCGAGAGCAAAGCGCCGGATCGTCAGAAGGGCGTCACCATCAAAACTCACCACAACGTCGGCGGATTGCCCGCCGATATGCAGTTGACTCTTGTCGAGCCGCTGCGCTACCTCTTCAAAGATGAAGTGCGCGCCGCCGGTCTTGCATTGGGCCTGCCGGAAGAATGGGTCTGGCGGCATCCCTTTCCCGGACCGGGACTGGCCGTTCGCGTGCTGGGACCGGTGACACGCGAACGTCTCGAGACGCTGCGCGCCGCTGATGCCATTTTCATGCACGAATTGCGCATTGCCGGATTATACCGCGCAACGCAACAGGCGTTTGCAGTGCTGCTGCCGGTGCGCAGCGTCGGCGTGATGGGCGATGGGCGCACCTATGCCGACGTGGTCGCGCTCCGCGCAGTGACGACCGAGGATTACATGACCGCAGACTGGGCGCGCCTCCCCGCCGAATTGCTGGCGCGCGTCAGCAGCCGGATCGTGAATGAGGTCCCCGGCGTTAACCGCGTGGTCTACGACATCTCCTCCAAGCCCCCGGCCACCATCGAGTGGGAATAGCTGACGGTTATCGTTTCTCTACTGCAGCGCGTCATGTCGATCCTTGACCGCTGCATTGCCTTTGGTATGCTGTGTGTGATTGCTATTGCATCCTGCTGCAACGTATTGCAACGTCGCGCACATGAACGATCTGCTGACAACCCGCGAAGTACAGGACCTGCTGAAACTGGATCGAACCACCGTCTATCGCATGCTCAAAGAGGGACGCTTGACGGGGGTGAAGGTCGGGCAACAGTGGCGTTTTCACCGTCGGGAAGTCGAGGCGCTGCTCCGGGGCGCTTCACCCTCAGCGACAAGCCGTGCCGCGCTCGTCGATGCTCCCCACAGAGTACAGCCGCCGACCTCGGCTCCATTGCCGCTCCACTGCGTGCAGGCGATTCAGGATGTATTCGCAGATCTGGCGAGAGTCGGCGTCATCACCACCACGATCGATGGCGAACCGCTAACACAGTTGAGTAACGGATGCCGGTTTTGCGCCTTGCTCCAGGCGACCGACGCCGGCAGAGCCGCCTGCCGCGCTTCGTGGCGCGCGCTTGCAACGCGAAGCGACCGCATCCCTCGGATCGCGACGTGCCACGCCGGGCTGAAGTACATCCATGCGCGTATCGAGGTAGACGACCATCCGACGGCGATGCTGATCGCCGGTCAGTTCCGTGTGGACGATGCGCCGCTCGACACCCAACGCCTAGCGCACGACTGCAGCGTTGATCGAGATGAGATCGAGCAGGCGCTCGATGAAGTGACCATCCTGGATGAGCGCATGCGCGCGCAACTCGGTGTCTGGCTGAAGAAAGTTGCTCACACTTTTGAGGAAATCGGGCGCGAACGCGCTGCGATGATCGGTCGGTTGCGGGCGATCGGTGACCTTGCCGTCCTTGATCGCCCAGAATAGGCATAGTAGTCCGCGTTGACATCCCGCAGTGTTGCGGGGGAGACAGGCGATGAACGCTCACAATCTTTCCTTCCTCCACCGGTTTGGCGAGCGGGTCTCGTTCGACCGCATCGAACGCAAACTCTACGGTCACGACATCGCTGCCATTCCCGGTCTCGTCGCTCCGCTGCTGGGCGACACCCTTCCCGATGCTGTGGTTCAGCCACAGAACGAAGCGGAACTTATCGAACTGGTGCGCTGGGCTTCTGCCCAGGGAATTCCGCTGACGCCGCGCGGCAAGGCAACATCTGGCTACGGCGGCGCTGTGCCGGTCAAAAAGGGAGTGGTCGTCGATTTTTATCGGATGCGCAAGGTGCTGCACATCGATGCAGCAGCCCAGACCGTCACCGTCGAGCCGGGTATCACCTGGGAGCAACTCGACCGGACGCTGAAACGCGAGGGCTTGACCCTGCGCCTCTATCCAACCAGTTATCCGTCGTCCACAGTGGGCGGGTGGCTGGCGCAGGGCGGCGCCGGTATTGGCAGTTATGAGTTCGGCTATTTTCGCGAGCATGTGGTCGCAGCGCGTCTGGTATTGCCATCGGGCGAAGTGCGCGAACTCCGCGATGCCGATCTCGATCTGGTCGCCGACGCGGAAGGAATCACCGGCATGATCAGCCAGGTGACACTCGGAGTGATGCCGCGAACCGGCATCCAGACGCTGGCGCTTGCAGTGCATGATGTTCACGCATTCCAGTCGCTCCTGCAGGCGCTGATCACCAGACGCCTGCCGATCTGGTCGGTTAGTTTCATCAATCCGAAAATGGCGGCGTTGAAGAACGAAGCGCCGCTGCGCGAGCATCACGGTCATCCGGTCGAGCATCACGTTGTTCTGCCAGAAGCGTATATTCTGACGCTTGCCTTCCGCGATGCTGATGCTCCTGTCGTTCAGACTGCGCTTCCCGGGCTGGCGACGTCGTTTGGGGCGGAAATTCTGAGTGATGAGATCGCTCGTCACGAGTGGGAAGGGCGCTTCAAGTTGATGACGATCAAGCGCTTGGGTCCGTCGCTCGTTCCGGCGGAAGTCATTGTGCCGCTGAATCGCCTGGCGGAAACACTCGATGCATATAGCCGCATCGTTGCACAACCGCTCGTCAAAGAGGGCGTGGTCATCCGACACGGCATCGATGGCAATCCTGAGGTTGTCATTCTCGGGTTCATCCCTGCCGATCAGCGCTCGTTCTCGTACAACCTGGTCTTCGGGCTGGCGCTCACCGTGATGAATATCGCTATCAAACATGGCGGGCGACCTTACGCCACCGGCATCTATTTTGCGCGCAAGGCTGAGATGGCGCTTGGCAGAGAACGTGTAGCAAAACTGAAAGCGTTCAAGGCGCGTATCGATCCGGCGGGGATCATGAACCCAGGGAAGGTCTTAGACGGCGGCTTGGTTGGCGCGTTCATTGATCTGGCGTCACGCTTCGAGCCGCTGGTGCGTCGCTTCGGCAATGCCACCCCCGTGACAATTGGTGAGCGACCGACCGGTCCGGTGCGCGACATTCCTGCCGATGTTGCGTGGTATGCCTACGCTTGCTCGCAGTGCGGCTATTGCATCGACGAGTGCGACCAGTTCTACGGGCGCGGCTGGGAGAGCCAGAGTCCGCGCGGGAAGTGGTACTGGCTGCGCGAAT
>JBEPYG010000300.1:0-6012 GCA_041641515.1 Roseiflexus sp.
TGGCGGGACACGGACGGAATCGGTGGGGGGTGAGGTGACGGTTGCAGCAGGGTTAGAGTGGAAGTCGAAAGCTTTGATCTGCGCTGGAGTGACAGTATCGCCGGGCGCCGCCGGCTGTGATGGGAGGCGCTCGATGAATGCGCGGATTGCGCTGCGCGGATCGGAAGCGGGCAGCGGTGCGCCGCACGAGCGACAGAATCGGGCGCTGGCGCGGTTTGATTTCGAGCAGCGCGGGCAGACCACATCGGGCGCGGCCGCAACGAGCGCGTGGTTCGCGTCAGCAGCGGAAGCGTACTGTTGCGTCGGGTCGAGCGACAACAACCGGTGCACACCCTGTGCCAGTTCGGGTGAGAGTTCGGGGCGAATCTGGTTCACCGGACGCAGCGTATCGCTCTGTGCCCGTTGGGAGGGGTGGGGAGGCGTCATACCGGTCAGGAGCGTGTAGATCGTTTCACCGATGCCATACAGATCGGCACGCAAGTCATCGCTAGCAAAAGGGGCGACAGGCTGCCCGGCGATGGCGGGATTGGTCAGGTAGACCTGTCCGGCAGGCGTGACCCGAATATTTGCCGGGCGTACATCGCGATGCACAAGGCGCGCCAGATGCCGGTGCATCTGATCGAGCGCATCGAGCGCCGGCTGGATGAGGCGGATCGCGGCATCTGCGTCGATCCGCCCTTGAGAAGCGCGTGCGCGAATATCTTCCAGTGTCAATCCCGGAATATGGTCGAAGACAATGAAACGCCCGAGTGGCGCGGCAAATATATCGACGATCGCGGGGAGTGCCGGGTGACGCAATGAAGCAAGCGCCGCAGATTCGCGGGCGAACAGGGCATCGACATCCGGCCCGGTGCGGGTGATGACTTTGACATCGACATGCTGCCTGGTGCGCTGGTCGAGTGCCAGGTAGAGATCGCCGGAGGAGCTGCGATCAAGGAGCCGCTCGATAAGGTAGCGATCCTGCAGAAATGTTCCTGGTGTCAGCACATGGACCTCATCTGTTGGAGAACCGAAGCGGGTACGTCTGACGCCAGACGGTCAATGTTTTCAAGGACGTGGATGTTCTAGCGTCACCTGCATCCGATTCTACCACATAGAGCATCTATTGAATGCTTCTGGATACACGTCCTGCCGGAATCATCTCGCATGCCTTGACAAATTGCCCTCCTGCCGGTATATTTATTGTTGTAATGACACTAATAGCGGGTGCGTGGCAGATCGCCACAACCGCGCCCCCTGTGCTTGAGGTGCGGTGATGACCGACGCAGAAGAAACCGCCGAGACCTATGATCCAGCGCGCTATGAACGCCCTTCTGTCACTGTCGATGTGGTCATCTTCACCCTGATCGACCGCGAACTGCATGTGCTGCTGGTGCGCCGCAAGCGCTGGCCCTACGAAGGGTATTGGGCAATCCCCGGCGGCTTCGTGCAGATGCACGAGTCGCTCGAAGACGCAGCGCGACGCGAACTCGAAGAGGAGACCGGCGTGCGCGACATCTACATTGAGCAGTTGTACACCTTTGGCGACCCGGACCGTGACCCGCGCACCCGTGTGATCAGTGTCGTCTATTTTGCGCTGGTGCGCGCCGACCGGCAGCGCCTGCGCGTCTCGGAGGAGAGCCTCGACGTGCGCTGGTTTCCGGTGCGCGCCGTCCCCTCGCCGCTCGCGTTCGACCACGACCGCATCCTGGCGATGGCGCTGGCGCGCCTGCGCTCGAAACTGGAGTATACGACGCTGGCGTTCGAACTCCTGCCGGAGGTATTCTCGATCCTGGAACTGAAACATATCTACGAACAGATTTTCGGGGAAAAACTGGACAAAGGCAATTTCTATCGTAAAATGAGAGATGCTGGCGTGCTGGAGGAGACCGGACTGCTGCGCGAGGGGCGTGGTCGTCCAACGCGGCTTTACCGCTTCCGTCGCGACCGTGGCGATGGGCAGTTCGTTTTCCGCTGGCGCGAAGCGCGTATCGATGCCGGTGAGTCGTAGGAACGCGGTTGACTGTATTGCGCCGGACCGGCCTGGGCTGTGATGCCCGTCGCAGCCTGGAACAAGTGCATCGCCCAAAGGAGGAAGCAATGCCTGCCCGTATCAATCTGTCTGACCATGCGCGTCCGTTTCTGACCTACCTCGACGAATGGTATGGCTCGTTGCGCGACGTGTCGCTGGCGGACGTTGTGGCCAATGAGCCAGAACGAGTCGCAGTGCTGTCGATTGATGTCATCAATGGGTTTTGTAAGAGTGGCCCCCTGGCCAGCGAGCGCGTCGGTCGGATTGCGCGTCCAGTCGCCGATCTGTTCGGGCGCGCCTATGCACTGGGGGTGCGCCATTTTGCGTTGACGCAGGACGCGCACGATCCGCAGACGCCAGAGTTCGAGGCATATCCGCCGCACTGTGTCGCCGGGAGCGCGGAGAGTCAAACGGTCGAGGAATTGACGTCGTTGCCGTTCTTCAACGAGATTGCGGTCTTTCCCAAGAATTCGATCAGTTCGATGATCGGCACCGGTCTGGGAGACTGGATCGCGGCACGACCGCAGGTTGACCGCTTCATTGTGGTTGGTGACTGTACCGATCTCTGTACCTACCAGGGGGCGATGCACCTGCGCCTGGAAGCCAATGCGCTTGGCATTCGGCGCCGTGTCATTGTGCCTGCCAATGCGGTCGATACATTCGATACACCGGTGTCGGTGGCGCGTGAATTGCACATCAAAGCGCACGACGGCGATCTGCACCATGTGTTGTTTCTCCATCATATGGCGCTGAATGGCATCGAAGTCGTGCGTGCGCTGGTGTGATGCGAGTATGTGATGCTCGATACCTTGACCATTCTCGATGGACTGAACCCGGCGCAGCAACAGGCGGTGACTGCGGCGCCGGGTCCGGTGCTGGTGCTCGCCGGGCCCGGCAGCGGGAAGACCCGTGTGCTGACCTGTCGCGTGGCGTATCTGATCGGCGTCCACGGCGTCGATCCGCACACCATTCTTGCCGTGACATTCACAAACAAAGCTGCGCGCGAGATGCGCGATCGCCTCGATGCGCTGCTTGGTTCCGGCGAAGCGGCAGCGCTGACCGTTGGCACCTTCCACAGCATCTGTGCGCGTTTTCTTCGGCGTGATATCGTCCACCTCGGTCGGGAACGCGATTTTGCGATCTACGATACCGATGATCAACTGCGGGTGATGAAGCGCGTGCTGCGCGATCTGAACCTCGACGAGAAAAAACATGCGCCCCGTGCCATCCTCGCTGCCATTTCGCGCGCCAAAAATGAATTGATCGACCCTGCTGACTATAGCCGCCACGCCCGCTCCTATTTCGAAGAAGTGACGGCGCGCTGTTTCGCGCGCTATCAAGAACTGCTGCGCAATGCCAATGCGCTCGACTTCGATGATCTGCTGGTCGAAACGGTTCGCCTCTTCGAGCAGCATCCGGCGGTGCTCGAACGCTACCAGGTGCGCTACCAGTTCATTCTGGCAGACGAATACCAGGACACGAACCGGGCGCAGTATGTGCTGTTGAAGCAGCTGGCTGCGCGGCATCGCAATATTTTCGTTGTCGGCGACGAAGATCAGTCGATCTATGCGTTTCGCGGCGCCGATATTCGCAACATTCGTTCGTTCGAGCGCGATTATCCCGATGCACAGGTTTTTCTGCTAGAACAGAACTACCGGAGTACGCAGGCGGTCCTCGACGTCGCGCAGGCGGTGATCAACCGCAGTGCGCAGCGCCGTCGCGAAAAACGCCTCTGGACGCACAATGGCAAAGGTGCGATGGTGCAGGTCATCGAGGGGTACGACCAGGACGAAGAAGCGTACCTGGTTGCAGGCGAAATTGCGCGCCTGATCGCCGGCGGCGCGTATCAGCCCGGTGATATCGCTGTGATGTATCGTACAAATGCGCAATCGCGCGCTATCGAAGAGGCGCTGATTGCGCGCCAGGTGCGCTACATTATTGTCGGCGGCACGCGCTTTTACGAACGCAAGGAGATCAAGGATGCGCTCGCCTATCTGCGCCTGGCGCTCAATCCGTTCGACGATATCAGCCTGAGCCGGGTGTTGAACTGGCCTGCGCGCGGCATTGGGCAGCGTACTCAGGAAGACCTGGAGCGGCGCGCGGGCGCGGTTGCTATGCCGCTCTATGTGGTGTTGCAAATGCTCGCTGCCGATGCCGAAGCCGGGAATCAGACGTCGCGGGTGCGCAATGCGCTGCTCAGCTTTCTGGCGCTGATCGATGAATCTATCGAGCGACGGCGCAATCTTCCCCTTGGCGCGTTGATGGACTGGCTGTTCGAGCGGGTGGGATTCCGTGAGGCGCTACGACGCGAGTATGGCGACGAAGAAGGTGATGACCGCTGGAATAACGTGATGGAACTGCGCAACGTCGCTGAAAACTATGCCACGCTGCCGCGCGAGAACCAGTTAGCGACCTTCCTCGAAGAGATTGCGCTGATTTCGGATATCGACACTCTCCAGGAAGAGCGCAACGCTGTTACCTGCATGACGCTCCATCAGGCGAAAGGGCTGGAGTTCCCCGTCGTCTTCCTGGTGGGCCTCGAAGAAGGGCTGTTGCCGCACGCGCGCTCGACCGATGATCGCGACGCGCTCGATGAGGAGCGACGGCTGTTCTATGTCGGCGCAACCCGCGCCAGAGAACGCCTCTACCTGCTCTACGCTTTCCGCCGCACCACCTATGGACGCGCCGAGATCGCCACACCGTCACGCTTTCTGCAGGACATTCCGCCCGACCTGTTGCAACGCGCGCCGAAACGCGGGTATGCTACACATCAGGCGTCGATGTTCACCAGCCGCGCAGCGGCGCTGCGCAACCCGGAACGCACGCACGCGTCGTCATCCGCAACACCGGCATCACCCCGCTCAACCACCGGCGAACCGCGTGAAGTCACCTTCTTTGCCGGTCAGAAAGTGCGGCATGCGCACTTCGGCGAAGGGATCGTCGTCAGTTCGAAACTGGTCGAAGGGGATGAAGAAGTGACGGTCGCCTTCGTCGGCAAAGGGGTCAAACGTCTGCTGGCGAGTTTCGCCAACCTCCAGCGCGCCGAGGAATAATACCATTTTAGATTGTGGAATACGACGCCTGGCATTAAGGCGACCATAGCCGCCGGGTGCGCGGGCGTCTCGTGTGCATCCTCAGGACTGTTCTCATTGAGCGGTGTGTGGCGCAGCCGCGTGGGGGACAGATGTGGCATACAGGCGTCTACGTCACCGGCTCACTGATCGTCTTGAGTACCCGATGCGCTTTGAGCGCCAGCCACAGCGCCAGGCGATCCTCGGCGACATCGGGATCGCGCCCGCTGATCTCTTTGATGCGCATCAGGCGGTAGAGGAGCGTGTTGCGGTGAATGTGCAGCGCTTCCGCGGTGCGCGCTAGATTGCCGTTGTGCTCGAAGAAAGATTCGAGCGTCTTCAACAATTCGCCATGCTGGTCACGGTCGTAATCGACGAGGGTGGCGAGGGTGCTGCGGTAGAACTCCCACAATTCCGGCGACTCGCGCAAGAGCAGGAGGAGCCGGTACACCCCCAGGTCGCCGAAGTCGAGCACCCGACCGTTCCCCAGCAGTTCCCGCCCGATGAGCAACGCCTGTTCCGCCTCACGGAGCGAACGCGACCAGTGGGTGAGGGTCGGCGCCTCACGCCCAATCGCCACCAGCACGCCAGGAATATCGTCGGCCAGTCGCGCGTGCAGATGGTCGGCAATCTCGTGCGCGCGCCGACCACGGCTCACCGATGGAATGTAACAGAGCACATCATCGATGCGGCGCATCATCGGCGCCGCGATACCGAGCGCATTTAGCGCGGCGCTGAGCGCGCTGGACAGGCGCGCGATCGTGCGGTCGTCACCGTTCACCATACCGCAGAGCAGGGCAACATGCGGCTGGCGCAAATCGTACCCCAGCTCGCGTCCGCGCTGCACCAGCGTTTTGTCGTCTGCCGTAGCGCCAACCAGCACCGCCTGGACAAAATCGCCGCGCAGGCGTTCTTCGGCAGCCAGCACTG
>JBEPYG010000301.1:0-5964 GCA_041641515.1 Roseiflexus sp.
ATCGCAGTGACAATCGCCAGTGCCAGCAGAATGATTGGCAAAGCGACCCAGACATCCATGATGCGCATCATGATCGCATCCAGCCAGCGTCCATAGTAACCGGCGACGAGCCCCAACACTGCGCCGACGCCGGCAGCGATCAGGATGGGCGTGACGCCCATCACCAGCGAGGTGCGCCCACCGTACAGGACGCGCGCTAGCATGTCGCGACCATACTGATCCGTGCCAAAAGGATACGTCAAATTGGGTGGCTGTAGTCGATCCCGGATATTCATCACAACCGGACTGTTACTGGTAAACAGGGAAGGAAACGCAACGCCGAAAAGAATCGCAGCGAGGAGCGCTGAGCCGACCAGCAGTGATCGATGGCGCCAGAAGGTGCGCTGCCATCGCCGCGCGTGCAGCGAAAGGGAAGCGGGCGTATCGCCGGTGCGCAAGGGATGTTGGACGGCCTGGCTCATAGGGCGCCTCTCACGAGTAGCGGATCCGCGGATCGACCACAGTGTAGAGAACGTCGACCACCAGATTCACCAGTACGTACAGAGTCGCAGCCACCAGAATACACCCCTGCACAACCGGAAAATCGCGGTTGATGACCGCCTGTGTGACCAGGGTGCCCAGACCCTGCCTGGCAAACACATTTTCGATGACCACAGCGCCCCCCAGCAAGGTTCCAAACTGCATGCCGATCATCGTGATGAGCGGAAGAAGACCATTACGCAGCGCATGGCGCCACAACACCACCCGATCGAGTAATCCTTTGGCGCGTGCAGTGCGCACATAGTCAGCATTCAGGATCTCGACCATGGTCGCCCGGGTCAGGCGTACAATAATCGCCGCTTCCGCCAGCCCCAGCGCAACGGCCGGCATGATCAATCCGCGTGGGCTGCGATCGATGATGGGCAGCCACCCCAACGAGACGGCAAAGATCTGGATCATCATCAGACCAAGCCAGAATGAAGGGATCGAAACGCCAAGCATCGCAATAACGACTGCCGTCACATCCCAGAAGGTGCCGCGTTTGACAGCCGCCAGAATGCCCAGTGGCATACCAATGACGACTGCAACGACCATAGCTGCAACGGTCAACTGAATAGTCGCACCGATATTGGAGGCAATCAACACCGCAACCGGTTGCCCGCCGAAGAGCGACCGACCCAGATCGCCCTGCGTCAGCCTCGTGAGATATCGTCCTAGTTGAGTATGAAGCGGGTCATTCAATCCAAGCGCCTCGCGCATCTGTTCCATCTGCTGGGCGCTCATCTTCAACTGACCCTGCATGGCGGACACCGCGTCGCCGGGGATCAGGTGCACCAGAAAAAATGTGAGGATGACGATTCCGAGCAGGATCGGAATCGTCAACAGTATACGCTGTACCAGGTAAGTGCTCATTCGTTCGTTCGCAGCACATTACTCGAAGTATGCTGGCGCAAAATACTTGTAAAAGCCGGTGCCATCGACAATGAACCCTTTCAGATTGTTCGCGTGCGCGACGTAGAAGTAGAGCTCGAAGATCGGAACCATCAGCGCATTCTCCATGATGAACCGCTGAATCTCACGATACTTTGCCTTGCGCTGCTCTGGATCGATCTCCGTTTCTGCATCCTTAAGCATCGCGTCCAATCTAGCGCCTTCCTCGCCTGTCAGGAAATGTCCAGAGGGAAAGGTTCCATACCCTTCTGAGTGCCAGTCACGGGTCATCTGGCTTGCAGACGCGAAAACATCTCCCATAGCCGGAACGTGATACTTGCCGCTGGCAATCGCCTCGGTGTTCGATGGACCCTGGGTTGTGAGCACTTTCGCGTCGAAGCCAATTGCCTGAAGATTAGCTTGCAGCACATAGACCCAATCGTTCCAGCCCTTGTTTTCAACAATGGTCACCTCGAGCCGCTGACCATCCTTGACGCGCACCCCATCGGGACCGAGGCGCCAGCCAGATTCTTCGAGCAACTGTATGGCTTTCTCGGGATTGTACTCATACATTTGCTCCAATCCTGGCTCGTACTCTGGGAAAACACGCGACAGCGGCCCGTAGGCCGGTTCGACCATGTTGAAATAGACGCTTTCGATAATGCCTTGCTTATCAGTAGCGTAAATGATCGCTCTGCGCACATTCAGGTCGTCGGTCGGCGAGAGACTGGTGTTGAGGTAGTTCATTTGCGGCATGCCTGGTAGCAGGACGCCGGTTACGGTGAAGCGCGGATCGGTGCGGACGCGTACGACGTCCTGGAATGGCAGGAGATCGACGAAATCGACTTCGCCAGTTTCCAATGCCGCCAAGCGGGTCTGTGCTTCGGAAGAAAAACGAAAGACCACTTCTTCGATCAAAGGCGGTCCGTCCATATTGAACATAGGCGACCCCCACGTCCACTCCGGATTGCGTTCCAGGACGATCTGGCTGCCGCGCACCCACTCCTTGAATTTGAACGGACCTGTGCCGATGGGGTTGAAACCGGCGTCGGCGCCGACCCGTTTCACGTAGGCGGCATTCCCAATTCCCATCCCTGGATCGGCAAGTTCGATCAGCAAGTCGGGACGCGGTGCAGTGAGCGTGAGTTCGACCGTGGTTTCATCGAGCGCTCTGGCGCTGCCAATGACAGCTTTGAGCGAGCCCGGTCCGCTGCCGACGGGGTTATCGCGCACATACTCGAAGTAGTCCGCTACTGATTGAGCCGTGAAAGGTTCGCCATCATGCCATTTTACTCCCGAAACCAGTGTGAATGTCCAGGTCGTGGCATCGTCCGAACGGCGCCATTCGCGTGCCAGCCCAGGGTATATCTGCTGACTCTGATCCATGTACACCAGGGTCTCGAAAATCTGTGCAGCGACCTGACGTTCGTTCACATTGCCGGACATTGTGATAACGTCGATACTGGCTGGTTCGAGATTGCCAAAGAACACCAGGCGCGATCGGCTTGTAGACTGTGGCCTGGTCTCGACCGGCGCCGCCGGAATGGTGGTCGGCGGCGGCGCGGCGCCACCCGCCTGCGTCGGCGCTGGAGCGCTCGGTTGGGGAGCAGCGCCGCATGCAAAGAGTATCAGCGAGCACACGAACATCAGAACCGTGATCATCAAGCGCGAACGAGTGGATGCGGTTTGCAGCGCCATAGCAGTCTCCTTGTTACCGGTCAGGATCTTCCGATGCACGTCCTGTTCGCGATTTGGGGAAGCCCCCGAGGTTAGGAATTTGGTGGCGGTATGGCTTTTGCAAGCGCCACGAGACGTTGCCCCGCCGATGCAAAAACGCCGTCGTGAACACGTGCCCGTGCTCCACACGCGCCGCCGCGCAGCTCCCAGATCAGACTTTGATAGTGTATGCTTGTATACAAGTATACAGTGTACCCATTGTAAAAGAAAATTTAAAAAAGTCAAGAGCCGGCGTGGCAGATCGCAGGGCAGGCGCAACGCTCGATTGCGCTGCCATTCTGCTGGCGTCATAGGGGTGTTTGCGCGGGTGTAGCACGCGGGCTTGGTGCAGGACGACCGGCGGATCAGGATCGAGAGGGAGTGGCAAGCTATGGACGACGCACTGACCATGGCGCCGTTGGGGGGGAAGGAACTGACCCTAACCCGACCGACCGTAGGAAAACGAGGACCAAACGGAGGGCGCTGACGGTACGGTCACGGCATCCCCCTGGCGGTCACGGTAGCGGGCGCCAATCGGCACGGCATGAACATGTTGAGAACACCGTACAGGCCATCATGATCGAATGTCCGCAGCTAACCGAAGAAACGCCACACCATGTGTGTCGGGACAAAGGCGACGACGACCCCAACGTGCGCGAGGTGATCGCGGTGTAGAGCTATGACGTCCACATCAAAGCCCGTGGAGTGGAAGTCGGCGCCAAGAAGCGCATCCCCGGCGATCGGGCGCGGCGCTGGGTGGTCGAGCGCACCCACTCCTGGCTGAACTGGTTTCGACAGATGGTGATCCGCTGGGAGAAAAACATTGAGAGCGACGTGGCGATACTGCATTTCGTCTGCGCCTGGATTACCTTCCGCGCAGCCAAGGTTTTCGGATAGACTCTAAATAGAAGACCATGGTCTTGACATTCTTCCCCATTGCGGTATGATTGTATACGAATAATGCTAAGATTTGATGCACTGTTACTAAACTGCATACATAATGCTCACACCCATCGATCAACGTACCCTCGAGAAAACGCCCACGTTCCGCGAAGCGGCATATCACGCGATCAAGCAGGCGATCCTGGATGGTTCACTGGAGCCAGGGCAACCGCTGGTCGAAGAGCGCCTGGCGGATATGCTCCAGATCAGTCGCACGCCGGTGCGCGAGGCGCTGGCTATTCTGGAGCACGAAGGGCTGATCGCGCCGGTCTACCGGCGTGGACTGTTTGTATGCAAACTTACGCGCGACCAGGTGATCGAACTTTTCACCGCCAATGAAGCGGTCGAGCCGTTCCTGGCGCGCCGTGCGGCGCATTATGCCAGCCCTGAGCAAATTGCCGCGCTCGAGTCGGCTATCCGCGATGGCGAGGCGTGTGCGGAGTGCAACAACATCGCCGGGTTTTTGCGCGCCGGACGCCTCTTCCACAGCAGTGTCGGGCGCGCCGCCGGTAATCTGGTGCTGGCGCGGTTCGTCGAGCGCAACGAAGAGCGCGTCGATCTCTTTCTCATGGGGTATCGCAAGGCAGTCAATGTCGAAATGATGCGCACTTCCAACCGTGAACACCGGGCGATCTATCGCGCCATTGTCCAGCGCGACCCCGATGCCGCCGCGCGTCTGTCGATTTACCACCTGCAATCAGTGCGTGAGCGGTTTGCAGCGCTCGTCGGCGATGATGACCGGGACGATGTTCTGTCCCTCGATGAGCAGACAAAGGAGCCGGACGAATGACAATCACACGAACGAACGTGACGCTGGTCGAGCGTGCGCGGCAGGTCATCCCGGGCGGAGTGAACTCCGGGAATCGTGGGCTTCCCTGGCCTATTGCGTTTGTGCGCGCTGAAGGCGCGTATCTGCTCGATGCCGATGAGCGTCGGTATCTTGATTATCACGCCGCTTTCGGTCCCATCATTCTGGGGCATAACCATCCGCGAGTAAATGCTGCCGTCACCGACGTCCTGAGTCGCATCGACATCATTGGCGCGGGAGTCACCGATCTGGAGGTCGAACTTGCCGACCGGCTCAACCGTCATATTCCGTGCGCCGAGCGCGTGCTCCTGACGAACTCCGGTTCGGAAGCGACGTATGCCGCGCTCCGCCTGGCGCGCGCTGTCACTGGGCGGAACAAGATCATCAAGTTTCAGGGAACCTATCACGGCTGGCACGATGCCGTCCTTATGAATGTCATCAGCCCGCCGGAGAAGATTGGCCACTACGATCCACTCTCCCTCGGCATGCTTCCCGACGTCATCAGGCATACGATCGTGTTGCCGTTCAACGATACCGAGGCGGTGGCCGACACGCTACAACGCCAGGGTGAGGAGATCGCTGCGATCATGGTGGAGGTGATTCCGCACAACATCGGGTGCGTGTTGCCGCGACCCGAGTTTCTTCGAGCGCTGCGCGACATGACGCGCCAGTATGGTGTGGTGCTGATCTTCGATGAGGTGATTACCGGTTTTCGCCATGCCCTTGGTGGGTACCAGTCGATAGTCGGTGTCACGCCCGATCTGGCGACGTTTGCCAAAGCTATGGCGAATGGGTTCCCGATCGCCGCACTTGCAGGCCGTGCGGATCTGATGGATCGTTTTGCTCCAGGAGGGGGCGTTCTGTTTGCCGGAACCTATAACGGACACAGTATCGGAGTGACGGCGGCGCTGGCAACCATTGCGGAACTGGAAAGCGGCGCTGTTCATGCCCACTGTTTTGAGCTGGCGCAGATCGCCGCTGATGGTCTGACGCAGATCGCGGCAGAACTGGGCATCCCCCTCACCGTGGCGTGCTTCGGATCGGTCTTCGTTCCCTATTTTATGGAGCCCGGTCCGATCGAGAGCTAC
>JBEPYG010000302.1:0-5951 GCA_041641515.1 Roseiflexus sp.
CTACACACCTGGCGGGACGCTGTTCGACCGTCTGGTCGAGCAAGCGCACGCTGCTGGACAGTCACAGCGCAGTGCAGCGAACCAGAACGATTTCGAGACGCTGATCGACCGTCTGATCGAGCAGGCACGCGCAGATGGCGCATTCGACAATCTTCCCGGCGCTGGCAAACCGCTTCGCTACGACGATGATGCGCTCACTCCCGAAGATATGCGCGCCGGATTTCGTCTGCTGAAGAATGCGGGTTTTGCACCGTTCTGGATCGAGGCGCGCCGTGACATCGATGTCGAGCGCGTGCGCATTTCCGAATGGCTCCGCGACGCCAACCGTCGCTGGTCACGTCTTCCGCCTGCTCTTCGCGTTCGTTTGCGCGCCGAATATCGCGAGATGCTCACAAACCTGCAACGCCAGATTATTACGTACAATCTTACGTCTCCTCCCGCTGCAGGGCAGATCGAAGGTCTGCGCATCGAGGAGGAGTTGCGCAAGTTAGGGGATTAATACCATTTTGGATTGTAGATTGATGTAATGACATTGCAACACGCTCTGATGAGCGTGCGCATGCGGTTTGTTCAATTCCAATTGGTAGCATCCTGCCAGTCCTGAGACGCTGCCCCGTGCAGGCGCTCCCGTGGATGCGTAACTTCGATGGTGTACAATACTACACAATAGGACAATGTTCGAGACGTACAAACAGTATGACAGACATGTCATTTCTGACGAATCTGCTGCTTGCAATCAACGATCTTCTGGCGTCGGCTGTTCTGATCGTTTCATTCTCGCTCCTGGTCTACCTCGTCCTGCAGAATCGCTACACCCCGACTGCGCGCGCGCTGGCAGTGTTGCTCGGCAGTATCGTGATTGTGTTTGGCGGCGATGTGCTGACCCAGCAGGCGCAACGCGAGCAGACGTTGCAGTTTCTCCTGCGCGCGCAGTGGCTGGGTATCGTCGGGGTGCCAGCAGGGTATATCCATCTGGCGGATGCACTGCTTGACTTCAGCGGACAGCACCACCTGCGGCGACGCTGGAGCGTTCCAGTCGCATATGCGATATGTGCCGTCTTTTTGGCGCTGGCGTGGGGCACCGATCTGGTCTTGCGCAATGGCGTGCAGGTTCAACCAGTCGCCCAGTTCAATGCTGGTCCGCTCTTCTGGCTTTTCACAGCTTTCTTCGCGCTGGCTTGCCTTGTCGGGCTGGCTGCCTCTCTGCGGGTGCGCCAGGCGGCGCTGACGCCAACCCTGCGCCGGCGCATGACGTACCTTAGCCTGACGTTCGTCGGTCCGGCGATTGCGGTCTACCCGTTTCTCATCATTCCAGGCCCAGAGTACTTCATTCCATTTGCGCTCGTCTTGTTCCTGGTGGCGATCGGGAACGTCGCCGTGATGCTGATGACCACGGTGATGGTCTACAGTATTGCGTTCCAGGGGTTGCCGCTGCCCGACCGCCTGATCAAGCAGGATTTCATTCGTTGGGTCCTCTATGGTCCATTCGTGGGCGTCAGCATTGCGTTGTTCCTGCGTGCGACGCCGGTGCTGGCGCGCTGGCTTGGATTGCCTGAGCAGGCGCTGTTGACCGCAGGCGTGGTCATCATGACGGTGATGATGCCGTTGTTCGTCAACCGTCTGAAACCATACCTCGACGCACTGGTGTATGCGCAGGATCACGCTGAGATCGATTACCTGCGCACCCTGCCGCGCAACACCTTTACCCAGGCCGACCTGCGCAGCTTGCTGGAGAACACGCTCGTTGTTGTGTGCGGAGCGCTTCGTTCGGAGACCGGCTTCGTCGCCGCGCCGGATGATGCTGGCGGCTACACGGTGAAAATGCTGGTTGGGTCGCGCCAGGTGGTGCGGCGGTTTGTCAACGACCACCCGCTCGTCGATCTGATGGGGCGGTTGTCGCGGCTGCCGCCACGTTCGTCAGGCGACACGCCGCCAGTCGAGTCCTTCCTGCGCGTCGAGGGGTTCTGGCTGCTGCCGCTGCGCGCTCCCGACGGTGAATTGCTCGGCTGTCTTGGGGTCGCATACCCGCACGATGAGCTGAACACTGATGCGCGGCGTCTCATCGGGGCGCTGGCGCACCGGATGGAACTGGCGCTCGAGACGGTGCAGATGCAGCAGCGGTTGTTCGACACGCTGCGTGGGTTGGGACCGGACATGCAATCACTCCAGCATCTGAGTACGCAACTCGAGCAGGCGACACCGGCATCGCTTCAGACGCTCGAGTCGGATGTCGCGGCGTTGCCCGAGTTCCCGCAGCTGGTCAAAGAAGCGCTGGCGCACTACTGGGGCGGACCGAAACTGTCGGAAAGCCCGCTCCTGGGGTTGCGGACCGTGCGCCGGGTGCTTGAAGAACAGGGGGGCAGCCCAACGCGCGCATTGCAGGCGGTGCTGCGCCAGGCGATCGAGAATCTGCGTCCCGACGCGCAACTCGACCCGTCGGCACAGGAGTGGCTGCTCTACAATATCCTCGAGATGCGCTTTTTGCAAGGGCGACGCATTCGCGAAACCGCCGATCGTCTGGCGATGAGCGAGTCCGACCTGTACCGCAAGCAGCGTATCGCCGTGGAAGAGGTGGCACGCCAGCTGGCGTTGATGGAAGAGGCGGCGAACAGGGTGGTGGTTGAACGGTGATGATTCTTTGTAAACGCGGGTTCGTCGATAACTTTCGTCACCGGTCGTATTCGTCATTCTCTTGGCTGGTCCCCAATACTCCAACATTCCTGGTGCGACCTGCGTCACTCATCTGCTTCGGTGACCTCCAATCCTTCGAGCAGGCGCACACCGACTATGAGCACCATGCCTGCTGGTTCCATATCGAACTCGAAGAGAACCTCGAGATCGTCTGATCACGTCTCGTGGTTCTCTGCCTGAGTCCCGATGATCCTGTGACAGAATCCCCGTCCCCCACTCGTGGTACAATACCTGTAACAGTTTGCACAATATGCAGACGCGCGACGGCGTACTGGACCCCTCCGTGAGCAATCAGCGCGACTCGGTCTGCATGTCAGGTGAAATAGAAAGGCAACCTCCGTGACCGATACCCTCTACGATGTGGTAGTCATCGGTGGCGGACCCGGCGGCTATGTAGCTGCCATCCGCGCCGCACAACTCGGCTTGAAAACCGCAGTCGTCGAGCGCCAGGCAATGGGCGGTGTCTGCCTCAATGTCGGGTGCATTCCAACCAAGGCGTTGCTTCATACTGCTGACCTGCTCGATGAACTGCGCGAGGCGAAGCGCTTCGGCGTGGTCGTCGAAGGCGTGTCGCTCGACTGGGAAGCAACGTTGCGCCAGAAGGATACGGTGGTCAAGACAATGACCAGTGGCGTTTCCTTCTTGATGAAGAAGAATAAGATCGATGTCATCAACGGTTTTGCGCGCCTTGCCGGGCGGGGGCAGGTCGCTGTCAGCACGGCTGAAGGACAGCACCGCATGGTGACGGCGAAGAACATTATCGTTGCCGTCGGTGCACGTCCCCGCGAAATACCGGCGATCGGCGCAGTATTTGACAATGACCGGATTCTGTCATCGACCGGCGGGCTGAGCATTCCCAGCGTCCCGAAATCGCTCCTGGTCGTTGGCGCCGGCGCGATTGGCGTCGAGTTTGCGTCGATGTATCGCTCGTTCGGGGCTGAGGTGACGCTCATCGAAATGCTGCCGCGCGTTGTGCCGCTCGAAGATGAAGAGGTGAGCGCCGAACTTGCACGCGCACTCAACCGTCGTGGCATCAAAATCTTTGCCGGCGCCAGACTCAACAATCTGGAGAAGATCGATGGCGGTGTGATGGCCCGGCTGGTCGATGCTCAGGGCACGGAGCATTCGCTGACCTTCGAGCGCACTCTGGTTGGGGTTGGAGTCGTTCCCAACACTGGCGATATCGGGCTGGAAGAAATCGGCGTGGCGCTGGACCCGCGTGGCTTCATCAAGGTGGACGATCATATGCGCACGAATGTGGAGGGTGTGTATGCGATTGGCGATTGCGCCCTCACCACTCCCTGGCTGGCGCACAAAGCGTCTGCTGAAGGCATCGTAGCTGCTGAAACCATTGCCGGACACCATACCCAACCGCTCGATTACGGCAAGATTCCGTCATGCACGTACTGCAACCCGGAGATCGCCAGCGTTGGGTTGACCGAAGCGAAAGCGCGCGAGCAGGGGTACGATGTGAAGGTTGGTAAATTTGCGTTCACCGGCAATGGCAAGGCAACCATCCTTGGCCAGCGGCAGGGGTTTGTCAAGATCGTTGCTGACAAACAGTACGATGAGGTGCTTGGCATCCACATGATCGGTCCGCGCGTTACCGAATTGATCGCCGAGGGCGGGCTGGCGCTATCGAACGAGGCGACCGCCGAGTCGATCATGCGCACGGTCCATGCCCATCCGACCCTCTACGAAGCCATTGTCGAAGCGGCGCACGCCGCTTCGGAGGGCGCTGCAATCCATATGTAGGGTGAGAGGAGACGAACCGTGCCGATTATGATCAACCTGACCTCCGCCGAACACGGCGGGACATCACTCTCGTGCGGCACACACGGTGGCTGTGGCGTCGATTGCGATTGCGGTTGCCCATACACCGGCATGGAAGAGAAGGGCAAAGTCGAGTTGATCGCCGATGTCGAATGCCGGTACCCGAATGAGTGGCTGGTCTTTGTCATTCCGCCCAGCGAGGACGACTTCGCTCCCGAGCGGGGGATGCTGGTGGCTCATAGCACCGACGATGCCGAGATATTCGAGGCGATCACACGTATCACACATAACCAGGTTGTCCACGTCTATTTCAACGGCACATTCGAAGCGTACCAGAAATGGGCGGGTGAGGAGAGTGAAGGCTGAAGGTGGGCAGGTTCCACATTGCAGGCTGAACGTCTCTAACCTCTACAGTCTCTGCCACTGACCGTTTTATTGCCAGTGAGCGTTCTATGGACTGCTGAAGCAAAGCTTTAGCAGTCCATATACGGTCCAGGTCACCTGTAGTGCGAAGCCAGCATTTGCATGGGCGTTAACCAGCACTCAAGGTATCGTTTTGTGCCGTCGTCGCCAGTGACATTGACCGGCAATGTCATTCCTGCATTAAACGTCGCTGACGGCAATCTCATATATCCAGATTGCCCCTGTGCCCTTCGGTGTGTGCACGGAGCACAGCAGCGGCGACATCGGCGGGCGCAAGCGCGCCTTTCGGCAGGCGGAACGGCGCCTTGTGCCACAGGGGGGTATCGACTGCGCCAACCCGCACATTGGTGATTCGCCGGTCACGCACTTCTTTCCCCAGAACCGTGACGTATGTATCGAGCGCCGCCTTCGATGCGGCATAGGCGCCCAGTTTCGGCAGCATAATGCGGTCAACATACGCGCCAATGAACACCAGATGCCCACCCGCCGGAACCAGCGCCAGCGAGTGGGTCACTGCCAGGTGCGCTCCGGTAACATTTGCGCACATGATGCGCTCCCACTCGTCGTTGGTTGTATCGAGCAGCGGCTTACCGAGCATATCGCCGACAGCATAGACCCAGAGATGCACGGCGCCGTCCGACTGCTGTGCCGCCCACAGAGCTGCTGCCGCAACATCCGCATCGCGCGTTATATCAGCGCTGTATGCTTCGGCAGGCGTATCGCTCAGAGTCGTTGCGTCGCGTGCGATACCGAGTACCCGCCAGCTATTCCTGCTCAATGTATCGACCAGCGCGCGACCAATTCCGCCTGCTGCACCCCAGATCAATGCAGTCTGCATGGATGCTCCTTCTATGAACCTCGTGCTGTCCTCCTGACCCTGGTTTTCGACTGCTCCTTCCCGTATTCTGCTCCCGCACTGCGGAGCATATGGACTCTGGCGTCGGCAAGGGTCATATACATTCTCTGTTGAGATACGTTCCTCGGCGTGGTACGGATGGGATGTTTGAGCAGGGAAGATTGACGATATCAACCCGATACCCTGGCGAGCAGTTGATATTCCGAAT
>JBEPYG010000303.1:0-5933 GCA_041641515.1 Roseiflexus sp.
GAACTGGCACGACGCAGCCTCCATCAGGCGGTCTACTGCCTGCGGCAGACGTTCAAGCGCGTGATGGGGAGCGTCCCGGTCGTGCTGTTCGTCAATGATTGTTACCTGCTCGCGCCCGACCTGTTGCTGTGGGTCGACTCTGATGCATTCGAGGAAGCGATCGCAACAGCGCGTTCCGCGTGGAGCCGTGGCGATATCGAACGCGCCATTCAGGCGTATGGGCGCGCCATCGATCTGTACCAGGGCGACTACATGGCAGAAGAACGCTATGAGGACTGGGCGGAAGAACGGCGGATCGTCTTCCAGTCGGCGTATCTCGAGGCGCTCCACCAGCTGGCGCGAGCGTACCAGGAACGAAAAGACTATCCAACCGCGATTATGCTCAGCCAGCGTGCACTTGCAGTCGATACCTGCGACGAGGACGCGCATCGGGTGCTGATCGGCTGCTATGCCGCACAGGGGTTGCGCCATCTGGCGATACGTCAGTACCAGGTGTGCGTGACGGCGCTCCGAAGTCAACTGGGGCTGAGCCCGTCGGACGACCTCGACGCCTTCGTGCGACGGGTGCTCGAGGGAGCAGCGTAGGGGTTCAGAGTGGCAGCAAAGGCGCGCTGGACTACGCGCGCACTGCGCGACTGAACACACTCATTGCATTTGATGCCCCCTGCACGCGCCGTGGCTGCTACTCTCGTGTGCTACAAAGATAAGCGCCTATCCGAAAAACCACCCCTTCGATACGCGCTGCATGCGACTCAGGATGCGGTTGTTCAGATAGGCGCTAAAGGCGGTGGTACCGGTCCGATAATCTTGAGCCTGTCGTGCATCGCCTGAAGGCGGTGGTACGGGTCACGCGACCACGCGTTGGCGCATCGCATCGTTGTCGCCGCCGTTGTCCAGACACAGGCGCTGTGGCGCCGGCTCGCCTGGCGCGTTCACGCCGATCAACGGCTGGCACACGGTCGCTGCGACCAACGTCATAGCATTGCGGTTGGCGCCATCACCTGCCACGCCGAGCGGGGTGACGTTGTCGTCGCTCAGCAGGCTCCGTGTGGTTCCCGCCGTGCCGCGGTCGGTCGGGTTTGGTCCGGTCGTTTCCCCCCAAGCGGTGCTGTGGTCATCACAATCAGCAATCGGTCGTTTCGTTCCCATCTGCCCTTCAGCCGTGCAAGCACTGGACGGCGGGATACCAGGTTCTCGGATAGGCTCTAAGCGTATCCTTTGTGGGCTCCATGCCTTTGTGATGCGATCACCAAGTGATGTCTCGTTGTCGTACTACGTTTCTCATATGGAGTGGCCCATCTTCAGGGCGTAACCCGCAATCGCGGTCCTGAAACGGCGCTCAACGCGCGCGCTTCAGGCAGCAGCGCCGCCATGAGCAACTGGTACCTGCCAACGTCTGGTAGATCCGTGTCGAGTGCGATCGGGATCTCCGGTGTATCGGCTGTCGCTTTGATTGTCGTTGCGCTCAGCGTGTGCGTTTCGCCGGAGGCAAGGTCATACGCCAGAAGAAAGACGTGACAGGATGCGTCCTGCTCGCCGATCGCTTCCGCTCGTTCGAGGCGTACTCTGGCGGTCGCGTGCAATCGAGAGGCGGCGCCTGTTCCTGGTTGTGCAGGGACGGTGTCGATCTGTACGTTGCTGAGGTGAACAGACACCGGTACGGCTTCGTGAGAGACCTGCGTTCCAGTCTCAATAAAGAAGCGCGCCACCTGCTGGTCGTTCCATTCCGGCGGTTGCTCGCCGGTTGTGGTCAGACAGACGTCCTGTACCTCTCCCTCTTCGTCGAGGAGAATGGCAGCGAATACGATCGGCGACTCTTCGAGCATCATCTCCTGTGCCTCCCGGGTCATGTCTGCTGCTGATGGCAGCGCTTCTTGTATACGCACGTCAGCTAGCTCGACAATCGGCGTTTCTTCAACAGGCTTCGCTTCCACTGCAGTGGGTGCTTCCGTCGCGGGCGGTTCAGCGATAAACGCTTCGATCAGCGGCGCTTCTGTCGTTGCCGGGAGTTCCATTTCTGCTGCTTCAACCGGGGGCGCCTCTGTACGCGATTCGGGAATGGTTGCCTCGAGTGGCGGCGCTTCCGTCATCGCTTCAGGTTCTGCTTCCGCCGCTTCGACCAGGGATGCCTCTGTTGGTGGCGGTTCACTCACCGGCGTCCCGGCAGGCGGCGCCGGATGTGCCAGTTCGCGGGCGCGTTCGATCCACCCCATCCGGCTGATCTGTTCGGCGGATCGTCCCGTCCAGGCAGCCAGGTCGGACAGCGAACACGCCGCCAGCGCTGCGAACGTTGTGATGCCCGCAGCGCGCAATCGTCGCGCAATTGCCGGTCCGATCCCCGCAATCTGTTGCAGATCGTCGGCAGGAACATCGGATGCTGGCACGGCAGACGCTGTGCTTTCAGGGGGACGCCTGACCGGTGAGGGAACGGCGCTGCCGATCGACTGCCGGAGCTGCTCGTGGATCCATTCGATCAGCGCCTCGTCCGGCGCTCCTGTCCAGACCCTGTGCTGGTCGTGCTCCTCGTGGTAGGCGTGCGTGCGCCATATCAGCCGTCCTTCGCCGGCATCGCGCGACTCGACGGAGATGCGGAATGCAGCGCGCTCGTTCCACCGGGTGTCATCATCCCATTCGCCGCTGTGCATCTCATCGTCAAACGGCAATCGTTCGCGCACAGTCATGGATGTCCCCCTGGTTATTGCAGGCGATAGTTTCCCCGCACGATACCCACCCGAATGCCGTCGATCTCATCTGGAACGCTCAGATCTTCGGGTGTGTCGCGCACGTGGATCCGCACGCCGATCATCCCGGCTTCAGGAGGGTCGAGCAGCCCGATGTCGATATTGGTGACGGCCGGATGAGCACTGAAGCGTGCGATCATCCGGTCGCGCACTTGCCGCGCCTTGCGCCACCATGCTGCCGATTGCGAACTCATTGCACCAGTGTCTCCAGCATCCTGCTTTCAACCTCACGCCATGCTTCGCGCACCGCCACTTCCGGTCGCCGACGGTCGGTCACTGCCGGTCGTTCGGTGACAATATCAACACCGAGCGCATCGAGAACGGTTAGCATATCGATCGCCAGCGCCTGCTCTGGATGATCGCTGCCGGCAAAATGCAACCCGATGGCGGCGTGCGTTTCGGCATCGAGCCACCACGATCCAGAGTCGCCTCCGGCGCTGACTTCGTGTTTGCCAGGAACGGGAACGATGGTCATGACGTGCTGAATGGTGCGCTGCATAGAACCATACCACAGCCGCGCCTGTCCTTCAACCCCGGTAACGATACCCTCGGTCACACGAGTCGTTCGCCCTGATTTGATGACACGCATCCCAAGGCGGGGAAGAGCTACCCCGCTGACCGGACCGATATCCAGCTGGTCGTTGATCAACGTGCGATCGCCGGTGAGCGTTGCAACGGCGGCATCGATATTCTGTCGCATAGAATGACGTGTCATTGTGGCGACGACGTCATACGGCATACCGCCATCGAGCCGTCCTGGCTGGCAGATCTGCAACCCGGAAGCGACCCAGCGTTCGGCAGCGAGCACGTGCCAGTTGCTCAGAATCATCAACTCGCCGGTCGAGCGATCACGCACCAATCCTCCGAGTGTGCCCGCACTGTACTCACGTGCAACCGAAACACTGATCCCGCCGCGCATCGGGTTGTGGCGCGTCCGCGGACCGCTGGCAGGTGGACGTGGAGGGTAATACCACCAGCTCCAGAGGTGTGGTCGGTACGCACCCTCGATGACATCAGTCGTGAACTCGCCGATTTCCCGCGGCACCGCTTCGATACCGGCGCGTTCGAGTTGAGCCTGGGACAATTTCTGGGGAACATGGAAGCGGATTGTTGGGCGATCGTCTTCGGCGGTGGCGCGAATGGGAATGCCGAAATCGACCATATTGACGCCGTACGCGCGATTGTAGAGGAACGTCGGTGCGTAGCGGCGGATGAGCAGCCGCGCCCGCGCAGCGCGGAGACGGTCGTCGTTCATCTTTTTGCTCCTGACACGCACCACAAAGGTGCGCGAATGACAACAATGAAGCGGGTTGGGGAATGCGCAACGCTTCCGCGAACCCCTTGTTCATCCTTGTATGGAACGGCGGAGATGGTGCAACGCATCATCCCCACCGCTCCTGATGACCGTTATGCCGCCGTTTTACGCGTACACATCGAAGCGCACCGGCTGCTCGAAGCGAATGACGAGTCCGCTCGGACCGAAAATCGAGGCGTGGATCGAGTTGACCCGCGATGCATATCCGGCGAACGGCACCATAGTGGTGCTCAGCGCTGTCAGGATCTGCGCGCGCAGATGGACTTCATACAATCCTGGCTTATTCGGCGTCAACGTAATGGCGTTGAGAATGAAGGGCACAGGCGCCAGGTTCCCCGTCACCGTTCCGCTCAGCGTTGCCTCGGGGCTCATTGTGATGACATTGTTGGTGTGGTACGTAATCCGATAGGGCAGCAGGGCGCCGCCGACGATTTGCATCGGCGATGGGGCCGGCGGAGGAGTCGGGTTGAGGAACAACACCGAGAAGATCACCAGCGGCTGACCGACCCGCACAATCGGGTTGGGCTTGGGGAAACCAAGGTCGAACGGTGCAGAGAACGGACCGACCGCCATGATGTCCCACCAGTTGGTCGGTGCGGCGATCTCTGGTCGCCAGCTTGCCTTTGCTTCCTCATACGCCGCTTCGAGGCGCTCTAGCAGCACGGACTGCAGTTCTTCGACCGCCAGTTCTTCCCGCTCGACCTCCGCTCCCTTCGCTGCCACCAGTTCTCGTTTTGCAGCTGCGACTGCCATAGTTGTGACCTCCCTTTCCTTACCGTTACAACACTGCGTTGCTTACGCGCAAGGTCATCCTACGCCGTGCCGCTCACGGCGCACTTGTCCACAGATGCGTGGAAACTGCTGAACGTCACAAGTTCGGCTCACGCTGCGGAAAGGTTCGACCAGCGATAGGACACAAGGCCGCAAAGAGTGGCGCGTGAGCGACCGACATGCGTGCGCTGCACTTAGTCAGCGCTCACGCTCGAACGGGAAGGAGAGTGATTGAGGACTATAAACCCGCCTGGTCCATCCAGCGGATCCAGGGGAGCAGCGCATCGGTCACCGGGATGTGCCCCGGCTCATCAAGAACGAGCGGCAGATTACGTGCGGGTGTCAGGCGAAGCGGCGCGTGAGTCGTCTGGCGGACGCCACCGCCGCCGACGTGCAGTGCAGAAGAATCCCCCTGCGCCAGAACCGTCCGTCGGCGAACCGGCGCAAGATGGATCAGCAGACGACGACCGCAGTGCGGGCACGACCATTCTTCCGCCCCTGATGCGTGTCTGTGACGGAGCTGGAGCGTATGCAGGGGTTGATCCAACATTGTGCGTGTTCCTTTCCACGAGTAAGGTTACCATCATATTAACTCTTATTATACACGAGGCAGTGACATGAGTAATACCCGGCATTGCTTGTACCAGGGCGCGGTCATTCGCACAATCTGCTGGTGCGTGTTTCCCAGTTACATACGAACCGAGGAGCTGCATATCTTGTATGAACAAGTGCCAATCAGAATGTTTAGACGCGGAGTTAGAGCATCGCCGGTGCGTATTATTTCTCGCGTGTCTCAGGTGATCGCAGCGTGCTATACTTTCAGGCGGAAGACGCGTGTGGCTATACGACCGATGTCGCTGAGTACCATATGAGAATCCTGATTGTCGAAGATGAACTCGATCTGGCTCAGGCTCTGGCGCGTGGATTGCGCCGGAAAGGGTTTGCAGTCGATATTGCCGCCGATGGAGAAGAAGGTTGGAAGCTGGGCGAGATACATGAGTACGATCTTGCAATTTCAGATACCCCAGGTGCTACGTGTCGAACTTGTGCCGACGATGCAGCCGTTATCCGATCCGTTCCTCACCTCTCCTCCGGCGATTGAAACG
>JBEPYG010000304.1:0-5920 GCA_041641515.1 Roseiflexus sp.
ATGGGGCATCAGTTATACCGTCTCGGTTGATGGAATCAGCTTGTGGTTGGTATTGTTGACAGCATTCCTGACGCCGGTTGCGCTGGCGGCCAGCTGGGGGACGGTCGAGCGTCAGGAGCGTGCGTTTCACGCGCTGATGCTGTTCCTGGCGAGCGGTTTGTTTGGTGTCTTTATGGCGCAGGACATGCTGCTCTTTTATGTTTTCTTCGAGTTTACGCTGATTCCCACGGCGCTGCTGATCGGCATCTGGGGTGGCGCGGAGCGTCGCTATGCTGCGATCAAGTTCTTCGCCTACACCTTCAGCGGTTCGGTCTTTCTGCTACTGGGGATCATCGGGCTGTACCTGCTCCACGGGCAATCGACCGGCGTCTACACCTTCGACACGGCGACGATCCTGGCGAGCTTGCAACTCGGCACCCTGCAACTCGATGCTGGCGCCGAACGACTCCTCTTCGGTCTGTTCTTCATCGGCTTTGCGGTCAAGGCGCCGATCTGGCCGTTCCATACCTGGATGACAACCGCGCACGCCGAAGCGCCATCGTCGGGTGTGGTCGATATCATCGGGTTGTTGATCAAGATTGGTGCGTATGGTCTGATCCGCTACAATGTGCAACTCTTCCCGGCTGCCGCTGCCTGGGCGGCGCCGGCGGTCGGCGTCCTGGCAGTCATTGGCATTCTGTACGCGGCATGGATTGCGTACCAGCAGACCGACATGAAGCGCCTACTGGCGTATGCGTCGGTCAGTCACCTGGGGTTGATTGTGTTGGGCATCTTTGCGCTCAACGCTCAGGGGATCGCGGGTGCGGTGGCGCATATGGTCAACAGTGCCCTGACAACCGGCGCGTTGTTTCTGGTGGTGGGGATGCTCGTGGCGCGGCGCGGCTCGCGGGAACTGAAGTCGTTTGGCGGGTTGTGGAAGACGATGCCGTGGCTTGGCAGCCTGACGCTGTTGCTGGCGCTTGGCTCGATTGGGCTGCCTGGACTGAATGGCTTCATCAGCGAATTCACCGTGCTGCAAGGTTCGTGGCGTTCGCCAGGTCTTGGCTGGCGCTACGCGCTGCCCGCTATTCTCGGCGTCGTGCTGGCAGCTGTCTATCTGCTGCATATGTATCGGACGGCGTTCATGGGCGACACGCCGCCGGAACTGGTTCAGGCGCCCGACGTGCGACCGCGTGAACTTGCGCTGCTGGTTATGATGGCGGCGCCGGTGGTTGTGTTTGGGCTGTACCCCAACCTGTTGTTCGGTCCCATGCAGCAGTCGGTGACGCAGATTGCGCAGGGGACGCTGCCGTTTCTGGCGAGCCGTTGAATGTGGGAACGTTGAACGAACGTGCAAACGTAGAATGTTATCCAGATGACAGAAATAACCATTCCTCCAATCGATTGGCGTGTGGCGGCGCAGCCCGGCATCATCTTCGGCTGGGCGTCGGTGTTGCTCGTGATTGCCCTGTTTGTGCCACGTTCACGCACCCGGATCGTCGGGTATCTGGCGATTGCGGGAGCAATTGTCGCTGCGGCGGCTGGCGTTCCGCTATGGGGCGTCACTGCTGAGACCTTCAGCGGCATGCTGCGCCTGGACGCCTATAGTCTGACATTAAACTGGCTGTTTCTGGCAGCAGCGACCATAACCATTGTTCTCTCACTCGACTATCTGCCGCGCCAAGGGATCGAGCGGAGCGAGTATTACGTTCTGGTGTTGTTTGCAACAGGCGGCATGATGCTGCTGGCGCAGGGTTCGGACCTGATCATTCTCTTCCTGGGGCTGGAATTGCTGTCGATTGTGCTGTATGTGTTGACGGGCTTCGCCTACCCGCGCAATGCCTCGGAAGAAGCGGGCATGAAATATCTGCTGATCGGCGCATTTGCCGGCGGTTTCGTCGTGTTCGGCATCGCACTGTTGTATGGAGCAACCGGCAGCATGAACCTGCGCGCTATTGGTGAGATCCTGGTGCAACAGACGCTGACACTCGAGGAACGCACCTATCTGCTGGCAGGCGCGGCGCTGGTTGTGGTTGGTTTCGGCTATAAGATTGCTATGGCGCCATTTCATATGTGGGCGCCGGATGTCTACGAAGGCGCGCCGACACCGATTGCCGGGTTGCTCTCGGTTGGCAGCAAAGCAGCAGGATTCGCGGCACTCCTGCGATTTCTGGTCGAGGCGCTGGCGGTTGAATGGCAGATCTGGGCGCCGGTGCTGGCAGCGCTGGCTGTTGCAACGCTGGCAGCAGGGAATATCGGCGCGCTGACGCAGCGCAATGTCAAGCGCATGCTGGCGTATTCGAGCATCGGTCACGCCGGGTACATCCTGTTTGGCGTGATTGCCGCCGGGGCGCCGGGCGGGGTTGCCGGACAGCGCGGTGTTGAGGGTGTTCTGCTCTATCTGATCGCATACACGTTCACGAACCTTGGTGCATTTGGCGTTCTGATTGCCCTTGAGCATCGCGGCGAAGCGGCATGGGATATGAGCGATCTGGCGGGACTGTGGAACCGTCGTCCCTGGCTGGCTGTCGCAATGGCGGTGTGCATGCTCTCGCTGGCTGGCGTCCCGCCGACCGGCGGTTTCTGGGGGAAGTTTTACGTGTTTACTGCCGCCTGGCTGGCTGGCATGGGGTGGATCACGGTCATTGGCGTCATCATTGCTGCGATTGCGGCATTCTACTATCTCCGCATCGTTGCGCAGATGTTTATGGCGGAACCGGCGCGTGAGGCGCCGCTGCCCATGGATCGCGCCCTGCGGGTGGGGCTTGCACTGGCGACGCTCGGCGTGCTGATCCTGGGGTTCCTTCCGACGCCTGCCATCGATCTGGTACAGCGCGTGGCGCTCGCAGCAGCAGGGAATGGGCAGCCATGACGGGTGCGAACAGGCGCAGGCTGCACCTATTGAAGCCTGCGCCGGATGTGTCAGCGGGTCTTATACCGTTTTAGATTGTAGATTTTGGATTGGAGATTGCTGTGATGGCATTGCAGTGCGCTCTAGTGAGCGTGTGCATGCGGCTTGTGCAATTCCAACCGGTCTTATACCAGTTATCGTTGATATACCGCATTGCCATATGCGGTTTTAGGCGTTGTGATGCCAGGCGTAGTACTCCAAAATCTAAAATGGCATTATTTGGTTCCCTTCAGTGTGTAGACAACGATTCCCGACCCGCCAAACTTCGAGGCATCAATTGCTCCGATGACCAGCGCTGTTGTGCCGTGCTCATACCCATCGAGCAGGACATCGCCCTGTAGCCCGGGCATACGCTTCAGGTGCCACCAACCTTCCTGCGTCAGAGCAGCGTAATGGTTGTGCACATCTTCCAGAGATCCATCCTTGATAATGAAAATCGCTTCGACCAGTGTCTCTTCCTTGACCGCGTCGTTGCGCATTTCCTCGATTGCCACACTCTTCCACGCCTCAATGATTTGATCGATCTTTGGGCTGCCGCTACTCTCAAACGGCTGTGCATTCGGCGGCGGCGGAACGCTGACATCACCTCCGCCGCATGCGGTAAGCGCCAGCAATGACAGAATGACAATTGCAATGACTCGTATATTGTGCATGGTAAGCCTCGTTTGTATGTTACCAGACTAAGCGACGGCATGGAAGTATACCACACCCGTCTTCACGGTGACGCGCTATCGCCCGATACTTCATCAAGGAACTGCTTCAACGCTGCATTCACAGCTTCGGGTTCTTCCACGGTAGCGGTGTGTCCCGCACCGGGAATCACAACAAGTTTCGAGTTGCGAATACGTTCATGGATGCGTCTAGCTTTATCGGGTGGCGTCGCCACATCCTGATCCCCAACAATAATCAGGGTGGGCACACGAATCCGATCGATCGAATCATACACCCCCTGCCGTTCAATAACACCCTGAACAGCGCGTGATATTCCGATGCGGTGGTTGGCGATCATCCGTTCACGCCACATTGCCCGCTCCTGGACACGTGCCGGATCGCTCAGGAATTTCCTGCCAAACATGATCGGCATCACCTGATCTGCAACCAGACGCAACCCCAACCAGCGCGCCACGAAATTGAGCAGACGATACCGACCTACATTCTCACGCGGCTCCGGATCCGCCGATGTTTCCAGCAGAATGAGCGATGTGATCAGTTCTGGACGATGAATCGCCAGGCGCATGCCGACGAATCCTCCCATCGACAGGCCGGCAAAGTGACAGGGAGCACAGTCCAGCGTCTCGATCAACGCCGCTGCATCCTGGGCAAGGGTGTCCATGTCATATCCGGATGCAGTGACCTCACTCTGACCCTGCCCGCGAAAATCGAAGGTGATACAACGATACCGATCTCGAAGAGCAGCGACCTGATGGTCGAACATCCGTCCGCTCCACAACAGACCGTGAGCGAACACAATTGTTTCGGAACCGCTTCCGCATTCCTCATAGTGAATTGTTGCTCCATTGACCCGAATGTCAGGCATCGGCGCTCTCCTCAGTCGCTTTGACGACAATCATAGCAGAGGTCTTTGCAGCCTTCGGAGTTCCTCTGGACTCAACGTTTCATCCGTTCACGTCCATATGCCTCGATCTCGCCGAGAAAGCGCGATGGACGAGACGGTTTGCCGCGCACCCGGTTCGCTGCCCACGAAAGATACAGTTGTTCACCGGCGCGAGTCAGCGCAACGTAGCAGAGGCGGCGTTCCTCTTCCACGCCATCAGGCGTTGCCAAGCTGTGTTCGTGCGGTAAAGCTCCCTCCTCCAGTCCTGCAACAAACACGACGGGCCATTCCAGACCCTTGGCGGCGTGGATGGTGGACAACTGCACCCGATCGCGATCATCATCATTGTCATCGGCGCTCGTCAGCAGTGCGACCTCCTGCAAAAAAGCATTGAGCGCAGTGTGCTCTGCGGCAGCATTTACCAGTTCCTGCAGATGCGCGCGCGTATCTGGCAGTTCCTCCGGGTCCAGGCGCTGCTCCAGCCACGCCTGATAGCCGGTGCGTTCGAGCACATCGGCGAGCAGATGATCGGGTGACATCCCGCCCTCCCCCAGGCGCCGCCAGCGCGTGATGAGCGCCGCCAGTTGTTGCGCACCTTCTGCCGCTTTTGGCGGCAACAATGCACGTGCGCCAGGATGCATCAGCGCTTCGGAAAGGAGAATGCCCTGTTGTGCAGCGAATGCAGACAGTGTTGCCAGTGCGCCTGCCCCCAACCCACGTGGAGGCACATTGATGATTCGATTGAGACTCAGACTATCGGCAGGATTGTTGATAACCCGCAGATACGCCAGGGCATCACGCACGACGGCGCGATCGAAGAAGCCGGTCGAGCCACGCAGCGCATAGGGTACACGCGCATGGCGCAGTGCCGACTCAAATGCACGGCTCATGTGGCGCGAGCGGTAGAGGATCGCCATCTCGCGCGGACGGCGTCCGCGCCGGAGGAGATCGGTGATGCTGCGTGCCACGTGTGCAGCTTCGTCACGTGCATCTTTTGCGTCCACGATCTGGAGTGGCGGAACATACCCGGCGCCGCCTGGGGGCTCTGGTTTTGTGGCGCGCAGCGCCATTGGTCGCACCTCCCGACTATGGCGAATGACCGCATAGGCGGCGTCCAGGATTGGCTGACGACTACGGTAGTTTGTCATCAGTTCGATCACCTGCGCTTCAGGAAAATCGTGCTCGAACCGCGCAATAATCGTATGATCGGCGTTACGGAAACCATAGATCGCCTGCATTCCATCGCCGACGGCGAAGAGTGAGCGCACATGACCATTGGCGGGTGATGGACGTGTCAACAATTCCACCAGTGCATACTGTGCCGGGTCGGTATCCTGGTACTCATCGATCAAAACATGTCGCCAGCGCGCCTGGCAGGAATCTAGCACATCCGGATGTTCAGTGAGGAGCCGATGCGTCAGGAAAATCAGATCATCGAAATCGAGCGCATTGGCGTGTTCCAGGCTGCGCTGATA
>JBEPYG010000305.1:0-5919 GCA_041641515.1 Roseiflexus sp.
TTCAGCAACCATTTATGGTCGAAAACATCGAGGTCGTTGTGCCGCCAAACGAAGACGTTCACAAGGCGTTTGTGGTTGCATATACGCGTGTGGTTCAGGAGGAGTTCGGACCACAGGCGCGGATTAATACCAACGTGCCGTTGTCATTCGTTGGAGGCGAACCACAGAAGATTGCCGAGGATGCAAGTGGTGTCAAGTATCGTGCCTCGGTTACCGGGTTCATTCTTGTGCCAGCAACGCCATAGGTTGTCCGTGGCGCGCAGGAGGCGGCGCATCTTGCAGGCTGCTCACGCTGCGGGCACGGATCACGCTTATCGTTTGCGTTCGACAATGTTGATGGCGATAGCGGCGACAATCGCCGCCCCCAGAATCACGATCAGTGCAATCGTTACCGTGCTCCAGCCGGTCTGCCAGGCGTTGACGAAGAGCGCACTCAGTGCCACGATGACAATGCCGATACACCCGCGCGTTACGCGCCGTTCAGGTTGATCTGACATGGAACCTCTTTTTTATACAAGACGCTCCTGTATGATACAGGAAAAACAGGGGGTGAACGATGGGTTTTCTCGATGAATTGAGCCGGAAGCTGTCCGAAGGGGTTGATCGTGCCCGCTTCGAGGCGGAAAAGTTTCAACGCGTAACTGCCATTCAGGGCGAGATTAGCAATCTGCGCCGCCAGGTCGATGCCAAGCGGCTGGAGTTTGGTGATCGGGCGATCGAACTGCTCAGAGCCGGCGCCATTCAGTCACCGACGCTGGCGGCGCTTCTGCGCGAGATCGAAGCGTTGCAGGCGAGTCTGACGTTGAAAGAAGAAGAGTTGCGCCATACGCAGGGACAGGTGTTTATCGAACCAGCTCCTGCACCCCGTGCGCAGCATGTTCCCGTAAGCGTCGAGCCGCCACGTCTGGCAACGCCCGAACCGCCGCCGCCGCAACCGGTCGCTGGGGGCAAAATCTGCCCGTCGTGCGGTTTCCAGATGCCGCAGACTGCTGTCTTCTGCCCGAACTGCGGGCTGCGGGTAGGATAAACGCCTTTTAGTGCGACATGGTGTGTGTTTCGCTGTCGGGCAGCCAGCGGATCACCACCGTATCGCGCGTGTCCCATTGCTCATCGGGATCGTCGTCTTCGTCCGCCTCGGGATGAACGACGATCGGTCCCTCGTTGTATACCCACGCAATCAGATCGTCGATCGAATACCACCCTGCGCGATAGGACTCCTGGTCGACCGGGTTGAGCCAGAACTTGATCTCCCCATCCATCCACTGCCAGCGTTCGAGGGAGCGCCACTCCAGGTGATGCTCAGCGAGCACTGCCTTTGTTTCTTCGAAGAGACGCAGCAATTCTGGCAGTGTCAGGCCCTTGGTGCGCCGCTTTTGCAAAATGCGGCGGTTGATGGCATCGCGCAGGCGTTCGAGTTCCGGAACATCCAGCGCGTCCAGGTCGATATCGATGGGCATTCTCATAGCCGATGCGTCCTTTCCAGGAGCGGTCGCGCCTGTGCGCGATTGTCAGTGTACGCACCGTTGCGAGACGACATCCGCCCTTATGGGTCGTGGTAGAACCAGTACCACGACAGGTGATATGCCACTGACGCGGGTCGCTTCCCGGCGAACCCGCTTCCATGATAGCAGGGATTGTGGTTCCCGATGTGAACAATTGTGTGACAGTCTATTCACAATTCGATGATATTCTGCAATGAACCAGTACCACATGGTACGTTGCGCCGGAGGAACCTGGATGGCAGGATGGCATCGAGCTGCCGCATCCTCGCATGAGTGCAGCAATCGCACCTGTCGGCAGACGCGAACATGCGTGCCATCGGTGTCCAAGCCTCGTAGCTTCTTGCTGTTTTTGTGACTGGTAAGGGACGACAAGGCTCATGCAGGCAAACCTGGTACGCCCGCTGCTACGTCGCCGCCTGTGCGCGCTTTCGGTGGTTGAACCGCGCGCATTGTATGGATACTGGCGGATTGTATATGCGCTGAACGATGCCAGCACACAACAATTGTGGAGGCGACGACCGGATTCGAACCGGTGAATGGGGGTTTTGCAGACCCCTGCCTTACCACTTGGCTACGTCGCCGCTCATTCCGATTCTAGCATAGCTAACGGTCACTGTCAAAGGGAAAGCGGAACGCGGGACGCATCGTGTCCGACAGTGTCACGTCTGATTGTCCTCATCGTACATTCCCGTCAGCAGTGCACGTTCGACCGGCGGCAGATCGCGCCATGTGCGCGCCATCCAGGTCACTGCATTGAGAAATGTCTGCGCCCGGTCGGTATCGGGACACACACTCCGCAGCAGGCGCCAGAAAGCGGGCGAATGGTCGGGATGGATGGCGTGCGCAATTTCGTGGGCAACGACCGCTTCGAGCACCCAGCGCGGCATGCGCAGCAGGACGGCGTTCAGACGCACAGTGCGCGTCGCAACGCTGTAACTGCCCCAGCGTGCCTCGGTGAGCGTGAATTCAGCGTGGTCGATCACCGGCGGGCTGGGGAAGCGGGCGACGACCTGGCGCACCAGCGCCAGCGCATCTTCCTCGTGGTTGACTCGTCGCTTGTGGATGCGCTGGAGCAGGCGGCGCGCCAGGGTGATGATCGCCTCATCGAGGGCAGTGCCGTCAACCGCATTGGGTGCGCTGACCGACAGCGTTGTGTCGCGCAGGCGGGCATTGATGTTTTTGACCGCCTTGCGTTCGATGACCACCGTGAGAGTCACGCCGTCAACCGTGATGATGCGCTGCTCTGCCATCGCTACGTCACCTGCACGGCGCGCGGGCGTTCCGTTGTAACGCCGACCTGTAACCAGACAAACAGGATCGCGCCGGCAAGACGGAGCGCCGCGCCGGTCAGCAGCGCTGGCGTGTAGCCGAAGAGATCCGCCAGCAGTGTGCCGACCAGCGGCGCGATCAGCGTTGCAACATAGGTCGTCAGTTGATAGAGCGCGATGTACGATGCGGTTCGTTCAGGCGGCGCCGTAGCCAGCGAAATGTCGAACAGCACCAGGTTCAACCCTGCGCCGAAGATGCCTGCCAGCGCTGCATAAAAGACGAGCGGTTCGACCCGCGGCGTCAGCGCCGTTAGCAGCGGATAGAGCACCAGCCCAAAGACGCAGATGCGTAGAACCAGAACGTTTCCCTTGCGCCGGGTGAGCGCCGTCCAGATAAAGTATGCGATCAGCAAGACGCCGTTGTTCGTGGTGTTGATCAGTCCAATCCAGAAGTCGGAAGCGTTGAGCTGACGCACCCAGTAGAGCGGGAAGAGCGGCAGCGCCATCATCATGCCTAGGTTGAAGACAAATGCGCTGATGACAAAGCGGCTGAACGGTGTCGGATCACGCAGAACCGACAGCATGTCGGCAAGATATGCGCCTAGCGATTGCTGTGTCACCGCGTCCGCCGGCGGCGGATTATCCGGGATGGTCAACCGCCGCGAAAAGAGAAAACTCAACATGCCGCCCACAAATGAGGAAATAAAAACAATCTGGTAGTTCAGTGGAAATGCGACATTGTCGAGAAACGCGCCGATCGCCGCCACTGTGATCGCCGTGGTGGCGCCGAGGATCGACCAGCGCCGACTCATCAGATACTGACGCTGACGCGGTCCTGCTACGGCCCCCATCACCACTGTAAAGGTAATATTCACAATCGCCTGCGGAATGGTGACCAGCGCCCAGATGACGACAATGGCGTAAGCGGTTATCTCCTGGCTCAGAAAGAAGGGTGTCAACCCCATCAGGACGAACGACCCTTGCACCATGGCGCGGGGCCAGGAATACCAGGGCGCCATGTTGCGCTGTCGCTCGAGGAATCGTCCAAGCGGAATCGCCAAGAACATGCCGGTGAGGGCGGGGAGCGACGTCAGCAGCCCGACGAGGAACGGAGAAGCGCCGAGGCGGGTCAGGAAGACGCCGAGGAAGGTCGAGACACCAGTGACAATGCCAACGCCAATGCCATCGATCAGGACGCTCTGAACATTTTGTTTTTGGATGTCGGCTGGCTGAGAACGCCGGGTGCGCCAGCGTGACAGAATGGGCATGATCGTTCAAGACTCCAGATCATGGAGTGATATGAGAGCGATATTATATCACTGTTCGGCGATGTCGATGTGTTTGATGTTCGGGTTATGGCGGGGTGAGTTTTGATGATTCGGGTAACGGGCACGTCCAGACCTGCTGGAAGAGCGAACCGGGATCGACCCCCTGCCGGTGAATACTGAGCGCTGTGTTGGCATCGAGCCGGCACTCAACAGCGGCATCTGGCGTATGGAATGTGAGGAAGAGAGGTATACTCCCAGTGAACGAGCGCTGGTCGATCGCATCCAGCACGTCGCCGAGCAGCGTTCCGAGCTCAGCCGTATCATCGAGGCGATCCACATCGATGGATACTTTGACAGACACTTCCCTGGCGCCAAAGCCGCGTTCGGTTCCTCTCTCCGTGATGCAGCTTTCTCCGAAAGCGCTCACTGATGTCTCACGCACCCTCAGCCCTTTCGCTGCCAGGGTCCGCTGGATTGCCTCGGCTTGATCCGGCCAGGATCGTGTCGTCCAGACAAAGGCGCACGGCGCATTCGGCAATTCGGGTATCAATGAAGAGTCGCACCCGACGAGCAATGCGACCATTATACATAACGCCGCCGCCACTGTGATTCGCATCATCGTGCGCTCCTTTATCGACCGATCACAAAGTGTTCGGGTATATGGTATTCTTCAAAAAAGCATGCAAGCATCTCAGCCTGTTACCGCTGGCAAGCGTCCTGATCGCGGGCATCGCCGTCTGAACCGCCAAGTGACAACGTGGTGTTGTAATCGTTTCTCGAAGGAAAGGATAGCTCCCTATGCTCGTTCATCGTGTGGCGCGCGGGTATCTGGTGTTGATCGCCGGTTTGATCGCTTTCTTTGGTCGTCGATTGCTGGCAGGTGATGCGCTCTGGCCCCCTCAGCTGATGGGCGCCGAGATACTGAGTGAGACAGAAATGTGGATTATCATTTCGACCGCGCTGATGATCGGGCCGGCGGTAGCACTTGGGCGTGTGCGCGCTATCCTGATCGCGCTTCCCTTTTCGCTACCGCCGGTGATGCTCTATCTGACATTCTATCCGCTCCTGATTGTCTTTCTCTTGCTGGCGATGGTCCCCTGGCTGGTGCATGCTGCGCTGAGTTCGTGGATGCCCGAACGACAGCAAGGAACATAATGTCGGTCAGTGATGCGGTTGAGATAGCCGATTATTCCACTATCACGTCATCATGCTGGTCTGTACTATTCCGCGCAACCAGCACCGCCATTGCGCAGGCGGCCAGGACGCTCTGCGGATTGCCGCTCGGTTCAGGCAGCGCTACCGGTACCCGCCCACCAACGATGATGCCGGCAGATTGCGCGTGCGCCAGACGATCCAGTTGTTGCACCAGCATCGTGCCGGCTTCCAGGTCTGGCGCGACCAGAATATCCGCCTGACCGGCGACCGGCGAGGTCAGTTTCGCTCGCCGCGCTGCTTCTGGTGAAACGGCATTCTCGAAGGCGAGCGGTCCATCCACAATGCCGCCGACGATCTGCCCGCGGTCGACCATCTTGCACAGTGCCGCTGCATCGAGCGTCGATCGGAGTTTCGGGCTGATCGTCTCGACAGCGGCGAGAATGGCGACTTTGGGCTGCTCGACGCCAAGCGCCAGCGCCAGGTCGATGGCGTTTTGTACGATCGCCCGTTTCTCTTCCAGGGTTGGATCGGTATTCATCCCTGCGTCGGTGATGAAGAGAATGTGGGGATAGTTGGGCACATCCATGGCATAGACATGGCTCATGCGCCGGTGGTTGGCGATGCCGGTGTCGTGCGCTACCAGTTCGTGGAGCAGTCCATAATAGCGAACGCCCGGATCGACGATTGCTTCAACCTCGCCGGTACGTGCCATGGCAACCGCGCGTG
>JBEPYG010000306.1:0-5895 GCA_041641515.1 Roseiflexus sp.
CGTAATACCCAGAACTCCGCTCCAGCGACGTGCGACAGGAATGTCTGATATTGCAGGGAAGTACCCTGCCAGCGTCTGCGCGATTGCCGCCTGAGCGCGACGGGCAAGAGCGCTTTCGGGGGGCAGGCGGGTGCGATTGTTGAACAGGTACGCATACGACTGATTACTGCCGCCGCCAAACACCAGATGCCCCGTACAGGTCAGCGCTCCATACGAAATGCGATCGAGGTCATCGGCGAACCCGGCAAATGCCCGCCAACCCAGGGTCTGCTGTTGCTCCGGAGTCAGCGGTGCTGTGGCGAAGACGCTCGAATGCAGCGGAAACAGCGCATCACGGAACAGTCCCAGTTTGCTGGTGTAGCCATTGGTTGCCAGCACGACCGCAGGCGCGTACACTTCTCCCTGCGGAGTCGTCAGGCGGATGATGCGACCGGTCTGAATGCGGAGCACCGGCGTTTGCTCATAGATGGCGACGCCGCGCTCCTCCAGGATCGGGCGCAAGCTGCGGACAAACTGTGCCCCATTGATCTGCCCGGTATCTGGCTCGAATGTCGCTCCGTAGACGCCGCGAGCGTCGAAGTGCGCCACGAGTTCACCCGACGGTAAAAATCGAACCGGGATGCCCAGTTCACGCAGATATTCTGCTTCGGCGTGGGCCGCTTCAGCGCGCGCAGAACTGGTATATAGCGTCAATGTGCCATCGAAGCGGTGGTCGACCGACAACCGGTGACGTTCGATCAGGGTGCGAATGGTCTGTAGCCCGGCGCTGGTCAGGTCGTACACTTTACGAGTCAGATCAGGATCGTCGGTATCAATCCCGTTGATCCAGTTCAACGCCAGACCGCCGTTGCGCCCGCTGGCGCCGTTCGCCAGCGACGTCGCTTCGAGCAGGACGACCCGGTGCTGCGGGAAGCGCTGTGAAACGTGGTACGCAGTGCTGACGCCGGTGAAACCGCCGCCGATAATTGCCAGATCGGCTGAGATCGTTTGTGCGAGCGGCGCTCGTGGCCGGTAATCGGGTGTTCCGGCGTGCCAGATTGATTGTGTCTCATCGAATTCGAGACGTTCAGGGAAAAACCGCGCTGCAACCGGCCACGTTCGGGAAGCCAGCGCTGCTGCGCCTTCCAGAACGCGGGTTGTGAGTGAACGCTGAGTCGATGCCATAAGAGATGCTCTGTCGTTACGAACTATTCTACAGCATACGGAAGAAATCCTATTTTTGTCAAATGTCGTTCCAGTGGTAATAGATTGGTGATACACCGACGTATACTCAAAGCACGTCGTGTATGCGACCATGGTGTGACTGAAGGCGCTGACCTGTGATGTTGTGAGGTTGCAGGTTTGTTTCCGTCACTTGCCCTGTATGCTACCGGAGGAAACAGACGTGTCGTGGAATCTGAGCCGAAAAACAGGCGTGCTTGCTGCCGGTTATCTCATTATTCTGGGTATATTGGCAATGGACCTGGTATTTACCGTCCTCGAAATTCAGCAAGTCGCCGATCGTGTGAACCAGACTGTTTTGCGTGATTTTCAGACCGTTGAAACGATGAACCTCGACATCCAGCGGGTTCTGACCGAATACTACTCATACATCCAGACCGGCGATCCTGATGAATACGAGGAGAGCATCGAAATACTCGAAGGTCTGGAGGGATTAGTGAAAGATCTGCGCTCCTCGACGTCAGTCTACAACGATTTCCAGGAAACGATCGTCCAGAAGCACGCTCTGCTCGTGGACCAGGCGGAAGCAGTCGTTCGTTCGGTGCAGCGATTACATGCGCGACTGCCTTCCATGCCACACACACTTACCGATGGGCAGACTGAGGCGTTCTACGAAGAGATCGAGACCCTCGAAGAACAGCGCGAAGCGTTCGCGCAACAAGCACATGAGTACTTCGACAACGTGTCCACGGTTGCCCGGCAGTATATCGCTCAGGATGTCACCCTTACGTTCGTCGGAGTTGCGCTCGCACTGGCAGCAATGGCCGCACTCACCGCTGGTGCGTTCTGGCTCATCGAGCGCAGGGTGGTGCGCCCGCTGCGCCAGATGACAGACGCGGCAAATATGTTGGCGGAAGGACGGCTCGATGGTCAACTAGCTGTCACCAGCAACGACGAGATCGGCATCTTGCAGCAAACGTTCAATCGAATGACAGCAACTATCCAGCAGCAAACCAGGGATCTCGAGACACACTACCGACAGATCAGGGAAGCGCGCGATGCGCTCGAAGCAACGCATCGGCAGACCGTCGAGCAGCTGGAGGTCATTCAAAAGCAGCAGGAAGCCATTCGTGAACTGAGCGTCCCGGTGCTGCCGGTCAGCCGTGATACGCTGGTGATGCCGCTGGTCGGTGCGCTTGATAGCATGCGTCTCATGCAGGTTCAAGAGCAGGCGCTGGAACGTATCACAGCAACCCGTGCCCGCCGTCTGTTACTCGATATCACTGGCGTGCCGATTGTGGACAGTCACGTGGCGCAGGGGTTGATCCACGTCGTTCAGGCGGCGCGCCTCCTCGGCGCGGATGTCACCCTGATCGGGATACGTCCCGAGGTCGCCCAATCTATCGTCAGCTCAGGGATCGATCTCAGGCATATTCGAACGTGCAGCGATCTGCAAAGTGCACTGACGCAAAAAGGAGAACGTTCGTGATCCGCATGACACAGCGACAAATCAACCATGGCGTGTTTGGATTGTTCAATGGAATGGCAATGGTCGGGTTATTGCTGTCATTCTTTCCCCAACCGACATGGGAGGGCATCTTTCCAGTTTTCATGAGTATGGTTATCGGCAGTAGTCTATGGTTTGCCTACTGGCGTAGCTGGGAGCCTGCCCGACCATTGTTTATCATCTTAATCTCGCTGGTTGTAGGGTTCAGTATCGATGTCCAGTACCTGACGGGTTATTTCAGACACACCATCTACGTTGTTCCGGTTATCGCGCTGGTACTCGCCGGTCCGGCGTGGGTGGCTGGCAGCGCGCTGGCACTGCTGGCTATCTTTGCCGTTCGTACAGGCGGCGGTCCCTACCTCACTCCTTTTGATGTGACAACATTCGTTTTTATCATCGGTGGCATGGTCTTCAGCCGCCTGGCAATTGACAATGCTCAGCGACTCGAAATTGCTAGGCGTGAAGCGGAAGAGGCGCGTGCGCGCGCGGAACAACGTGAACGCGAACTGTCCGAACAGGCGGAAGAACTGGCGCAACGCAACGCCGAACAGCAACGTCTCCTGGAACTGGTCAGCCTCCTGGAAACACCAACCATCGTCTTGGCAGAGGGGGTTCTGCTGGCGCCGATCGTTGGCGCGCTCGATACCCGGCGCGCGCAGGCGCTGACCACGCGCCTGCTCAATGATGTCAGCGCCCATCGCGCACAACAGGTCATTCTCGATATCAGCGGCGTTTCTGCAGTCGATACGCAGGTTGCGCAGGCGGTCATCCACACGGCGCAGGCGCTGAAACTGCTCGGATGCAAGGTGACGCTTACCGGCATTTCAGCCAGTGTGGCGATGACGCTGACCCATCTGGGCATCGCGCTAAACGAACTCCAGACCGTCCGTTCGCCGCAGGAGGCGTTGATCAAAGCACCAGGAACCAGGATCTGAGAACCATGAGCCAGACCTCCCACGTGGCTGCACTGCTGTCGTGCTATCGGCTATGTTCGTGTCCGACTCGTCAATACCTCCAGGCCAGTATGATTGTATTCAGTGCGCCAAAGCCCAGCTTCCTGCCGAGAAATACCAGATCCTGCAACTCGTCGTAATCGGGTCGCGGCAACGGTTGGGTGTGGGCGGCGTTGTTGCGCAACTGGGAGATGCGGTTCAGCGCTTTGCTGACGAAGTCGTCGAACCTGATGACGCGGTCGGGGTCATCGGGGACCGGCCGGTCGTTCCAGTGCGCGGCGACATAGGCGCTGATCCGCGTCCAGTTGCCGTCCAAGTCGTCGCTCCGTCGCAGGTACGGCAACACGCCGAGTGTCTGGCGCCTGGGATTGGCAAGATTGCCGACAAGTCCGGGACAGGCGAAGATCCGCCGCTTGACTTCGCTCTCAAGCACGCTTGAAAGGTGGATCGCCGGCGCAGAATAGTCGCTGGCGCGCACCTTGAAGAGCTGGTCGGTCAGGAAGATTGCCAGCGCCAGCGACTCTTGCTCTGCCGCTCCCAGCAGGTCGAAGGTCTGGCGCATGCCGAGCGCCCGTACTCGCTCGCGGTAGACTTCGAGATCGACCTGCGCCAGTTCGGCAAAACGGCGGGTCAATCCTTGAATGCGTTCGGCAACTGCGCTCACGACTTCCTCATCGAGGTTGTCCGCCAGATGGCTGACCAGCACATGATCGATCTCGCGCAGCAGGCTCTCGATGTCGCGCGGCGGACGCACCGGTTTCTGCGCGCCGGGCATGCCGATGATGTGGCAGAGCTGCCCGTCCTGGCAGCAGTGCCTGGCGCGACTGACGATATCCACCCGCCAGGGGCCGATGTGGGGTTTGGGGCAGATCAGCAGTTCATCGCGCGGGTTGTCAAGCGCGCGCCCCCAGCGGTCACTGATGGCCGTCCGCTCAGCGGCGCTGAGCGCGTCGAGGAAGATGCCCTCCCAGCGGGACAACACTTCGTACCGGTGTTGTTCACAACAATAACAAACAATGGATGCCAGCCCGGTCGGACAATCCGGCGCAACCACCAGCGGGCATCTCAGCCGCGGTCGGTCAGCACGAGTACCGTCCAGTCCCGTGGCAAGACCGGATGCAGCAGCCGGCGATCCGCACCCATTCGCGCCGCCATGCCGGTGTGCATCCCGCGTGGCGCACGCTCCACGCCGCCGGCATGCCGATCCCGCGATAGATGACGGGGATGGTACGCACGACGAAACGGTCGCTCAAGGTCGTCGCGTCGCGTGTGAGCGCGATCGGGTTCTCGTGCCACAACCGCACAATCCAGGCGCGGAACGGGACAAAACAGGTCGGCACATCGAGCGTCTGCCGCTGCGTGCCGACGTTGCCTGGGACCTCTACACACCATGCGTATAACCGTGGTTCAACGGTCGCGACCGTGCCGGTGAGCAGGAGCGCCGGAACGGTGGTCACCGTCAATCGCCCCCACGACCGCGTGACCGCAATCCCGAACCTCCGCCACGCCAGCGCCGTCGCCTACGGTGTGCTGCGGTGGGGCAGGTTGCTTGACACACATGTCGTCCATTCCGATAATGCATCCCGGTAAGGCATGCCCGTCCTCCCATATCACGGCTGTAGCGGTACATCCATGATACGGTCGGTCCTGACTCACCTCACATACCTACCCCCAAAAGAGGAGGACGGCCCAGGCACCGAGCGAGTGGGTGAAATGATCGGGCCAGGACGAAGGCCAGCATCGCCCGCAACAGGTCGCTCGCACAGGCGAGTCCGCGGCGGCGAACGAAGACCTTGTGCGTGCGGGCCTGCGGCGCCGGGTCGTCAGGAAGCCGGGCGAGGACATCCGTCGCCCAGGGGTCCTCGACCAAGGCGAGCGGATGCGCATCAGCTGGCGCCTCTGGATGATGGAAATGAACCGGCATAGGCCTCTCCTTGTGCTCTGGTACGGTGTGACCGCTACGCCATAACATCAGAACGTCCGCGCAGGTTCCCTCTTCGATTGTTCAGGTGCTCAAGTTCGCGCCCATGCCCACCTCGGCCCCAAAGATCGCGCTGACCACACCGGCGACCACCCTGCACGGATCAACGCCCGCCTCCCCACTGATCAAGGTCGCGCCGGTCCCGATGCAGGTCAGGGACAAAGCGATACTCATCGGGTCGGGTGAGCATCAGCTCAAGCATCACACAATTCGTGAGCAGAATATGGGGCGGATTCTGCTGGCTCTCGGTCTTGCGAGCTTCGCCCTCCTGTTCGGTAAGCGCGCAACCTGCA
>JBEPYG010000307.1:0-5893 GCA_041641515.1 Roseiflexus sp.
GGTTGTTGTGCTGTATCGCGTTAGTTGGCCCGATGAGACGATCATCCACGGGACGCTGGGAGACATTGCAGCAAAGGTCAAAGCGGCCGGTTTCACGCGTCAGGCGCTTATTCTGGTCAGTCCGGCGCTCGATCCGGCGTTGAAACGAACCGATCAGGCGACGAGCCGCCTCTACGACCGCACCTATACGCATCGCTTCCGCCGGGGAGAGCAGAACCAGGATCAGGCATGAGCAACCAGACCCTTGTCATCATTGCCGTTACCCGCGCCGGCGCTCGTCTGGCGGAACGTCTGGCGACCGAACTGCGCGCGATGGCGCGTGTACCCGCAAAGTTCGTTGACAAAAGTACCGCCGCAGGTGCAGGGACGGCGCCTGCCGAAGCTCCCGTCCGAGTCGCACCATACACGACTTCATTGCTCGAAGAGGTGCGCTTCTGGTGGAAGCACAGCTACGCACTGGTGTTGATCACCGCGAGCGGCGTCGCTGTGCGCGCTATTGCGCCATTGATTGCGCACAAGACTACTGACCCGGCGGTCATTTGTCTCGACGAGCGCGGTAGGTTCGTCATCCCATTGCTCGGTGGGCATCAGGCAGGCGCCAATGACCTGGCACGCCGGATCGCGGCGCTCACCGGCGGTCAGGCAGCTGTTACCACTGCCAGTGACGCACAGGGACTTCCGGCACTCGATCTGATCGGACGTAGCGAGAGCTGGCGGATCGCCAATGACTCGGCGCTCACCCATGCGATGGCATGCCTGGTCAACGGCGACGTGCTGGGGTGCGCGATTGACCCCGATCTACCCGATGCGCGCCGATTGATGGAAGACCTGCTGGCACCCTGCCCGAATGTCGAGTTCGTTGACGATGCCGCTGATCTGACGGATGCCCGTTTCGCAGCAGCGCTCCTGGTGACTCACCGCCGGATCGACGCACTCTGGGAAGTGTTGCGCGCGAAGAGTGTGCGCTACCTGCCACCTGTGCTGGTCGTCGGCATCGGCTGCCGGCGTGGCGTGCCGATCGACGAGTTGCGCGAGGCGCTGGACGTGACACTTGCCGACGCCGGTTTCGATGCCCGCTGCGTGGGTGCGCTTGCCACGGCTGAAATCAAGGCGGCGGAACCGGGTTTGATCGCCCTCGCCGATGCGCTTGACGTTCCTCTGAATGTTGTTCCGATGGCGCAACTCGCGATGCTCGATGCAACCGGGTTCAGCGCCAGCGCGGCGACAACCCATTTCGGCATCCCAGGCGTCGCCGAGCCGTGTGCTGTGATCGCCGGTGGTGGTTCGCTGGTTGCACAAAAACGCACGTTCCCGAATTGCACGATTGCCGTCGCACTCCGCGGCGCCGCTGTACCGGCGGCGTCTTCTGCTGCCGCATCATCATTACCGACGTCGGCTGTTAGGCAACGGTCACGAGGCAGGCTGACCCTTGTCAGCATCGGTCCTGGCGATCTCCAGCACCTCACCACTGCGGCGCGCGAGGCGCTGCACGATGCTGACGTTGTGGCCGGCTATCGGGTGTATATCGACCTGATCCGACCGCTGCTCCAGCCGCACCAGGACGTGATCGCAACCCCGGCGATGGGCGACGAGACAGGTCGTGCGCGGCAGGCTATTGAACTGGCGCGCGCCGGTCGGCGTGTCGCCCTGATCAGCAGCGGCGACATCGGCATCTATGCCATGGCTGCGCCAGTCTTCGAGGCGCTACGCGACGACGGATGGACGGGAGATGATCCAGTTGTTGAAGTGCTGCCGGGCATTAGCGCATTTCAGGCGCTCGCTGCGCAGCTCGGCGCACCGGTCAGTCACGATTTCTGCGTGATCAGTCTGAGCGATCTGTTGACGCCGTGGGATGTCATCGAACGTCGGTTGCGCGCTGCAGCACGCGCCGACTTCGTCGTGGCGCTCTACAACCCCCGATCACGCGGACGTGACTGGCAACTTGATGCTGCACTGCGCATCCTGCGCGATCACCGTCCGCCATCGACGCCGGTTGCGTTTGGGCGCAACGTCTCCCGCGCCGATGAGCATATCACCCTGACCACACTGGCCGATGCAGACCCGTCATACGCCGATATGTTCACAGTTGTGCTGGTGGGAAACGGTCAGAGTTATACGCTGGGGGAACGGATGGCGACGCCGCGCGGGTATGCCGCGAAAACCGGTCTGGAGACAACGCGCGCAGCTGTCGAGCAGCAGCCGATACCGGTCGTTCCACGCGAATATCCAATCGTGCTGACCGGCGCCAACGAGTTATCCGCGGTGGTTATCGGCGGCGGCGCGGTTGGCGAGCGCAAGGTGCGCAAGTTGCTGCAGGCGGGAGCAACTGTGCGTCTCATCAGCTGTTCCGCCACACCACACCTCGCAGCTCTGGCAGACGAGGGGCGGATTACCTGGATCAGACGCGCCTACGAATCAGGCGATCTGGCAGGAGCGCAGCTGGCATTCGCCGCAACCAACCAGCGCGCCGTCAACGCGCACATTGCGCAGGAGGCTGCATCCATGGGTGTGCTCTGCAATGTTGCCGATGCGCCGGAGGAAGGGCATTTTCATGTGCCTGCCGTGTATCGCTCTGGCGGCGTGACCATTGCCGTGAGCAGCGGCGGTGCGGCGCCGGAACGCGCTGTGAAGCTGCGTGATGCCCTTGCGCGCTGGCTGGATGAGGAGCTGGATAGCGAAGCCGATAACAACGACTCAGAACAACAGAAAGATGTCGTATGACTGGCAAAGCATACCTGGTCGGCGCCGGTCCCGGTCGCGCCGATCTGATTACGGTACGTGGACTGACCGTGCTGCGTCAGGCGGATGCAGTCCTTTACGATCGCCTGATTCCCCCCGAACTGCTCGATGAAGCGCCGGCGCACGCCGAGCGCATCTTTGTCGGTAAGCGTCCAGGACGCCATGCGCTGCGTCAGGAAGGGATCAATGAGTTGCTCGTGCGTCTGGTGCGGGACGGATTGCAGGTCGTCCGACTGAAAGGCGGTGATCCGTGCGTGTTCGGCCACGTCAGCGAAGAAGCAGCTGCCCTCGCTGCGGCTGGACTGTCCTATGAGATTGTACCGGGGGTCTCGTCGGCAATCGGTGTGCCGGCATACGCCGGTATACCGCTGACCCGGCGCGGCGCCGCCGCAGCATTTGCGGTCGTCACAGCGCATGAAGCGTCGGAGGCGGCCAGCAGCATCGACTGGTGCGTGCTGGCGGCGATGCCGACACTGGTCGTGCTCATGGCGCTGACCCGTCTCGACGCGGTGTGTGCCCGACTCATCAGCGCCGGTCGCGATCCGCAGACGCCGGCGACCCTGATCAGTCGTGGCACGACCGCACAACAGCGCGTACTGCGGGCAACGCTTTCGACCCTTCCCGACGCTCAGTTACACGCCGAACTGCCGCCGCCGGCGGTTCTGGTGGTTGGTGAGGTAGCTGCGCTGACCGATACCCTCGCCTGGTTTGACCCGACGAGCGTTCCTGAGCACCATATGCTCTGGGAGGACGAATAGATGCCTGCTCTGCCGCGTCTGCTGTTTGCCGCGCCGATGAGTGGCAGCGGCAAGACAACGATAACTGCCGGGGTGATCGCTGCACTAGCTGCACGCGGTCTGACAGTTGCACCGTTCAAATGCGGACCAGACTATATCGATCCAGGGTATCACGCGCTAGCTGCCGGGCGCGCCTGTTTCAATCTCGATGCCTGGCTGATCCCGCCGGAACAGATCGTCGGGGTTCTGGCGCGACGCAGCGCCGGTGCAGACCTGGCAATCATCGAAGGGGTGATGGGTCTGTTCGATGGCTATGCAGGTGATGATGACACCGGCAGCAGTGCGCACATCGCGCGCCTGACAGCCACGCCGGTTGTGATCGTTCTCGATACGCGGGCAATGGCGCGCACCGCTGCTGCGCTCGTCGCCGGGTTGCGCGACTTCGACCGGCGGATCACGATTGCGGGAGTTCTTCTCAACCGTGTCGGCAGTCCACGCCACGCGCGGATGGTGCAGGATGCGATCGAGGGAAGCGTCGGCGTGCCGGTGCTCGGCTTTCTCCAGCGCGATGAAACCCTCACCCTGCCCGAGCGTCACCTGGGGCTGATTCCGGTGGCGGAGCCTGGACGCTGGCAGGCATGGCTGGAAGAGGTGCGTACACGCATCGAGGCCACGGTTGATCTGGACCGGATCGTGGCGCTGGCAGGCGCTGCGCCGCCGCTCGATGAGGAGCACATCGTCCTTCCACCGATGACGAGTCGCGCGACCGCCGGGACAGACCCGGTCATCGCGGTTGCGCGTGACGAGGCGTTCAGCTTTCTCTACGAAGACAACCTCGATCTTCTGCGAGCTGCCGGCGCTGAGATTGTATTCTTCAGCCCTCTGCGCGACACAACACTGCCCCACCGCGCCACGGCGCTCTACCTGTGCGGCGGTTTCCCCGAACTCTACGCCGAATCGCTCAGCGCCAACCGCGCGCTCACGCATGCCATTCGCGCCGCCGTTGCTGCCGGTATGCCGGTGTACGCCGAGTGTGGCGGGTTGATGTATCTGACGGAGGCGATCATTGATGCAGCAGGACGCTCGTTTCCCATGGTCGGCGCCCTCGCCGGACGTTCGATCATGACCTCACGCCTGACCCTGGGATACCGGACGGTATGCGCCGAGAACGATACCTGGCTCTGGCGGAAGGGAGAAACGTTGCGCGGACACGAGTTCCATTACTCAACCTGGGAAGGACGCTCGGCGCAGTTGCCCTGGCTTTATGCCTGTCTTCCCGATGCGTTGCGTCCGGCAACGTTCCTGGAGGGAGCTGTAGCCGGCAACACGCTCGCGTCCTACATCCACGTCCATTTTCTGGGATGCCCGCAGGCGGCGCAGCGTTTCGTCGCCGCTGCCGCAGCCTGGCGAAAGGAGACGCCGGCATGAGTCGCATCGTGGTTTTTACCGGTGGCGCGCGCAGCGGTAAAAGCCTGCGCGCTGAACAGTACGCGACGCGCCTGAGCGAACGCATCGTCTACCTGGCCACCGCCGAAGCGGGAGATGACGAAATGCGCGACCGGATCACCCGCCATCGCCATCGTCGTCCAGCTGCTTGGCAGACCATCGAAGCGCCGCGTGCGGTTGCAGCTGCGCTGAGGGCGCTTGCACCCGGCTCGGTCGTGCTGCTCGACTGTCTTTCGCTGCTGGTCAGCAACCTGTTGCTGGCGCACGAAGCAAACCCGACGCCGGTGATCGACCAGGAGGTGGCGGATATACTGGAAGCCGCAGAACTGCGCGATCTCACCCTGATCATCGTCACGAATGAGGTTGGCATGGGCATTGTGCCCGAATATCCGCTTGGGCGACAGTACCGCGATCTGCTGGGTCGCGCCAATCAGCAGGTGGCCGCAGCTGCCGGCGAAGTCTACCTGGTCGTCTGCGGCATTCCTGTCGAATTGCACGCATTGGAGGCGGCATGGGCGCGTTTGAACGGGTAGCGCACGGGGCGCTCGACCACGCTGAACTCATCGCGCTCGGCATCGCACCGGATCGGGTGATCGACTTCAGCAGCAACCTGAACCCATTCGGTCCGCCGCCTGCGGTGCGCGCGGCACTGGCAAACCTCGATCCGGCGCCCTACCCTGATCGCAGTTGCATCGCCTTACGGACGATCCTGGCACAGCGCCATAGCTGCACCCCCGAGCACATCCTGGTCGGCAACGGCGCCAATGAACTGATCTCCCTGGTTGCACAGGCGCTGGGCGCGCCAGAAGCGGTATCCCTGGTCATTGCACCCACCTATGGCGAATACGAGCACGCCAGCCGACTCATGCGCATGCAGGTCGCCGAGGTGCGCGTGCAGGCAGACGAAGGCTTTTACCTCAGCGACCAGGCGCTGCACCATGCCGTGCAACGCTTCCGCCCACGCTTGATCT
>JBEPYG010000308.1:0-5855 GCA_041641515.1 Roseiflexus sp.
GAATGCGCCATCTGCGCGCGCCTGCTCGATCAGACGGTCGATCAGCGTCTCGAAATCGTTCTGGTTCGCTGCACTGCGCTGTGACTGTCCAGCAGCGTGCGCTTGCTCGACCAGACGGTCGAACAGCGTCCCGCCAGGTGTGTAGCTCGACGCTTCACGTGGTGGATGGGGGGAACCGGAATCTTCTGACAGTTGATCGTTCATTGGCAATGGTCAGTGTTCACACGTATTGGAACCATGGCGTTTTGCGTCGGCGGGGCGACGTCTCGTGGCGCATGCGAAAGCTATTCCGCCGCCGATTCTTGATTTCGGGAGACTCCCCCGAACCTGCGATCACGAGCGATCTTTGCCCAGTTGGGGCACGGCCGCGCCGTGTCCCGACAGGGTGCTCCCCCGCAGAGCGCGGGCGCCCCAGACGATTGTATGCAACCCTATCTTAGCTATTCTGCAAGATCATCAACCGCCTGCCAGAGTATGGTTCACCTTCGCGCTACCGCGCAGCAATGCTCGCTGCGCTGCTGATCGTCCCCCAGATCAGGTTTGGCAGCAATCCCAGCAGCACAACCAGCACAGTCGAGACAATAATCGCCGCATTGGCGACCGGCGGCGTCTTGAACGACGTGGTTTCGGGTGGAGGCAGGATCCACATCGCTTTGAGGAAGCGCAGATAGTAGTACAGGCTGACGACGGTCATAATGACTGCAATCGTCACCAGCGGTACAGCGCCCGCCTGGTAGCCAGCCATGAAAACGAAGAACTTCGCCCAGAACCCGGCAAGCGGCGGGATGCCGGCAAGCGACAGAATGAGGATCGTCATCATCAACGTCAGTGGCATGTTGCGCCGCCACAGACCCTGCAAGTCACGCAGATCATCGCCGCCCAGCGCACCGGTCAGCACCGCCAGCACGCCGAAACTGCCCAGATTCGTGAGGGTGTAGACGATGAGATAGTAGAGCAAAGCAGCTGTGCCGAAGGTCCGGTCAACCAGCGACGTTGAGGACCAGACCAGCACCGCCAGCAGCAGGAACCCGGCATGCCCGATCGACGAGTACGCCAGCAGGCGACGCGCATTCGTCTGCGGCAACGCGGCCAGGTTTCCGACGATCACCGTCACCAGCGCCAGTATCGCCAGAATGCTCGTCCATCCGCTGAACTCTTCCAGGCGCGGTGTTCCAACCGCCCCCGGAAATGCGGTCGTCAGTAGCCGATAGAGGAGCAGGAACCCGGCAGCTTTCGATGCCGTCGAGAGGAAAGCGGTCACCGGCGGCGGTGCGCCCTGATAGACGTCCGGCGCCCATGTGTGGAATGGCACGACTGAGATCTTGTACCCCAGACCGGCAATAACGAACAGCATACCGAGGATCAGCAAGGGGCTGCTGGCGGCATCGCCGGTTGCAAAGCGCCCGACCTCCGAAAAGAGCGTGGCGACAATCGGCGTACCGCCCGCCTTCTGATTTTCACTGGCGACAAATCCGTAGGTCAGGCTGATGCCGTAGAGGAAGATCGCCGATGACAACGAGCCGAACAGAAAATATTTCAACCCCGCTTCCGGTGAACGTTCACTTTCGCGGAAATACCCGGCGAGCACGTAGAGCGAAATCGACGACAACTCCAGCGCCAGGTACGCCAGAATGAACTCCGTTGCCGCCGCCATAATCGACATGCCCAGCGTCGAGAAGATCAGCAGTGAGTAAAATTCACCGGGATTGGCGGTCAACCGATACCCCATCGCCAGCAGAGCCGTTAGGAATGCAGCGCCGATAAAGGTCAGACGCGCCACCATCGTAAACTCGTCCGTCGCAAAAGCGCCCAGAACCGGTGCTCCACCCGGTCCTCCCGCCTGCAGATTGCGCCCAAGCGTCAACAGCACGTCCAGTGGTCCGCCGTCCGGGTCGGGCACGGTAAACAGGAAGCGGCTCTGCACCAGCCCGACGATAAAGACCAGCCCCAGTCCGACGGCGGTCAGCTGACCGGCTTCTCTGGCACGTTCGGACTGCGCCTCTGGTCCTCGCCCCCAGCGCGTCAAAACATCGGAGCCGAGCACCAGCAGTCCTAGCAGCAGGAGCATCAACTCCGGCAGAATACGCGGAATATCGGTGATTTGAAATGACATATCACCTGCAACCTTCTACCGTCAACCGTTGCATCTTCCCATATTCAACGTTTACACAGGCGTCAGCAGAGCGTGCAACGTCGCCGCTTTCCACCTGCAACCTTCAAACCTTTGCCGATCAATCAGCGCATCCCCAACGTTCCGGCGCGCGCCAGCGCCTCGGCGATCGGCCGGACGCTCGCTTCGATCGGTTCGGTCAGATATGCGGGATAGATACCGCTGATGATCAGCACCACGACCAGGATGATACCGGCGGCATACTCCTGTACCGTCAGTTTGGGCAGGGTGCGGAACTCGGGATTTTTCAGTTCGCCGAAGAACACTCGGTACACGGCGATCAGAATGTAACCCGCCGTAATCGGGATCGAAATACCCGCCAGCACGGCGATCAGGGGGAAGCGTTGCCACATCCCCATGAAAATGTTGAACTCTGCCCAGAACCCTGCCAGCCCCGGCATACCCATCGACGATAACCCAGCAATGATAAAGACAATCGCCGCAAACGGCATCACCGTGAAGAGACCGCCGAGTTCGGGAAACTGCCGGGTGTGCGTTCGATCGTACACCATCCGCCCGACGACGGCGAAGAAGAGCGCAGTCATCACGCCATGCGCGAACATCTGGAGCACCGCGCCGGTCATACCGATCGTGTTGGCTGCCGCCAGACCCATGAGCGTCAGTCCCATATGGCTGACGGACGAATACCCGATCATGAACTTGAAGTCACGCTGGGTCATGGCGATAGTCGCGCCGTACACTGCATTGATCAGCGTGGCGATGGCAATCGGCAGCAGCCAGTAGCTGGCGCCTTCAGGGAAGATCCACATCGCCACGCGCAGACAGCCATACGCCCCCAGTTTCATCAGGACGCCCGCGTGCAGCATCGATACTGCAGTCGGCGCCGCCACGTGACCGGTTGGCGACCAGGTATGGAACGGGAACATGCCCGCCAGCACTGCGAACCCAAGGAAGAGCGGAACAAAGAAGACGATCTGCACCTCACGGCTGAAGAGCGCCGACTGCGCCAGCAGGCGCATATCGAAGGTGCGCAGCGTACCGCTGAAGTAAATGGCGACCATCCCCAGAATGATGAATGCCGACCCGCCCATCAGGTAGAGCGTCAGTTTCATCGCGCCATACTCTTTGCGCGTGCTCCCCCAGATGCCGATCAACAGGTACATCGGCAACACCGCCAGTTCGTAGAAGATGAAGAGCAGGAAGAGGTCGAGCGACACGAAGACGCCATACACGCCTGCTGCCAGCAGTAACAGCAACGCCCAGTACTCGCGCGTCCGCTCCTCGATGTTCCAGCTGATCAGCGCGCCGGTGAAAATGACAAAGCCGTTGAGCAGCAGCATCGGCAGGCTGATGCCATCAACGCCAAGGATGTAGTTGATGCCGAGTTCCGGCAGCCAGGGAATTTCTTCGAGAAACTGAAACTTCTCCGGACTGCGATAGTCATACGCCAGATACACCAGCAGCGTCAGCGCCAGCGAAATGAACGAGAAGGCGGCGCCAACCAACCGAATCTCCCGCTTCTGCTCCGGTTTCAGCAGCGCAATGATGATCGTCGGTATGACCAGACTGAGCCAGATCAGGCTGAGCCACGGAATGGTTGTCGGCAGATCGATCAGGTTCATAGAACGACTTACGCTCCTCCCACAACCCGGGTGAACACTTCCACCAGTGCAGTTGCTGCCTGGTTCGACAGATCCATAATCGGCGCAGGGTAGACCCCCAGGATCAGGAGCGCGATCAGCAGCGGCGCAACCGCCAGAAATTCGCGCCCGACGAGGCGCATGTCGGGCATGGCGCTGCGCTCGTTGGTTGTACCGTGGAAGATCTGCCCATACATCCGCAGCAGCGCAAGCGCCGTCACAACCAGCCCGATCGTCGCCAGGAGCGCGAAGAGCGGCAGCGACGCCCATACCCCGCGGAAGATGAAGAACTCGCCGACGAACCCGGCAAGACCAGGCAACCCCAGGTTACCAAAGGTCGCCACACCCATCGCACCGGCGAAGACCGGCATGGTGGTGCGCAACCCGGCAAGCGACCCCATCTCGTCGGAACCGGTGCGTTCGGCAAGCATGCCCGCCATCAGGAAGAGCGCGCCCGTTGAGAGACCGTGCGCAACCATCTGGAACAGCGCACCGTTAATCGCCGTCGCGCGGGTGGCGGCGTCCGCCGCTCCAGCTGTCGCAGCTGCTGCAATCGCCAGACCGACATACCCCATGTGGTTGACCGAGGTGTAGGCAATCAGGCGTTTGAGGTCACCGCCAACCTGACTGAGCGCGCCAAAGGCGCCCGCCACCACGCCGATCAGCGCCAGCGCGCCGATCGCCGGACCGAAGTATTGTGCAGCATCAGGAACGAATGGGAGCATCAGGCGCAGCATACCGTAGGCGCCCATTTTCGACATCACCGCCGCCAGCAGGATGGACGCGGCAGGCGGCGCCTCGCTGTAGGCGTCGGGCAGCCAAGTGTGAAAGGGCCAGATGCCGAGTTTGATCGCAAACGCAATGAAAATAGCCCAGAACGCGATCGATGTGTAGAGCAGCGGGTAGCGCCCAAGCACATCAGCGATTCCCAGTTGCTCGACGTAGTTGAAGATGATCTCGCGCAGTGTCAGGTTAACCGGATCGAGCGCGGCGCGTTCGACGGTCAACCCCTGCCCAAGGCGCGCCAGCGTGATCAGATCGAACGTCGGAATGCCCGCCGCAGCCGTAGCGACATAGAAGAACTGGAAAAGCAGCAGCATGCCGATCGACCCGGCCATGGTGTAGACGAAGAACTTAAGCGCGGCATCGCGCCGACGCCGCTCCGGATCGGCATCGGCAGCATGGCGACGCCCCCATCCCTGGATGAGGAAATAGGCCGGCACCAGGCTGAATTCCCAGAAAATGAAGAAGAAAAAGAAATTGAGCGCCAGGAAGTATCCCAGCATCGCCGCTTCCAGCAAAAACATGAGCGCGATGTACAGTTTCAAACGCTCAGCGATGCCGAACGATGCCAGCATCGCCACCGGCGCCATCGCCGCCGTGAGAATGACCAGCGGCATACTGATGCCATCCACTCCGACGAAATAATCGACCCGGATCGCCTGCACCCAAGGAACCTTCTCGACGAACTGCACCACGCCCTGCCCATCGGCGGTCGCATTCGGATTGAACCCGGACCAGACGACAATCGCCAGCGCCAGAGGAATGGTCGACCATGCAGCGGCGCCGATCCTGACGGTCCGGTCATCAAGACGCAGCGCACCTGCCAGCCCGACCAGCGCCAGCCCGACCAGCGGCGACAGAATGAGCAGTGTGAGCCAGGGTATCGAGGCGAATGCCAGGTATGTCATAGGTTCACCACAGCACTCAACGAACCAGATACAGATAGATCACCCCAAGAACGACCGCTCCGGCGAACGCCAGCGCCACGTAGTCCTGCACCTTGCCGGTCGTCGTGCGGCGTGTACGATCTCCGGCGACTTGTGTGCCGCTTGCAATCACATCGGCGCCATCGTTCAGCACTGCATCGTCCACAATAAAATTAATCTGACCGAGGAAGCGAGTCAGGCGTCCCGTCTCAATCACCACACGGTCGATCAGCCGTTCGTCGAGCCAAGTCCAGAGACGCGCGAGTACTGCCGTAGCGACGCCAACCGTTGCCGCGTACAATTCGTCGACGTAGAACTTGCGGTTGAGCATCGTAAAGACGCCGGGCAGCATCCGTTCCAGCGGATCGGCTTCCT
>JBEPYG010000309.1:0-5826 GCA_041641515.1 Roseiflexus sp.
GAATGGAGCGACGCGCCTGCCTGACCATGTAAGCGCCCAGGCGATTGCGCGGTTCGTGAATACCGGGGGTGTCAACGAACACAATTTGCGCATCGGGTCGAGTCAGAATGCCACGAACAGCGGTGCGCGTCGTCTGCGGCTTTGGCGACACGATAGCGACTTTCTGCCCAAGCAGCGCGTTGAGCAGCGTGGACTTGCCGACATTCGGTCGCCCAACCAGCGCAACGAACCCGGATCGATGGGGTCCTTCGAGCATGACCGGACGGGTCGCAGGAGGCAGGGTCGTTTCGTCCGCTTCGTCTGCGTCCTCTTCTTCGCGTTCAATCAGGAAAGGCGCCAGGCGTTCCAGGCGCTGATCAAGATTGAACTCGTCGGCCGGCAGCACCTCCAATCCCAGCAACCGCTCACCAGCATCGAAATCGAGTACGGCTGGCTCCTCGAGCGGCTGCACCGACGCTGCCTCTTCCCCAACCAGATTGACAGTCAGCGTGCGTTCTGCGGTATCGAACGACACCTGTGGATGCACAAGCGCCAGCGCCAGGTCGTCATCGGAAATCTCATCGTCCAGCGCCAGTTCGACGCCGATGATCTGCCCCTGTGCATCGAGCAGCAGCGTCGCATCGCACTCGCCTTCGAGTGTTGCGTCCTCTTCAGCGGTTTCGATGAAGCGCCATGAGAGCGACCCATCGTCTGGGTCGTAGAACAGGGTAATCATGGTTCCTCAGTTCAGGTTAAACATTCACCGCTCAGGAGACACCGCACATGGTCCCGGCGTCGCAATGACGGTGACGTGCTCGAATTCGAGCAGGCGGAGAAACTGTTCCATCGAGCGTTTCGCTTCGTCGGCGGCGCGCTGCATGATGCCATTTTCGCAGGATGCCGCCAGAATCTGGCGTTCCGCCTCCTGCCGCGCCTGCGTTTCCAGGTTCGGGTCCTGCCCGCCGGTCAGTTGCGTGATCAGGCGCGTCTGCCGGTCGTAGACGCGGGTGCGTTGGTTGTCGAGGCGCGCGCTGAAGATTTCGGAGGCAGGCAGGGTCAGCGTCACGCTTTTCCCGTCGGGCGAAATAATCACATCGCTATCAGTCAGTTTGCTCAGATCGACGCCGGCCACCACATCGCCGCTGGCGATCAGCAACAGACGTTCACCCAGGAACATATCGAGCGGATCACCCCGGACGGTGGATGCTTCGACGACCCGTTCGATTGCAAAGCGCTGCGTCTCCAGGCGGTTAAGGTTCTTCATCTGCTGAATAGCGCCGCCCCAATCGCGGATCGTCGGGGTTGGCGTGGCGACGAGTTGCACCACCTGCTGGGGCACATTGGGAACGAACGCTGCCACGACCTGCTGCCAGAAGAGCGCAAGGAGCACAACGACCGTGATTGCGCCAAGCGCAACATACACCAGTGTTGTCATGCATCCTCCGCCTGCCAGTGGCATACCGTAGGGGCCTGTGCGGGCAGGCTCATACGAAATGTAGGGCTCCTCGAAGTCGTCATCGACTTCCTCGCCGCGGGCGCGCCGCAACCTGCGCTGCATCAGCGACTCGCGGCGCGGTGAGCGCATCAATTCATCACGGGGTATCACCCGACGGCGCGGCGGAAGTGGCTTCTCCTCCTCTTCTGGATCGTCGTCATAGCGAGGCATGATCCCCTCCGGCGCATCATTCGCGTTTGATGCCGGTATGAATGGCTGCCGCACCCAACCCTACCAGACGGTAGGTCACATCGCTCCAGCCTGCTTCACGCATGATCCGAGCTAGTTCGTCGGGGGGCGGGAAGATACGCGCCGACTGCGGCAGGTACGTGTACGCTTCAGGATCGGCGCCAAGCACGCGCGCCATGAGCGGCACAATGCGCTGGAAGTAGACCCAGTGCCCCAACCGCAGCAACGGCTGACGTGGACGGGCGACTTCCAGGCAGGCAACCGTGCCGCCAACACGCACCACCCGCCACATTTCACGGAACGCGGCAGCAATGTCGGTCACGTTGCGTAGTGTGAACCCGGTTGTGATGGCATCGAAACTCTCGTCTGCGAACGGCAGCGCAAGCGCATCACCTGCCACGAAGATGGCGCGTTTCCCGTCTATTTTCGACAATCCGGCGCGCATCATCGGAACGGTAAAATCAACGCCAACCGCCAGCCCGTCTGGCATCCATTCCGCCAGTTCGACCAGAAAATCACCGGTGCCGGTGCCAATATCGAGTGCCCGACCACAACTCGGCGGCGCTGCCAGCGCCACCGTCGCTGCACGCCATCCCCGGTCCAGTCCCAGGGTCATAATGCCGTTCATCGTATCGTAGCCAGGCGCGATCCGGCTGAACATCCGCTCGACATACTCGGCTTTCCTGTCGGGCGGAGGAAGGACATCTGTGCTCATTGTCGATTCATCTCATATATCAGCCGCAACCCATCCAACGTCAAATACGGCTCAACCGTCGTAATGGCTTCAGTTTCGGCAGCGATCAACTCCGCCAGCCCGCCGGTCGCCACCACCGGGCAGGCTGTTCCCAATTCCGCCTGCATCCGGCGCACCAGACCTTCGACCAGCCCGGCATATCCCAGAATGACGCCGGATTGCATGTGGTGGATCGTATTGGCGCCGATCGCCCGTGGCGGGCGCACCAGTTCGACCTGGTACAGTTTTGCTGCCAGGCGAAAGAGTGCATCGGCGGAAATGCCAATGCCGGGCGCAATCGCGCCGCCGACATACTCACCGGCGGCAGTAATCACATCGAAGGTCGTTGCTGTGCCAAATGCCAGCACAATGACCGGACCGCCATACCGTCGGAAGGCCGCCAACGAATTGGCAATACGGTCGGCGCCGAGTTCGGCGGGTGAGTCAACCTTATAGTGTAAACCGGTCGGCGTCGTCGAATTGACCATCAGCGGCTCGACGTGGAAGTATCGATTGCACAATGTGCGAAATTCGCCGGTCAGCGGCGGCACGACGCATGAAATCGCACACCCGCTGATATGGCGCGGATCGATGCCGCCGAGGTCGAACAGATTGTGCAGCAGCACAAGATACTCATCGGCGAGCCGATGGCGTTCGGTCGTAACGCGCCAGTGCGCCGTGAGACGCTCACCCTGATAGACGCCGATTTTGATGTTTGTGTTCCCGATATCGATGGTCAACAACATAGCACACCATTGTCTACGAAAACCAGACCCGCGCATCTTCAGGACGACGGACCGCTCCCAATGCCAGCATGAGCCTGATCCGCGCTTTGCGACCGTTGAGATGGTGGGCAAAGAAGGTTCCCAAACGCTCGAGATCGTGATATGCGCCGACGTAGCCATACTCATCGTACAGCGCGCCGTCGCCGGCGCGCGTCGCTATCACCACCATAATGCGCTGCGCAATCGCTTCCTGAATGGCGGGCAGCCACCAGGGCGGTACGCGACCGCTTCCAAATGCTTCGATCACGATGCCGGCCACCCGATCGGCGATTGCGTGGCGCAGCAGACGATCATCGCTCCCCTGCCCGGGAGTAATCAAGTCGACCCGCTCCTCCAGGCGCGTACAGGGGATATACACGCGCTGCGCCGGACGATGCCGCATCCAGATGCGGTCGGCGACGATCCAGCCAAGCGGACCTGATCCTGGTGCGGCAAACGCCTCGACTGCATGCGCATGTGTTTTCTGTACATCACCTGCCGCAAAGATCTGTCCGGCAAACACAACAAGCACGCCGGTCTCGCGCGTTTCTGCGGCGGCCGCCACCCGAACGGCGCAGGCAAGATTGTGCAGTCCATCGTAGCCGGGCATTGCCGGAGGCCGCGCGGCGCCGGTCACAACAATCGGTTTCTCGTGACGGATGGTCAGATCGAGCAGGTACGCCGTCTCTTCCAGTGTGTCGGTTCCATGCGTAACGACCACCCCTGCAACATCATCGTTCTGCAGAAAAGACTCGATCTGGCGAGCTAGTTCGAGCCCCTGTACCGGTGTGAAATGGCTGCCCGGCAGACTGCTGAATTCGCTGAATTCCACCACGATGCCGCTGTTCATCAGCTGGGCGATGGTGTCCTCGCCATCGACCGGGATCAGAGCGCCAGTCGCTGTATTGCGCTTGAAGGCGATACTACCGCCAGTTGTGACAACGATGACTTTCTTCACAAAGATGACCGTTTCCGTGCCACCCAAGCAATCCGTTGCGTGCGCTCACCAATCGGTTGCGTGGTGAAACAATCGTACACAGCCTCGACAGTCAAGCCGGCAGCGCCGATCAACGACGCAACCGCTTCCGGCGGATAGGCGCGCTCGATATGAATCTCCTCGAAGCGTTCATACCCGCTCTCATCATCGCCGACAAACCCGATCAGGCGCATCGTCGAGCAGGCGGTCTCCGGGTCGAAATAGCTGCGACTCACCTGGATGAAACCTGGCCGTTCGATAATGTCCACTTCACCCCAATCGTGCTCGAGGAAGTGGCGCGTGTTCATATCCGCCACAAACAATCCTTCCGATGTCAGCGCCTCTGCCGCCGTCGAAAAGCATGCCGCCAGGTCCTCTTCCGTCAGCATATAGTTGAGACTATCATACGTGCAGGTGACCAGGTCGAATGAACCGCGTTGCAGCGCCTCCGTTGAGTCTCCGTGTTCGGCGCGCATGGTTTTCTGCCACAACCAGCGCATATCCGCCTCGACGAAGTGTGGACGAAGCGCAGCATCCACCGACTGTGCGCGGCTGCGCGCAATGGCGATCATCGCCGGCGAACGATCCACGCCGATGACCGACCATCCGGCATCGGCAAGGATGAGCGCCAGCGTCCCTGTGCCGCATGCAAGATCGAGCGCCCGCCGTCCCGCAATCGGGTGGCGCGGCAGGATATCACCCAACAGGTAACTGGCAAACAACACTGCAAAGCGGATCTGACCGCTTCCATCGTAGAATGGCGCGTAGGCGCGATAAATGTCGAATGTCTCGCCTGGCATGCTCTGATCGAGACGCCTTCATTCTTTTCTAACCTTCGTATTGTACCATACCGCGCCCAACCTCTTCGCCAATGACCTGCGCGTGGGAGTAGTCTGCATCGACAGAACTTCAGATGCGTCGGCTGGCAAGTGTTGTGGACACTTAAGGACCTCCCTGATTTAGAGCCTATCCGAATAACGCAGGATACCGAAAAACCGCATCCTGAGTAACGCGCAGCGTGTATCGAAGGGGCGGTTTTTCGGATAGGCACTAAACGAATGGGGTCGGGCACGTTCGCACATTCGCACGCTTTCGAGACCCTTGAGGTCGGGGAACGACGCGCATCAGGCGCATCGACACATGCCGCGCGCTCGAAGGCATGGCGGCGCCGTACCCCAACCAAGCAGAGCTCGCCGCGCGCATAGCCGATATTCGATAGAGTCGTATGTAATCAGCTCGCACCGCTCCATTCCCGCCTATCAGTTATTGCTATATTTGGAGGTTTGCTCACTGTCGAGCTGAATGGTCTTTCAGAAACGAATCCGGTATACACCTGACGCTGTCGGGCTGAAGCTCTCGGCTCGCAGGGCGAAGCCCGCCTGTGCGAGCTCGCGGCTCTGACGGCGGGCAACGTCTGGCTGAGGCTGTGGGGCTGAAGCTCTCGGCTCGCAGGACGAAGCTCGCCTGTGCGAGCTCGCGGGGATGATGTCCTGGAAGACCATCAGGTGACGGTCATCTAACGAACACGCACCGGTGCGCCACCCTGCGCCGCCGATGCTCTGATCGCATCCCACAACTGCGCCATGCGCAGGCCGACTTCCGGCGGGCAGGGATTTTCCTGCTTCCCGGCGCGCACTGCCAGGAATTGCTCCCACACGCCGCGTGACTCAGGGACCGGAATGGGTGCAGG
>JBEPYG010000310.1:0-5799 GCA_041641515.1 Roseiflexus sp.
TTTCCATCGACCGGCAGCGTAATCGGCAACGGGAAGAATGTACCGTCCGCCAGCCGCATCTCGTGCAGAACGCGCTCATAATCGGCGCGTCCCATAAAACGGTCGAGCGGCGAAAAGCCGCCCGTTGCCAGCAGTTCGAGATCGCACAATGCACGCGCCGAAATCTGGATCGAGGGAAGGCGCGCCGCCTCTTCCAGCAGCACACGCCGCTCCTCCCCAGAGACAAGCAGATTGATCAGACGACCACCATACGGCGGAATGAGGGGCATGAATCGTCCTCCATTACATATCCAGCGTCGCACCCCGCAGCCCGGCGGGGATCGATATGTTGAACCTGCTCAACAAGGTAGGCAGTATATCGTAAATCTGTGCATTGTCGAGTCGCCGTCCGCCGCCAGGACGTTGCGGATCGTACCAGATGAACATGCCATCCTGCGCGTGATTGGCATCGTCAGGACCGGTATCGTTCTCCTGCGTGAAGAACCCTGCGCCGCCAATCGTCCCAACCGATCGCCAGCCAAGATCACCGAAGTAGACGATCAGATCGGGTGCAACGCCGCGCACCGCGCGATAGAGTTGCTGGGGGATGAAGACACGATTGCCAAGCAACCGTCCATCAGGTCCGATCATTGCTTCCAGACGCGCCGCAAGATCGGCGCGTACACGTTCGTACTCTGCCGGTGGAATGACACCCTGTGGCTCACGCCCGCGCACATTGAGAAAAATGCGCCCATAGTAACCGCCAGCGCCCCACGCGCGCGTGCGCGACCAGTCGATCTCAACCTGATCGAGGCTCGTCGAATCGTCTGGCAGCGTTGGAACCATCAGATCGCCCTGTTCGATCAACCACTGGTTGATCCGCACTCCTCCCATCAACGGGCGCGCACCGTGGTCCGACACAACCAGCACCGCCGTATCAGTCTTACATCGCGCCAGCAGACTGGCAATCTGTGCATCCACGTGGCGATAGTATGCATAAATGGCGTCAGCAAAGGGTGAGTCGGGAACGAACAATGGATGGTGCGGATCCATGTGTTTCCAGAGCGCATGCTGAATGCGATCCACCCCCATATCTACCAGCATCAAGAAGTCGGGGCGATCTTCTTCGAGCAACGCTGTTGCAACTGCGAAGCGCTGGTTGCACATGGCATAGATGTCGCGCACGATGCGCTGTTTGTCTTCAGAGCGGAAATCCGGCACATCGAGCAGATACGAATGCCCCGGCGTTGCGGCGGCAGTCCAGGCAGCAACCCGTTCGGCAAGCGTCGGCGGAAAGGTATACGCCACCTCGGTCGAGGGAGCAAGGAAACACGAGATGAGCGCGCCGTTGACCGGCGTCGGCGGATAGGTTCCAGGCACGCCAATGACAACCACGCGCCATCCCGCTGCACCAAGAATATCCCACAAACGCGGAAAACGGATCGCGCGACTGTCGGCGACGACCATGCGCCCATAGGAGCGATCGGCGCGGTTGCGAAAGCCGTAGACGCCGAGCTCCCCCGGATCGCGCCCGCTCATCATACAACTCCAGGCAGGCACGGTGATCGCCGGAATGCAACTCTCCAGATTGCCATAGACCCCCTCCGCCATCAGGCGGCTGAGGGCAGGCAGATCGGCGCGCCAGCGGTCGAACACCAGCGATGGTTCGGCACAATCGAGGCCGATGATTACCAATCTGGGATGGGTCATTCCTGTGTTCCGGGCTTCCAGTGCCGTCGGTAGAGCATCGCGGCAGCGCCGATGACCGCGGCGAACGAGAGCACATGCACGACGTTGAACGGCGTCCCTGGGAAGAACCACGAGTCGGTGCGCAGGAACTCGATAAAGAAACGCCCCAGCGGATACCAGACCAGGTACATGAGCAGCACGTCACCGTCACGCAGGCGGTCGCCATAGCGCCGCCAGATCGAGAAGATCAGCGCAAACCCGATCAGGTTCCAGAGCGATTCGTACAGAAACAGCGGATGGAAGAGCGTTGTTTCGGGAAAAGCTGCCAGATCGCGGTAGGGACCGATACGATGATCGACGTCGATGCGCAACCCCCACGGCAGGGTCGTCGGCGGACCGTACAGTTCCTGGTTGATAAAGTTTGCCCAACGCCCAACCGCCTGACCCAGCGGCAAGCCAAGCGCGATTGCATCGGCATACACCAGGAGCGGAACCTTGCGGACGCGCGCAAACGCCCACAATCCAAGCGCACCAAAGATGAACCCGCCAAAAATGTGCAATCCGCCTTCCCACACTGCCAGAATGCTGACCGGATTGGCGAGAAAGCGTCCAAGCCCTTCTGGTCCTCGTGGCGACTGGATGAAGACATAGTAGAGTCGCGCGCCAATCAGACCAGGAATGAGCACCCAGAGCAACAGGTCCCACACCGAGTCGCGATCGAACCCGCGCCGCTCGACGTGGCGCGCGCCGATCCATGCTGCCAGTATAACGCCCGTCATAATCAGAACGCCGTACCAGCGTAGCGTCAGTGGACCGAGCTGGATGATAACAGGATCAACAGGAGGTTGCATATGCCGGTGAATAACCTGCCTCGAATCGTCGCACCTACTCCATATACCCCAACTCCCTCAATCGCCGCTGCACAGCGGGATCGTCCACGCCTTCGGCACGCTGAACCGGCGGCGCTCCGGCGCCGGTGCGGCGAATAAATGCACCAAGACGCTCCTGCAGTTCCTCGACCTGCTCCGGTAGGATCATCGCCAGATCGACCAGTTCGCGGGGATCGGCGTCCAGGTCGTACAATTCTGCGTGGTCATCGCCAGTCTGGATCAGTTTGTACGAGCCGCTGACCACTGCCCGACGCGGCTGGTCAAACCGCCGCGCGCGCGCAAGGTCTGGCCGGCGGCGCAGCATAATCCCGAGCACATTCTGCAGCGGTTCCGCTTCGACGAAAACCGTGCCATTGTCCGGGTCAGATACTGGCGACCGCGCCAGCGACCGGTCGCGCTCGATGCCGCTGGCAAGCCCGGCGGCGCTCAACAGCGTGTGGAAGACCCGCCGCAGTGAAACAGTGTGATCAACCACGGCGCCTCGTTGAAAGTCGCCGAAAGGATCGCGCACCATCAGCGGTACATGCACCAATTCGTTGTACGCCGACACCGTATGCCCGACCAGCCCTTTTTCCCCCAGGTGATCGCCGTGGTCGGCGCACACCAGAAGCAGCGTCCGATCAAGCGCACCGCTTTCGCGCAGCCGCTGCAGGAAAGCGCCAATATGCGCGTCCTGGGTGGCAACTTCGGCGTCGTATACATCGCTGAGCACGTGGTGATACCGCTCGTCGACGCCCGAGAATGGCGCCAGCCAGCCGAACACATCGCTGTTGAAGCGATGCACATAGCGCGCCGCCTCACGATCGCGGATCACGTCCGGCGCAAATCGTTCGAGCATGCGGCGGTCGGGATGGTATGGCGTGTGAACCCCCATGACGTTGATGAAGGCGAAGATCGGCTGGGTGCGTTCCACGCCGCGCCGTTCGATCAGCAGTCGCGCCGCATCGTTGAGCGATTTGGGAGTGTTGCCCTTGAAACTGAGCGCCGTCTGCCACAGTGGCACCATCAAGGGCGTAAAGGCGAATTCCAGCATCGCTTCAGATCGCGCAAATGCATCTTGTACGCGAGTAAGCGTCTCCGCCAGGCGACCCTTGAACCACTGGCGGTACCGGCTGATCAGGCCAGGATGCGCGCCTGCCTGGTTGGGTCGCGATGTCAGCAGACCGCTGTAGTTCAAAAAACTCTCGAAGCCGCGCCGCAAACCATTGTTGACCACGCCAACCAACGGATTGTTGCAGAACGCGGCAGTCATATACCCACCTTCGCGCAGGCGTTCCGCCAGAGTCGGAATGTGTGCAGGAAGCGTCGCCGATGACTGATTTGTCGTGTGTTCGGAAGGATAGAGACCGGTAAACATCGACGCATGCGACGGGATAGTCCATTGTGCAGTGGCGAACACGCGGCGGAACAGGGTCGCTTCTGCGGCGAGGTCATCGAGATGGGGCGAGGTCGAGCGAGCATAGCCGTAGCACGAAAGTCTATCGATACGCTGGGTATCCAGCACGAGCAACACAATATCGGGACGCCGGCTCACAAAAACTCCTCCTCCGGGAACGGATGCCTCGTTCGGGATGCTTTAGTATACCACGCGGCGGAGCAACGCAGAGGGAGCAATACCATCTTAGATTGGAGATTTTGGACTGGAGATTGCAGTGATGGCATTGCAATGCGCTTTGATGAGCGTGCGCATGCAGCTTGTTCACTTCCAATTGGTACAAGAAGCAGGAACCGAGGGTTTGGCGTGTTTCCCGTTCAATGCTTTCAACTCTTCTCGCCTGTTGCCAAACCGATCGCCATAAGCAGGTCGCTCGCCTCCCAGGCGAGCATGCCGCCACGCAGAATCATCACCTGCTCGAACCCGCGGCTCATCAGCGCGGCAGCTGCGCGTTCACTGCGGCGACCGCTGCGGCACACCAGCACAACAGGACGGTCACGGCTCACGCTTTCGGGATGGGTGAGCAGTTCATACAGCGGGAGCAACTCCGCCTGCGGGATATGCCCCTGGCGATACTCGCGCGGCTCGCGCACATCGATAATGCGCGGCGGGGATGAACTGCGGATCTGTCGCCATAACTCACGTGGCTCGATTGTTGGAACCTGCGCCGGCGCGCCTCGGTCTGGCAGCAGCGGGATGGCTTCGGGGGGAAGCGAACGCTTCGGCAGATTCTGGCATTCGCGGAACGCGCGCACCTCACACTCGTAAATGCAAACCGCAGGATCGAGGACGCGGTGGAAGAGGTGATCAATTGCGTGATCTTCGTCCAGAAAGTGGTTTTCCCCAACATACTGCGTAAAGCCAGTGACATCCATCATCTGGCGTACCGGCTGGCGCACGCGCACAAAATAGACCCCGCCGCCACGATCGCGGTACTGGCGCGCGATCGTCTGGAGCATCTTGATACCGCTGACATCGCAGCGCTGAACGCTGTGCATGCGCAACAGAAGAAACCGTTGGGTGGGGTTGCTGGTCAACAGGGCGTTCATCTGCTCTTCAACATGGTTGACCGCGCCAAAGTAGAGATCGCCGAGCACATCGACCACAGCCATCTGTGGGCACATCGGCAGATGCGGCTGATACTCCCAGTGGCGGAAGTCGGCATCCGGCAGCACACTCTGAACGCGCGGCGCGCTAGTGCGCCACAGGTAGGCGCCGAGCGACATCAGCACACCACTGATAATCGCAAATTGAAGCGGCACGAAGAGGGTCGCCGCCAGCGTAATCAGCGAAATCGCGCCATCGACCCGATCGGCGCGCCAGATGCGCCGGATAGCCTGGTGATCGACCATGCTCCAGGCGGTGATCGCCAGCGCGCCTGCCAGCACCGGGCGCGGCAGATGCGCTATCAGCGGCGCGAGCGGAAACATGGCAAGTAGCACGAAGACCCCGGAAAACGCATTTCCCAGACTGGTGCGCGCTCCCGCCTGAAAACTCAGCGCCGATCGGTTGAAGGAACCGGAACATGGATAGCCGGAGAAGAGACCGGCGCATATATTCGCCAGCCCTTGCCCGATAAACTCCTGGTTGCTATCGAGGCGTTGCTGCGAGTGCGTCGCGATAGCGCGCGCAATTGCCGAGGCTTCAACCAGCCCAATGATCGCCACCGCCAGCGCACCGTTCGCCAGCGTCCCAATCAGGTTCAGGTCCATAAGCGGTAGATCGGCAAGCGGCGGAAGCGACTGCGGCAATGCACCGAGGGTGCGCACACCCGCCTCTTCCAGGCGCAGCGCCCAGGCGACCAGC
>JBEPYG010000311.1:0-5757 GCA_041641515.1 Roseiflexus sp.
GAAACCGGGCATCAGGAACGAGTATGCCGGGATGCCCTGCGTTGGGGTGATGATAGTCCTAATCAGCGTATCGCGGTCAATGATGTGGCTGAACGCCTGGCGCACACGCACATCGTTGAATGGCGGGTTCTGGCAATCGAAGAAGAGGTAGTCGGTGCGGAAGTCGGCTGCCGTCAGGCGAACCTGCTTCGACAGTTCGGGGTCGCGGGCAATGATTTCGTTGTCGGCAGTCTGCAACTGCTCGCCGGTCACCCGGTCGACTTCACCCGCCTGGTAGCCGGCGAACATTGCTTCCGGTCGCGCAGCGATCTGGATGACCCGCTCGATGCGCGGGCGATTGGTGCCCTTGTAGGTCGGGTTGATCTCGAAAACAACCCGTTCGCCGGGTTTGAACTCCTTCAACAGGTACGGCCCGCACGAGATCGTCTTTGCCGGGTCGGCGGTGTAGAGACCGGTGCCGAATTCCTTGAGTTTGGCGGCGCTGAGCACTTCGCTGTAGACCAGTTTTGCAGGAAGGAAGGGCGCCGGGGTTTCGGTTTCAATGATGAGCGTGTGCGCATCTTTGGCGGTGACCCCCAATTCTTCAAGTGGCAATTCGCCCGCCACACACTTGTCCCAGTTCTTGATCGCTCCTGGCGCGCTGTAATACCACGCAAAGTCCCAGGCATGCTGCGGGTCGGCGGCGTAGCGGAACGTTGCCACGAAATCGTCGGCTGTGACCGGAGTGCCGTCGCTCCAGACGAGATTGGGATCGAGGTTGAACGTCCAGACCTTGCCGGTCTCGTCGGACGACCATGACAGCGCAGCAGCCGGCTGAACCTGGAAATCTTTGTTCAGGCGAACGAGGGTATCGCCGGTCAGGTTCGTGATACTGCCAAACCCGCCTGACTTATAGATCGTTTCCATCTGGTTGGGGCTGGTAAAGTCGGCAGTGATGTCGAAGTAGACCACGAACGCCTGATGTTCGAGAGGTGCAGCGTTGGGCGGCAGAGTAACACCGAGCGAGTTTGTGACAGCGCTGGCCGGCGCAGCGGTGGCAGCCGGAGCTGCCGTGGGCGGAGGGGTCGGTTGCACCGGCGCCAGTGTTGGAGCAGCTGTCGGCGGGGGCAGGGTTGCCGGTGGCGCAGTTGGCGCGGTTGTCGCTCCACCGCCGCCACATGCAGCCAGCGCCGCTGAACCAGCGCCAATCGCGGCAGCGCGCAGAAATGCCCGACGAGTCAAACGTGTCCTGGTTTTCTGGTCCATGCGTGCGTGTTCCTTTCCATGATGCGGTGTCTGGGGAGTCTATCACGCCGTGTGTGCGAACACAGCGTTTCCTGCACGCTGCTATGCTGGGGCAGCGTCGGGAACGAAATGGAACTTGTGTGCAGATATTCGATCATCGGGTACGTCAAAACTGCGCCTGCGCAGCGCGTTGACGACTTCCTGGACGTCAGCAGAGTTGCACAATAAGAACCGCTTTTGGGAGTATGTACCTGGAGTGCAGGATAGCAAAATGATAACATCACCTGAGTCGATTGTCAATGCTGGGTTAACACAAGTGGGGGCAGGCACGAGTTGTCATGAAACGCCAGAGAAACCCCGGCTGGCGGTTGCTCAGTTGGGGTGCGGCGGCGCCGTGCCCGGACGGGTTCACTCCTGGAGCGCGCGGGTGCACCTGTGGTCATAGCCGATAGTCCTCCCGCGTTCGGCGGCGGGGGGTACGTTGATGCTGTGGGTCGCAACCGATCGGCTTGCCCGGTTGGGGCACGGCAGCGCCATGACCGGATGGAGATCTGTTCACACCAGAACGCAGCATCAGGTCCAAAGCGCTTGATCGCCATCCGGCAAGCGCGCGGTCAATCACCGCTGATCCGGAGCGCGCCCGCATGTGCTACACTGCACATTGCGGGAACATCGTTGTTCAATCTCTAGCCGTCTGCACGGCGTTGATGTTACGGAGAACGAGGGAAGCATGGCTCCACAAGGGTACTACCGCTGGCCGACAATTCACGGCGATACCGTCGTCTTCGTCTGCGAGGATGACCTCTGGTCAATGGCGGCGTCGGGCGGCGTTGCGCGGCGGCTGACCGCCAACCCCGGCAGCGTTCAGTCGCCGGCGCTGTCACCGGATGGCATGCTTCTGGCGTTCGTTGGGCGCGACGAAGGACCTGGTGAGGTGTTTGTGATGCCCGCCGAAGGCGGCGAGGCACGGCGCCTGACCTTCCTTGGCGCAACCATGCGGGTCTGTGGCTGGAGCCGCGATGGTCGCGAGATACTGTTCGCCAGTTCGGCCAGTCTTCCATTTGCGCGGATGGCGTTGCTCTATGCCATCGGCGCAAATGGCGGCGAACCGCGTCTGCTGCCGACCGGTCCGGCGGTCACGATCTCGTATGGACCGACAGGCGGCGCGGTGATCGGACGTAACGAGAGTGACCCGGCGCGCTGGAAGCGCTACCGCGGCGGACGTACCGGCGATGTGTGGATCGATGCGGACGAGACCGGCGAATGGCGACGCCTGATTGCGCTGCCGGGCAACATCGCCATTCCTCTGTGGGTCGGCGAGCGGATCTATTTTGTCTCCGACCACGAAGGGGTCGGCAATCTCTACTCCTGTCTGCCGACCGGCGAAGACTTGCAGCGTCATACCTGGCACCGCGAGTATTACGCCCGTTTTCCGTCCACCGACGGACGGCGCATTGTGTATCACGCCGGCGCCGATCTGTACCTGTTCGATCCCGAAACCAACACATCGCGCAAGATCGACGTCGAATTGCACAGCCCGCGAACCCAGCGGAAGCGCCGTTTTGTCGATCCGGCGCGTTTCCTCCAGAGCGTCGCGCTGCATCCCGCAGGGCACGCGCTCGCAGCAGTCGTGCGCGGCAAGCCGTTTACGTTCGGCAATTGGGAAGGCGCCGTACTGCAACACGGCGATCCCGGGGCTGTGCGCTATCGCCTGGCCAGCTGGCTGCCTGACGGCAGGCGAATTGTGGTAGTCAGCGATGCTGTCGGTGAAGAGACACTCGAGATCCATCCCGTGACCTTTGGCAATGGTGTGCAACAGACGCCATCCGAGGAATCAGTCGCCTCGGATGCGGTTGTGCCGCTGTTCGATAAACCGGTGCGCCTGGAAGGGCTGGATATTGGTCGCCCTCTGTCGCTTGCCGTCTCACCCAAAGCGCCGCTCGTCGCAATCGCCAATAACCGGAATGAATTGCTGCTCGTCGATCTGACGGAGCGCACCATGCGACTGCTCGACCGGAGTCGGCATGCCTCGATGCCCGGAATCGCCTGGTCGCCCGATGGACGCTGGCTGGCGTATGGTTTTTGGGAAACGCAGCAGACGTCGGTGATCAAGTTGTGCGAAGTCGCCACCGGGGCGATAACACCGGTCACCCGACCGGTGCTGGTCGACCGGTCGCCGGCGTTCGATCCGGAGGGCAAATACCTCTACTTTATCTCATATCGCGATTTCGATCCGGTGTATGATGACATGCACTTCGATCTCGGCTTCCCGCGCGGTGCGCGCCCATTTCTGGCAACGCTGCGCGCCGACCTGCGCTCACCGTTTGTGCCGGGACCGCACCCGCTCGAACAGACGCCAAAGCTGCCTGCCACCGAAGCGAAACCTGCTGGCGAATCTGGTGGTGAAGCGTCCTCTGGCGAGCGTGCCACAAAAGAGTCGGCACAATCTGAGCAAACGATCACCATCGATCTGGAGGGAATTGCTGACCGGATCGTAGCATTTCCGCTGCCGGTCGGGCGATACCGGCAGATTGCAGGTATTCCCGGCAAGGCGCTCTTTACCGTCTTCCCGATCGAAGGTGCGCTTGGTCAATCCTGGATGCCGGGTGAGTCTGCGGCAGCGCGCGGGCGCCTCGATGTGTACGATTTCGAGACTCTCAGCAGTGATACATTGATCGACAGCGTTTCCTCATTCCGTCTTTCCAGTGACTCGAAGACGCTCATGTATCGTACAGGCAATCGGGTGCGGGTTGTCAAGGCTGGTGAGAAGCCCAAGGACAATAGCAACGAACCGGGGCGAAAGAGCGGTTGGGTCGATCTGTCGCGCATCAAACTGATGATCTCGCCGCCCGCCGAGTGGGTGCAGATGTACCGTGAAGCTTGGCGGTTGCAACGTGATCACTTCTGGACGCCCGATATGTCGGGGGTGAACTGGCTGATGGTCTATCAGCGCTATCTGCCGCTCCTGGAGCGGGTTGCCACGCGCGGCGAGTTCTCCGATCTCCTGTGGGAGATGCAGGGAGAACTGGGGACTTCGCACGCCTATGAGTACGGCGGCGACTACCGCCCGGAACCGCGCTACAGTCTGGGCAAATTGGGCGCCGATCTGCGCTACGATGCCGAAACCGATAGTTACATCGTCGAGCGCATTGTTGGCGGCGATGTGTGGAATGAGCGCGCCAGTTCGCCGCTGGCGCGCGCAGGGGTCAACATCGCGCCCGGCGATCGGTTGATCGCGGTCGGCAGCCGGCGCGTCGGGCGCGGGGTATCGCCCCACGAGCTGCTCGTCAATCAGGCAGGGAGCGATGTGCTGTTGACATTCAGGAAAGCCGATGGAACGCTTCGTGCGGTGACGATCAAAGCGCTGCACGACGAGACGCAGGCGCGCTACCGCGAGTGGGTGGAACGCAATCGCACCACAGTCCACGACGCCACGAACGGGCGCGTCGGGTATCTCCATATTCCGGACATGCAGGCGTATGGGTATGCCGAGTTTCACCGTGGTTTCCTCGCTGAAGTGACGCGCGAAGGATTGATCGTTGATGTACGGTATAATGCAGGCGGCTTCGTTTCGCCGTTGATTGCGGAGAAACTGGCGCGTAAACGTTTGGGGTACGATGTTTCACGCTGGGGCGAACCGGCGCCGTATCCGCCCGAGTCGATTATGGGACCGATGGTGGCGATTATCAACGAGGCCGCCGGTTCCGATGGCGACATCATCAGCCATGTTTTCAAGATGATGAAACTTGGTCCGCTGATCGGCAAGCGCACCTGGGGCGGCGTGATCGGCATTCGTCCACGTGATACACTGATCGATGGCGGGGTGACCACTCAGCCAGAGTACTCGTTCTGGTCGGCGGAGGCCGGCTGGCAGCTGGAAAACCATGGCGTCGAACCGGATATCGAGGTCGAAATGCGCCCGCAGGACTATGTGGCGGGCATCGACCCGCAACTCGAGCGCGCCATTGTCGAGGTGCTGCGCCTGATGAGCGACAATCCGCCCCGTCTGCCGGAGTTCGGTGAACGACCGCGCCTGCCGCTTCCCGGCGAGGATCGCAACGAAGGCGCGTCGGAACGTTGATGCCATGTCAGATTGCTGCAGTGCCGACTCACGAGCTTATTCGGTGAAAATCAGACACGGAGCTCCACGACGCTATGCCAGGCATTTCGTTCGACCGTGCGGTCGATTACTACGATGCAACCCGCGGTTATCCGCCGGGTGTCGCCGAACAGTTGCGCGATGCGATTGTTGCAACGCTTTCGTTGAGTCGGCATGCACGTCTGATCGAGGCGGGCGTTGGGACGGGGCGCATTGCGCTTCCCTTTCTTGAAGCGGGGTATTTCTACGCTGGCGTCGATCTCTCACGGCGCATGATGGATCAACTGCGCCGGAAACTCGATGGACGACCCTGTCGGGCGCATCTGGTGTGCGGTGATGTGATGCGTCTGCCGGTGTCCAATGCCGCGTTCGACGTCGGGATCATGGTGCACGTGCTGCATCTGGTGGAAGACTGGCGGCAGGTGCTGGATGAG
>JBEPYG010000312.1:0-5738 GCA_041641515.1 Roseiflexus sp.
CCGTGTACGTGGGCGTGACCAGGCGGTAGTCACTGTGCATCTGCGCAATAGCGGCAATACTCAGGCGGCGTACCATCTGCGCGCAGGCGATGAGCGCCAGATGGTCAGCGCGACATTTACCGAGGATTCTATTACGCTTGCGCCGGGAGAAACGGCGGATGTTCCTCTGACGATTGCAGCATCTCGTCGCACCTTCGGTGGTGATCGCGCGTATACGCTGACCGTCGAAGTCGAGGAACAGGACGATATCCATGGTTCACCATCCCGCACTCTGCGTGATGAAGTCCGTTTCGTGCAGACGGCGCTGCTGCCGGCGTGGACGCCGCTGGCGCTCCTGATTGTGTTCTTCCTGCTCTATGGGCTGAATGTTCCGTCAGCAGTGTGGTCTGCTGTGCCCGGCAGCGGCTTCCTCGTCGGCGCCCAGGGTGGCAATATTGCTGCCGAGTCGGCCCGTATTGCGGCACGCGCAACACAGCAGGCATTTCAGGGGCAGACGGCGCTTGCCGCAGCGGAAGCGGCGCTTGTGGCAACGCAATCTGCCGTAGCAGCGTTACCGACCGAACAACAGGCGAGCGCACAGACGGCGCTTGCCGCAGCGTTTCAGGCGACGGTCACCTCGCTGGCAGTGGTGCAAACCGCAGAAGCTCAGGCGCTGGCAGCTACCGGTGCGGCGCTCGAAGCGCAACTGACGCAAACTGCTGCGACCCAGGGGCAGGCGACGGTGACAGCTGCTGCGCCAACTGCTGGCACGTCCTCTCCTGCCGCACGCCCCACGGCAACGCCGTCTCCTGCCGCTGCCACGCCACGTCCGACAACGACCGCAGCTCCTTCGCCAACAGTGGCGCTCCAGCCGACGACCGTTGCCGCAACTAGCGGCGAGGTCGATCCTGACTCAATTGCTTTCGGCAGCATCAAGAAAGGAACAACCAGCGCACCACGAACCCTCTCGCTGAAGAATACCGGCACTGCACCGCTGACGATCAATGAGATCGTGATCGGTGGCGTCAATGCAACCGATTTTGCGCGCGTCAGCGGCGCCGCCGATAACTGCGGCGCATCGCTGGCGCCAGGCGCGTCATGCACCATTACCCTGACCTTCACGCCGGCAACGGCAGGGCGGCGCACCGGTCAACTCCGGATCGAAACCTCGTCTGCTGGCGGGGTCTTGCTGGTGAGCCTGAACGGGGCGGGAACCGAAATTCCGGAAGTGGCCTCGATCGTGCGAGTCGGCAATAGCCCGACCAATGCCGCAAGCGTTCAGTTCCAGGTCAATTTTAGTGAAGCGGTCAAAGGCGTTTCGGCGTCGAACTTCAGTCTTGTGACCCTCGGTGGCGCGGTTGGCGCCAGCATAGCATCGGTATCGCCTGCCAGCAGTGCGTCAACCAATCAGTGGACGGTAACGGTGAATGCCGGCGGCGGCAACAAGACCATCCGGCTCGATTTTGTCAATAGCAATGGTGTGACCAACGCCGATAACAATGCCGTGGAGAAACTGCCGTTCAACACCGGCGACCAGATCGTGATCGATACAACAGCGCCAACCGTCGCGCTTGGCAATACGCCTCCCCTGCTGACGAACAACCCGGCGACGCCATTTACGTTCAGCGGCAGCGACGATGTCAGTTCCAGCGTGACCTTCGAGTGCCGCATCGATAGCGCCAGTTTCGCGCCCTGCACTAGTCCATTTACACCTTCCGGTCTTCCTGATGGCAGTCGCACCTTCAATGTGCGCTCGCGCGACCAGGCAGGGAATGTGAGTGCGCCGGCATCGTATACATGGACGATTGATACTGTCCCGCCTGATACGACGATCTCCGGTGGTCCTGCGAACAGCAGTACGACCGGTCCAACGGTAGGATTTACCTTCACTTCCGAGCCTGGAGCAACATTTCAGTGCCGGGTTGATACCGGATCGTTTAGCGGATGCACTAGTCCATTCACAATTACCGGTCTGACCGATGGTTCGCATACCTTCAGTGTCCGTGCCATCGATGCTGCCGGGAATGTCGATGCCACGCCAGCAAGTCGTACTTGGACGGTCGATGCGACTCCTCCCGATACAACGATCACCGGCGGTCCCTCGGAAGGGAGCACCACCGGTCCAACTGTGAGTTTCACTTTTTCGTCGGAAGCGGGCGCAACATTCCAGTGCCGGCTGGATGGCGGATCGTTCACCGGTTGCACCAGTCCATACACCATCACCAGTCTGACCGATGGTTCGCATACGTTTCGTGTGCGTGCAATCGATGCGGTGGGCAATGTTGACTCGACACCGGCTACACGGACATGGACCGTTGATGCTGTCCCGCCAGATACGTCGATCCTTAGCGGTCCGACCGGCGTGATCAGTTCAACGACGGTGACATTCACCTTCAGCGCCTCCGAGACGGCGACATTCCAATGCCGGCTGAATACCGGATCGTTTGCCAGTTGTACTAGTCCGCATGTTATCAGTGGTCTGACGAATGGTTCACAAACCTTTGAGGTGCGTGCAATCGATGCGGTGGGCAATGTTGACTCGACACCGGCTACACGGACATGGACCGTTGATACGCAGCCGCCGGAAACGACCATTACCAGCGGTCCTGCCAATGGCAGCACGACCGGTCCGTCGGTGACGTTCAACTTCACCTCGTCCGAATCCGGGGGCGCCTTCGAGTGTAGTGTGGATGGCGGACCATTTCTGCCCTGTTCTTCGCCGCAGAGCCTGTCGCTGGCGAATGGCGCGCATACGTTTGAGGTACGTGCAATCGATGCGGTCGGGAACGTTGATCCAACTCCAGCAAGCAGAAACTGGACGGTGGACGCCATCCCACCAGCAGTGACAAGCGTGACTTCGTCTACACCGAACAATTCATACGGTGTTGGAGCAAACATCAATATAACGGTCAACTTCGGCGAAGCGGTCATCTTGTCCGGTGGACAGTTACAGGTTCAGTTGAACACCGGCGTTACCGTCGCCATCGCCCCATTTAGCGGCGTCAGCGCCAGTGGAACTTATGTCGTTGGTGCAGGACAGAATGCTTCTGATCTCAATTCTGTGTCTCTGACCCTAGCTGCAGGCGCAACATTGCGCGATGCCGCAGGGAACAACGCTATCCTGACCATTCCATCAGGACAGTCGCTGGCTGATTTACGTGATATTGTGATCGACACGACCCCGCCTCCATTACCAAACGTCACCATTCCTGCCAGCGCGACCACCGTGCTATCCACAACCGTAACGTTCAATATTCAGGGGACCGCTGAAGCAAACAGTTTGGTTGAAGTGTGGAACGATGCAAACAACAACAATTCCATCGATACAGGCGAAAATGTGGTTGCATCGCAGCAGTTGACCGGTGGCGGAACAAGTTTCAACATAAGCGTGACCCTTACGACTGGCGATAACAATTTTGTCGTCACCGCAACCGATGCGGCAAGTAATCGTTCCGACCCAGCTGATGTCCCGACGATTACCAGGAGTCCATGAAGTGAGATATCTTGTATGATTGTTCGTACGCCGGTACGCCATCGACACGCGGGCGAATCTTGCCGCGCATAACGCCGGATTCTGGATCATCGAGCGTATCTGAAGATGGTAATTCGGCTATAATAGAGTATCTCCTGTTTCTGTAACGAGAGCCGCTTTCATGCCTGACTCCGCAGCGAATGAGCAGACGATCGGCGCTTATCGCCTGGATGAGCAACTGCGTCTCGATAGTGCAGGCGTCGTCTATCGCGCATTTCACACACCCACCGGTCAAGTGGTGGCGATCCGGGTGCTGCCGCCTGACCGGGTCGCAGCGTCCGGCTTTCGTGAGCGCTTCGAACGTGAGATGCGCGCCGTTGCTGCGCTGTACCATCCACACATCATCGAGTTGTATGAGTCGGGGGTTGACGAGGGGCGCGCCTTTATCGTCAGTGAATTTCCATCGGGCGGGTCGCTGCAGGATCTGCTGCAGAAACGTTCACTGCCGCTGCGCCTGTGCGTCGAATGTGCGCGCCAGATTGCCGTGGCGCTCAGTGCGGCGCATGCGCGCAGGGTCGTCCATGGCGCGCTCCAGCCGGAAAGTATTGCGCTCTTCCCAGAGTCTGGCGGCGGATATCTGCTGAAAGTTGGTGATTTTGGCATCGCGCGCCTGATCGCTCCCACTGCAGCTAGTCCGTCCGCCTATCGTGCACCAGAGCAGCGCGCCGGCGGTGAACCTGAACCGCGCACCGATTGCTATGCGCTTGGTGCGCTACTGTACGAAATGATCGTTGGCTCGCCTCCGCCGCTTACTGCCATTCCGCCGTTACGTCTGGTGCGTTCCGACGCGCCTGCAGAAATTGAGGCGCTGGTTGCGCGCTGCCTGGCGCCCGCGCCAGCCGACCGTTTTGACCGCATGAGCGACCTGGCAGAGGCGCTCGCAGCGCAGGCAGCAGCTATCGGTGAACGCATCGCAGCCGGCGCCGCCAGCGATGTGACGATCATTGAGCCCCGCCCCGCCGCCGATGATGTGACGGTTGCTATGCCCGCCGACATACGTGCGCCCGCCGATGTGACAATCATCGAAATGCCTGCCGGGGCGACAGTGATCGAGGCGCCATCTGCGGCAACACCCGCGAGCGACGTATCGCCAGATGCAGAGCCGGTTGCGGACGCAGAAACGGTGATCGAACCGACGCCGCCAGCAGCTTCCGCTACCGCGACGGTTCTCGGAGGGGAAGAGCGCGAGTCTGCAGCGGAAGGACCACCGGCATCCACTGAAGAGACAGTGATCGAACGAGTGTCTGTGAGCGCTGTCGCTGATGCAACTGCGGCGCTGATCGCGGAGGCAACGCCGCCTCGAACGCTTCCGACTGACGTTTCTGGCGCATCGGCGCCGCCAGAAACGCCTGACGACATGCAAACCGTGCTGCCGGAACCTCCGTCACACGCTTCAATCGCTGCTGGCGCTGCGGAAGAAGCATCGGTCGTTCCGCCCGACGAAGCGCCGACTATTCTGCCAGAACCGACGCCGGCGTTCAGCACGCCTCTGCCACAGGCTTCAGCTACACAGTCGCTCATGATCGCAACGCCGCCCCCTGGTTTCCCTGCACTGCCACCGCCGTCGAGTATGCCGCAGGTTCAGGTGCTCGACAACAATGGCGCCCCGTTGCGCCTCGTCAGCCTGACCGGTGATGGACTGGCAATTGGACGAGCGGAGAGCAATGATCTGGCGTTGCCCGATGAGAGCGTTTCCGAGGAGCATGCCTTTCTCGATTGGGATGGGCGGCAGGTGACGATCACCGACCTTGGATCGAAAAATGGTACGTTTGTTGCCGGTGTGCGTTTGCTGCCCCAGGATCGGTATCCATGGCAGGGTGGCGCTCCGGTGCGTATCGGGGTCTACTGGCTGCGTCTGGTTCCACCGCTGATGCAGGCGGCAAGTGTGGTGGCGCCGGTTGCCTATGGCGTCCCCAGTCCTACCGCTGTCGCAGCGCCGCCACGACCGGCGCCGGTTGTTCAGCCAACGGCGCCAGCGCCTCGTCCATCGGCGTCGGTGACGCCGAGTTTTGGCGCACCTGTGCTGACTCCACCCTCCGCTGCTGCGCCGCGGGGTGGGATTACGCAAATGCCAGCGCCCGGCGACACACGCAGTGCGTCGCCGCCACAGGCAACATCACCATCACCTGGCGGCGCTGCTCCGGATGTGATTGGCGTGACCCAAACGCCATTCAGTTCGAACCGCTACGGTGTCGAACTCGAACAGGATGTCATGACCCTCACTCCT
>JBEPYG010000313.1:0-5717 GCA_041641515.1 Roseiflexus sp.
CGGGCGCATCACGGATGGGGGGTGTGCGGCGGGCAGGCGCAATGGCAGGCAGTCAGGACGTGGGCGCGGGGCAGTGACGAGCGGGAGGGTCGGGGACGTGCGCGTGCGGTGGTCGGTGTCAACGAAGAAACGAAGGTGGTCGCACTCAGTCCGCACGCTTGCGCGACCTGGGCAGTCGGGACGCGGGCGCGGGAGGCGTATCACGGACAGGCGCATGGCAGGCGGGCGCAGTGCAATGGCGGTCGGTGGACGGACGCACCATCCTCTACCGTCGGGGTGCCCAATGATGGGTCCTGCCCCTAAATGCCATCACAGCAATCTCCAATCCAAAATCTACAATCTAAAATGATATTCCCCCACAACCTCTTCGTACACGGCAATAATCCGGTGTACCAGGCGCTCCGGCGCAAAACGCTCTTGCAGCGCGCGTTGACCGCCGGCGATCAGACGTTCGCGCAGGTTGCGGTCTTCGAGCAGGGTCAGGATCGCCTGCGACAGCGCCTCTGCATCGTCATAAGGGATGAGGAAACCATTGTCGCCGTGAACCACGATTTCGTTCACGACCGGAATGTCGGTCGAGATCACGGGCACGCCGGCAGCCATGCCTTCGAGAAGCGGCAATCCAAAACCTTCGTACCGTGAGGGGAAAGGAAGGACGTCGCTGGCGCGCAGCAACGCGAGTTTTTCTTCTTCGCTGATGGTGCCGAGAAAATGCAGATTGCGCTCGACACCGCGTTCGGCGGCGCGACGGAGCAGATCAGCGCGCTGCGCCTGGTTGTGTGTCACAAAGACGAATGACGCCTGTGGGTAGCGGCGGACGATCACCGGCATTGTGTCGATGATCATGTCGTAGCATTTGCGGATGGTGAGCTGCCCAATGTATGGAATGATCGGTCGGGTCAGTGATGGGGGGGCAGGAGCGGGACCGTTCATAAACTCCATGTCGAGCCAGAGTGGCACAACCGGTCCCATTCGTTTCCCGAAGCCAAGGCTCGTTAACACATCGGCTTCGTGTCGCGAGCAGGGAATGAAGCGATTGACCTGTCGTAGCGGCGCGTGGATCGCATAATTTCGCCAGTGGTCACGTGCGCGCAAAGGTTCGCGCACGATACGAGTCACTAGGCCGCGCGCCGTCATGATCAGGCGCTCAGGGTGCGGTGGCCGTTCGTAAGGCCGCTCGCGGTCGTCAACCAGCCAGCGATCGTGGAATGGTCCGAGCCATGTCCAGCAGATCGGCACACGCCTCCGTTGCATCCAGCGTACCGCCTCCCAAGCAAGGACGTTGCGTGGGTGCATAAGGTGGACAACATCGGGACGAGGGAGGTTGCGCAGGACCGAAACCAGATCGCGGTTCGGTGCAATGCGTGGGTGTACACGGATGACTCGAATACCGTCGATAGTTGTGGCGCGCTCGATCAGACCAAGGTGCGGCGCTTCAGGCTGCCAGTAGGTGAGAGCGTAAACGTCGTGGCCGGCGCGCACAAGCGATTGCCCCAGCGTTCGTTCGGGCCAGTTGCGAAAATGGCGGCTGATACCGCCAAGACCGATAATCAGGATGCGCACGTGTGCCCTCGAGAAGAGACATTCTTAGCGTAAGCGCGTGACCGGTTCACCGAGGCGTGCGCCTGTGCACGCAACACGATATGCAGCCTCAACGCGATCGGCGACGGCAGACCATGCAAACTGGGCGGCCCATGCGGGTGCGGCAGCAGCCATTGCGCGTCGACGGGCGGGATCATCGAGCAGCGATTGAACTGCCGCTGCCAGTGCCGCCGGATCGCGTGGCGGGACGAGCAGTCCGGTGCGCCCTTCATCAACCACTTCCGGGAAGCCGCCGAAACGTGATGCCACGACCGGCAAGCCACAAGCTTGCGCCTCGACCAGCCCGATCCCAAAGGTTTCGCTGGCAAAACTGGTAGCGAGTAGCAGATCGGCAGCGGCATACATGCCTGGAAGACGTTCACGCGGCAATGCCCCCAAAAAGTGCACCCGGTTTTCCAGATCCAATGCGCGCGCCAGTTGCTCAAGATCGGTGCGGGTTTCGCCATCGCCGACGATTGCCAGGTGTGCGTGCGGAATCATCTGGAGCGCGCGGAGAGCGACATCGACCCCCTTCCACGGTTGCAGGCGACCAACCCATAGGAGCAATGGCACACCATCGAAACGGGTAAGCAGTGGATCAGGCGCAACCGGGCGAAACAGGGTTGTGTCGATACCGTTGAACACAACATCTGGCTCAAAACCGTAGCGTGCTGCCACAGTGCGGGCATTGAACCGGCTGCACGATACCGCAGCATCGACATGCTTTGCCAGAAGCGTATCGCCAGGGTAAAAGTCTTCACCGTGGCATCCCAGCACAACCCGCGCTCCGCCAAATCGCCGCGCCAGTAATGCCGGCGCCAGGTCATACGGCTTCTGGATGTGGATAATGTCATACCCACCGCGGATCAATTCCGGCAGTGCAGTCATTGCCAGCGTCAGGCGCTCGAGCAGTTTCGCCTCGGCATAGGCGCGACGCAACAGCGGAAATGCCTGAAAGCGATACCGATCAACAAAGGGGAAGGTCAATACCCGCACCCCTGGTGCATACTCACGGCGTTTTCCCACCCCTCCGATGATTGTCACAGCATGACCACGATGCGCCAGTTCACGCCCGAGATCCCACACAAAACTCTCGACACCGCCATACTTTGTTGTGGTTGTCAGATTGTAGAGCGCAATATGCATACAGTTACTCAGATCACTCGCAACAACCAACGCCGTCCTGGCAGGCGCATATTCGCCAGTTGCTCGCGATCTTGCGCCTCTAACCCTCCCGTCAGACGCAAGATACCGACAAAGACACCGGCGCCAATGAGTGCAATACCTGCCAGGAATGCTGCTTCGCGCAGACGCAGCGTCATACCTGCATTAGGCGGTAGTTCCGGCAACAACATCGCCAGACCAGCCACAATCAGCGCCATGCCGCCACTTGCTAGCATCACGCGCAGTGTAAATCGCCAGGGCCAGCGCAGTCCCAGCAATCGGTACCCGTTAAGTGTTGCCCACCCTCCAGCTAGGACGCGCGCCAGCCCAAATGCTAGCGCCACGCCAACGACGCCGAACAGCGGAGGCAGCAGGATCAACAGCGGCACCACCGAGAGTGTCAACAAACGTGAAATGACAATGACCTGCAGTTTTTCGTAGACAATCAGTGCATTGTGCGCCGTTGTGAGCATGCTTTCGAGAAAGAGGCACGGTACCAGTACCCATACGAGCGGCGCTGCATCGACATACTGAGGGGTTAATACTTCCAGTACCGGACGCGCCAGCAGCAGCAATCCCACAGCGCCGGGGATCAGGAGCAGCGCCTGAAGACGAGCTAACGATTGGTACGCGCCGGAGAGCGTTCCACCCTCACCGGCGCGCACTCTGGTGAACAACGGCACCTGCACACCAACCATCGGGGTGTACAGATACCCCAGCACCATCGCAACCACCGATGCTCCTGCCCAGAGCAGTGCGACATCGCTGATGTCATTTGCCAGGAACACCGCAAACGACTTGCTTGCCAGAAAATCGGTCAGCGTCATGAGAAATGACACAGCACAATAGCGCACAAAACCAGATGGGAGCACCTGTGCCGGTGACGATCCGGTGTCATCCGGGGTCCAGGAGCGAGCTTCTGACATCCACAGCCGGTACACATTCCATCCCGCAAGCGCAACAGCTAGCGTGGGAGCGACGAACATCGCGATCAGCACGCCAACAATCGCAACGCGATCAGGATCGGACGTTAGGCGGCTGAACAGAATGGCGGCGGCGCTCAACAGCGGCGGCAGCAGACCGGCAGCTAGTGCTACGCTGTTCCAGGCACGCTGCTTGAAGAAACTGTTCAGATACGCCATCAGCATATCGTAGCAAATGCCCAGGAACAGCATGATCAGAATGGTGAGGATGATCAACCAGCCAAATTCGTCGATAAACCGCACCAGGGTCATCTGTTCTATAGACGGAATACGTCCATCAGCGAGGACCTTGTTCTGTAGTTCGTTGATGTAGCGCTCATACCCGGCGATCAGCCCAATGCAGATTAGTATCAGCACTGCAACTTGCGCTGCCAAAACGGCGGTAAGCAACCGAAGTACGGCATAGGAACCACCGGTGCGGTTCGTTTCCGGAATGTACTTGGGCAAGGCGCGGGTCGTCCCTAGGTCGATCCAGGTTCCCAGACCATTACTGGCGCCACTCACCAGCGCAAGGAGACCATAACTGGTCAACGGCAGCACCGTCAGTTTGAGCAGCGTTGCCACGATCTCGGCGATCATGCGTAGCGGCACGAAGACCGCGTTCCAGACAACAGCGCGTGAGACCTGCGCGGCGAGCGAAGGAGCGCGACCGGTTGTTGATTCGGTTGCCATCTACTGTTTGACCAGTCCTAACTCAAACATACCGGTATACCAGTTGCGCTGCACATAGTACGCAGTGCGCTCCAGTCCCAGACGACGCAACCCCGTGCGCGCGACACGGTGTAGCAGTTTGGGACTGTAGAGCGTTCCGCGCAGCAAATCTTCCTCACGCAGATCACGCACATAAAAACCACGGCGCGCCGCAAGCGCAACAAAGTCATGGTACACGAAATAGTGCATATCGCTCAACCGCTGCATATCGCGGAATGCAGCATGCTGTTTACTGCGCCCGCGACGTGCAATTAGCCATTCGGCGAACGAGCGCGGCACCCAGTTGATGCCGCGCATATGGTAATGCGGGTCAACCCATGCGCGCCGGTTGATAACGGTTACCAGCGCAACGCCGCCCGGTCGCAGCACCCGCGCGATTTCGCATAACACCCGATCTGGTGACTGCACATGCTCGATAACATCCCAGCATACAACGGCATCGAATGAGGCATCGGGCAATGGCAGCGTCTCTCCGGCTGTATTCATCACCGGCAGATTCAGACCGTGACGCGCCGCGCGTAGTGCGATGATCCGACAGTACGCCAGGTTATACTCGCCGGCAACAACCTGTGCACCGCGTAATGCCGCAGCAACCGCAAATCCACCCATACCTGCCCCCAAGTCGAGTACCCGCAACCCCTCGACCTGTCCGGCGATCTGCTCCAATCGCGCGAGACGCTCACTCTGATACGCTTCCTGGTTCACGCGCCGCTCGCGCCAGCGTGCAAAATCGCGTCGCCAGCGCATGTGTTGGAGCCAGGGATCAATAGCTTGTTCAAGCTCAGATGGTGCGGCGGATGGGAGTGTCATGATCATCTAGTTTCTGGTGCATAATACACGATGAGCGCCTTAAACATTACCACGCTCAACTGACGCTGAGAAGCCGGATCATCACTTACCGGAGCGCTCAGACGTAACCTGGTTTGTCTCGGCGGAATCACTATGTTGGTATAGTATGTCCGCGCCGCACGCTCGACTTCCCAGCGTCCGACGAGACGCTGCTCATGTCTTATTTCTAGCAGGCGAGGTGTTTCATAGGAACTCAGAGTCAATGCCAGTGTAACCCACACCGGCGTATCGTATGGATTTGCGAGCCAGATATCATTGTTCGCGCTACCCCAGCGGTAAACGCCCACTTCAGAGATTTCAAGATCGTACCAGCCACTTCCTAGATAGACAAAGGGATGACAGGCATCGGAGAACAGGGGTAATTCATACCGGCGGTACTGCCCATCCTCATACATCGGAACAGGTGGGTGTCCGATCAAGCGCGTGATG
>JBEPYG010000314.1:0-5703 GCA_041641515.1 Roseiflexus sp.
TCTTCAACGAACTTGACCGGGCGACCAATCTTGCGCGCAGCCCACATGGTGAACGCCATATCGTTGTAGCAGAAAATCTTCTGCCCAAAGCCGCCGCCGACATTCGGCGAGATGACGCGCAATTTCGTTTCAGGAACGCCGAACACGAACGCCGTCAGCAGCAGGCGCATCACGTGCGGGGCCTGTGAGGTCGTCCAGAGGGTGAACTCGCCGGTTGCCGACTCATAACGCGCAATGGCGCCACGGGTTTCCATTGGTGTGGGAATGAGGCGCTGGTTGATGATCTGCTCGTGAACGACCACCTCGGCAGCTGCGATCGCGGCGTCGGCTTTTGCCTTATCGCCTGCATCCCATTCCATCACAATGTTATTTGGCGCATTCTCGTGGAGTTGCGGCGCCCCCGGTTCGGTAGCTTTCTTTGCGTCGACCACCACCGGCAACGGCTCATACTCGACCTCGATCAGGTCGCAGGCATCGCGTGCAATGTAGCGATCCTCGGCTATCACCAGCGCAACCGGATCGCCGGCGAAGTGCACTTCACCAACTGCCAGCACCCGTGGGGTATTGACATTGTTCTTCACACGACCCGCCTGCCAGGCGCACGGCAGTGGATTGAGATCGAGCATATCTTCGCCGGTAAACACGGCCACGACGCCGGGATGCGCTTTTGCCTTGCTCGTATCGATCGACTTGATCTTAGCGTGGGCATAGGGGCTGCGCAGCACGCATGCGTGCGTCATCCCCGGGAGTTTGATGTCGTCGAGGAAACTGCCCTGTCCTGTAATCAACTGCGGGTCCTCGCGGCGCTTGATCGCCTGACCCACCAGTTTCGCCGGCGTTGTTTCAGCAGTCATCGCTGTAGCTATTCCCTTCTAGTGCGGAGAAACCCAGAAGTCGAACAACAGGTGCGGTTCTTCTATCCCGGATGAGCGATTTATACCGTCACTTCTTCGCCGCGCATTTTTGCGGCGGCGTACTGCACAGCACGGACAATATTGTGATAACCGGTGCAGCGGCAGAGGTTCCCTTCGAGCCCGTGACGCACTTCTTCGTCGGTTGGGTTCGGGTTTTGCTGAAGCAGGTCGTAGGCAGCCATGATCATGCCCGGCGTGCAGTAGCCGCACTGCAAGCCGTGGCACTCCCAGAACCCTTCCTGCAGCGGATGCAGTTGCCCATTCTGCGCCAGACCTTCGATGGTCAGGACGTGTGCGCCATCAGCCTGTACGGCAAGCATCGTACACGACTTGACGCTAACACCATCGACCAGCACCACGCACGCGCCACACTGGCTGGTATCGCAGCCGATATGCGTACCGGTCAGGTTCAGGTGCTCGCGTAGATAATGAACGAGCAACGTGCGTGGCTCGACATCGCTGGTGTGCGACTGACCATTGACCGTAACCGTGATCGTTGTCACTGTTGACACCTCCTCATCGAGCAGCGGATAAACGGAGCAGGAGAGATATGCTAGCGTTCTCGGCGACTGCGTGTCCGACCGAGAATGTAGCCAATCAGGAAGGCGACCACAATCCATGGCGCCCAGGGACGCTCGGCAATGAAGTCGTTGACAATGCCGAAGATGACTGACTCGGGACGTAACTGTTCTTCGGGAGGCACCACCACCGTCCGGCGTTCCGGAGTGGGAGGCGTTGGCGCCGACGGCGCCTCGGCGCCGACAGGCGCAGCAGGGGTTTCGGCCACTGCAACCGGTGCGGCGGCGCGGGCGGCAACCTGCTCGGCGAGCGCCTTGAGCGACTGATTGATCAGCTGGCGCGAGGCGCCTTCGATCAGGCGTTGACCAACGCTGGCCAGCGTGCCGCCAACCTGCGCCTCGCCGCCGTACATAAGCAACGTTTTACCATCCTGGCTTACCAGATCAACAGTGCCAAAGCCGTCGACCACGCCGTTGGCGCTTTTCCCGCTGGCGATCAGTTTGTAATGGTTGGGCGGATCGATATCTTCGATGCGGATGCGCCCGTTGTAAACGCCACGGATCGCCTGGATGCCGATCTTAATTGTGCCCTCGTATTCATTGTCGCCAATCTGCTCAAGACGTTCACATCCCGGAACGACTCGCGCCAGCACATCGATATCGTTCAGCGCTTCCCACACGACTTCTCGCGGCGCGTCAATCGTGTAGCTGCCGGAAATCTTCACTGAACCGATCCTTTCGTTGCACCAAGAGACTTCAGAGTCGGGCAGACCAGCGGGACCTGGGAACACAGTGCAGGCAGCGCCATATATGTGCGGAGAACGACAAACTGTGCCTGCCTATGAAACCGATGCGTTCATCTTTTATGGTACCGACAAGCGTGATGTTTGTCAAGCGCATCAGAACTGGTAAGTGTTCAGATTTGGGGTAAACGAATTCGCGCAGCGACCTTGCATTGCAACGTCGCTGCGACCGCTCCCTCGATCCCAGGAGAAGTGTGAACAGTTACCAGAACTGCGGCAGTACGATCTGAGGAATGTGCACCGTTGCGTGTTCGAGTGACACCTGTGCGACGCGCGCATCTAGCGGGCGTAGTGTTTGCCCTTCGACCTGAACCAGATTGATGAACTGATCGGTCAGGTCAGCGTCCCACTGAGTGCCGCGTCCGCGGCGTAGTTCGTCAATTGCCTCCTCCTGCCCCATCGCACGCCGGTATGCGCGGTCTGACGTCATGGTGTCATAGGCATCGGCAATCGCCATAATGCGCGCTTCGAGGGGGATCTGGTCGCCAGACAGTTTATCAGGGTATCCTGAGCCATCGATGCGTTCGTGGTGATGGCGGATGATGGGCAGCACGGCGCGCAGCGCCTTGATGCCGCGTACAATCTCGACGCCAATCACCGTGTGGGCGCGCATCGTCTCAATCTCTTCAGGCGTCAGACGCGCCGGTTTCAGCAGAATGGCGTCTGGGACGCCGATTTTGCCGATGTCGTGGAGCAACCCGCCGTAGCGCAGCGCCTCAATACGGTCGCGTTCCAGACCGACGACTTCGCCAAGGCGCACGGCATATCGCATCACCTGCAGCGAATGACCGGCAGTATACGGATCACGCGCGTCGATTGAAGCAGCTAGTGCGGCGATCATTTCGAGGTTCTGGTGTTTCAACTGGCGATAGAGTCGGCTATTGTCGAGTGACGCTGCAATCTGCGATGCGCAGATAGTCAGAAGTGTGCGATCATTGCTGTCGAATGCCGGTTGATCGGGGGAGCGGATCAGATCGAGGACACCAACCGGTCGATCATTAGTCCGCAAGACGAAACGCGCCAGATGCGAAGGAGCGACCGCATCTTGATAATCGATCAGTTGAGCGTGTTCTTCGGCGAGATCATCATACCCGGCGCCCTGCCGGAGCGGAATGCGAACGCCGACCGCCATGCCGCTCCCCTGCTCTCCCGCGTGCGGAGGGGTCTGAGAGGGTGGCGCCGTATGACAGGCGAGCAGTTCGAGTTCGTGGTCTTCGGGATGGACGAGAGAGAGAGAAAGCGCTGCCGGTGAAAAGCGCCGCCAGAGCAATTCGACGATTTTGTGCACCGCAGTTTCAGTGTCGAGCGTACTGGTGAATGTCTGACTGATCTCATACAGTGCGACCACTTCAGAGAGTCGTTGCCGCTCCTGGCGCGCTCGCCGCCATTCGACCGCGCGACACACAGTTCGTTCGAGTTCATCGACGCTGAACGGTTTGGTGAGGTAATCGAAAGCGCCCAGTTTCAACGCTTCGCGCGCCGTATCGACCGTTGCGTATGCGGTAAACATAATCGTATCGACATCATAATGATGGTTGCGCATTTCCCGTAATAACGTCATGCCATCCATTTCGGGCATTTGCAGGTCGGTCAGCACAAGATCGAACTGGTGCGTCTCCAGAGCGCTCAATGCTTCTCGTCCGTTGAAGGTCGTTTTGACGGCATAACCTTTCATCTGCAGCAATCGCGCGCAGAAATTGTTGACCATTGGATCATCTTCGACAATCAGTACACGTACAGGATCGGTGCAACTTGAAAGAGATTGACTCATAACCGCCTCATCTTATCACCGTGGTGTCAAACCAAGATGCATTATAGCGCGAGGTCATTTCCGTCACGTATCACGGTAGCAGGATCGCCTGACTGGCAGTTGTGAGGTGCGCCCTGGGGCAGTGATGCCATTTGGGGTGGAAGAGATGGTCGCGCACAGCGTCCTGGCGCGCTTTGCCGCACTGCTACACGTAGCGTCTTCACGTGAAACGGGTGTGACGTCCTGTGATCGAACATCTCCCCAATATCGTGACCAGCCACCGGCATTTCTCGGGGCACATCGGTGAAAGCCTCCTATCACCCTCGTGTGCAGCGGGGATAGGAGGCGCGCGGCCTCGTGGAAAGGGCGCAGGGGCGATTACAGTGTGGAAGGGCGCTGACGGTTCTGGAAATACGCGTGGACCCGCCGTTCGAGTTCGTCAAAGTCGAACGGTTTGGCAAGGTAATCGTTGGCGCCGAGGCGCATCGCCTGCTTTTGGGTGTCGGGTGTGCCGAATGCAGTGATGAGGATGATGTGAATGTCGCCAAAATCCTTCCGGATGGCTCTGATGAGATCCAGCCCATCCATGCGCGGCATATTCATGTCGGTGATGACCAGGTCGCAATGATGGCGCTGTAACACTTCGACTGCCGCCATGCCATCTTCAGCTTCCAGAACGAGGTAACCGCCATTCGACAACAGAAACTTGTACAGACGTCGGGTGGCTGCATCATCTTCGACAATTAAGACTGTATCACTGTTGTGACCGTTGTGCGACTGTTCTGTCGTCTGAGACATACAAACGCCTCCACTGTTTTGCAAACCCTGGAGTCCACGAGCGATCACCTTGCCGCGAATGTGCATGCCTAGTGTAACCTTCCGCCTGTAATGCGCCTTAAGAATCGTGGGTCTCGGGCGTATATCCTTGTTTCATAAAAGGAAACGCTGGAGTCTGCAATAATGATACTGCTATTCTACCACATTTTTACGGCGCTCCGATAGCATACTGCGAATCGTAATCGCTTCGTAATGCGGCGATGATCGATTGGGGCGCTATCATCCCGGTTGCGGGCGCCCACAAGGGTTGGATTTCTACAGGGGGAGGGATGTCTACTGCGTTGCAACGCTATCAGACCCTAACCTCCAACCTTTGCCAGAAATGCGCGGCACCACGACTCGGGCCACTGTGCGAGTAGCTGGTGCGGATGGTGTGAGTCGGATCCACCTGTGATCAGCAATTCGTATCGGTGCGCCAGGCGCTGATACATCGTCACCTGATCAGGACGATGAGCCGGATAATATACTTCGATGCCATCTAGGCCCGCCGCTGCCATCGCAGCGATATCCTCCGCTGTCGCCGGTATGGCATACACCCCTTTCGATCGCCCCGGATGCGCCAGCACCGCCACGCCTCCCGCAGCGTGCGCGACGGCGATGACGTCGTCTACGCCGGGAGGACGATAGGCGCCAGGCAGTCGCGTCAGGATGTAGCGCATTCCCGCACTTTCATCATCGTCTTCGGGCACGCGATCAGGCAGGTCATTCGACCTGCCAAGCGCCATGCCGATGTCGGCGACGTTCGGTGGACGTTTGAGGGCATCGATGCCGAGCAGACGAAACCCGGCATCTATCAGGAAATGGCGCAGCGCGACGGCATCCGCCCGATTACGCTCTTCCACCGCGCGGCAGAGCGCCTGCAATTGCGGTGCATCGGGGTC
>JBEPYG010000315.1:0-5670 GCA_041641515.1 Roseiflexus sp.
GCACGACGCGCATATCGGCAGGCGCCAGTCCACTATTGTGCAACCGCTCTTCGATGGTCTGCCGGATTGTGCATCCGTTGAGCGGCATGATCATCGGAACCTGGCGCAGTGCGTCGGGTGCGATAAGACCACGCTGCGCCAGCTCGTGGTCGCGTGGCGCAATTAATGCCAGCGGCTCACTGCCGAGCAGTTGCACCACCCAGTGTCGCGGGCTTTGTTTTTCCTCGATGAGCGCGATGTGGATCTGCTGACGAGCCAGCAGTTCAAGCAGTGTGCCGGGCAGGGCGACGCGCACCGAGAGACTGACTGCTGGATGGTGCGCGTGGAATGCAGTGAGGATGCGGGTCAGCAGCATTTCTCCCCCCAGCGGCGTGCAACCGAGGGTCACTTTGCCGCTGATCTGCCCGCGTAAACTGCGAATGTGCTCTTCTGCCCGTGTTGACAGGTCGAGCATCGCGCGCGCTACCGCTATCAGTTCTTCGCCAGCCTGCGTTGGGAGCATTTGTTGGCCGACCCGGCGAAAGAGCCTCACCTGATCGAGTTGAGATTCGAGCGCCCTGATGTGACTACTGACAGCTGGCTGTGACAGGTGGAGACGCTCGGCGGCGGCGCTGTAACTGCCTGTCTCCACCACCGCCAGAAAGGTTTGCAGGTGAATGGTGTTGAGCATAACATTCGCCCGTCTGATGCACACGCCTGGCACGGCCCGTTTAGCCGCCGTGGGCGCCTGGCGTTACGACATAGAAGAATCCAAGGCCAATGATCAGATACACCGCCAGCAACTGCGCCCCTTCGAGCCAGTTGCTCTCGCCATCGACCGACACCTGCACCGCGCAGAGCACTGCCAGCGTCAGCGCAGCAACCTCGAACAGGCTGAAATAGAGGGTCATTTCGTTACCGAACAGCAGGCTGATAAAGACCAGCAACGGCGCGACAAACAGCGCGATCTGCATACTGGAACCAAGCGAGATCGACAACGACAGGTTCATCTTGTTTTTCATCGCCACCTGCACGCCGACGATGTGCTCGGCCACATTGCCGACCAGCGGGATCAGGATGACCCCCAGAAACAATTCGCTGACGCCAAGTTGCTCCACAACCGGCTCGACGGCGCCAACCAGGAATTCGCTGAGAAAGACGATGGCGATCGTCGCAACCGTCAGTACGCCAAGCGAAACGGGCACGCTCCACTTTGCCTGATGATGTTCCGTCTGATCAGACGGGTCATCAACGCCGGTGGGAGCGCCAATACCGCGTTCTGGTTTCTGAAACGAGAAGATCAGGCTCAGGATGTACAGCACAATCAGGATTCCTGCCACCCCAAGGCTGAGCGCATCGAGCGCCCGGTCGCGCACATCAGTGTTGAAGACATCGACAACGCCGCTCTGCACTTGACGAAGTAACTCGAACAGCGTCGGGATCATCATACCAACGATGGAAAGCATCATCATTGTAGCAGCAACGCCGGTCAGGTTGCGGTCGAATTTCTGGATGCCGTGACGGATGCCGCCGAGCAGCAGGCTCAGACCGAGGATCAGGAGCAGATTGCCCAGAATGGAGCCGGTGATCGACGCCTTGACCAGTTCGATCTTGCCTTCGCGCAGCGCAACGATGGTGATGATCAATTCGGCGGCGTTCCCCAATGTGGCATTCAGCAGACCGCCGATTTGCGGACCGGTATGGATGGCAAGTTCTTCGGTCGCCTCGCCAAGCAGACCGGCAAGGGGAATGAGCGCCACACAGGAGAGCGCAAAGACCAGCAACGGATTGGGAAAATACAATTCTGCCAGAAACGCCAGCGGGACGAAGATGAGCATGTAACGCAGAACGTTCACCAGTTGCCCCTTTCCGGTCAGAACAAAGATAAGAACCGGGTGAGTCATCATACCACATGCGCGGCTCATGCCGGTTGCGCAAAGCCTGTTTTCGACATACGATAATGGTTAGAGTGTGGTTGAGTCGCCACACGCACGCACGAAGGAGGAACCCGTGTTAACGACCGATCAGGAGATCCGCGATCTGCTCACCTCTGCCCGCACGATTGCGGTCGTCGGCATCAGCGACGACCCCGAACGCGACTCGTACCTGGTCGCCGAGTTTTTGCAGCGCCAGGGGTACCGGGTCATCCCGGTGAACCCGCGCCTGGCGACGCTGAACATTCAGGTGCTCGGCGAGAAGCCATACGCCACTCTGCGCGATGTGCCAGAAAAGATCGACATTGTCGATATCTTTCGCCGTCCTGAAACGGTGATGCCGGTCGTAGAAGATGCGATTGCCGCCGGCGCCGGCGCGGTGTGGATGCAGTTGACGATTGTGAATGAAGAAGCCGCAGCGCGTGCTGAAGAAGCCGGATTGAAGGTGGTCATGAACCGCTGTATGGCAGTCGAGCACCGGCGATTGATGCCAAAACAGGGATAGCGTATCATGCGTCCGACAGGCAGACAGTGACGGAGAAAGAGCCATGCTCGCGTCGTATGCTACACGCTATCGCGCTAATCTGGCGGAGTCGGTGATACCATTCTGGTTGAAGCATTCGCTGGATCGAGAGTACGGAGGGCAATTCACCTGTCTCGACCGTGACGGATCGATCTACGACACGAAGAAGTACATGTGGTTGCAGGGTCGCGCGGTCTGGATGTTTTCGCGGCTGTACAACGAGTTCGACCGCCGCCAGGAGTTTCTCGATGCTGCAACGCTCATCTGTCAGTTCATGCGGCGCTACGGTCGCGATCCGCAGGGGCGGGTCTATTTCAGTCTGACGCGCGAAGGTGAACCGTACTTTTACCAGCGCAAGCCGTATGCGGCGGTGTTCTATATGCTGGGGTTGCTGGAATATGCGCGCGCAACCGGCGATCAGGGGTGCTTTGACGAGGCGGTCGAGGTTTTCTGGAATATCGACCGGTGGATTCGCAATCCGGTCTTGCTCGACCGCCCGATGTTGGTTGGCAATCCGCCGGTCAGCAATCTGGCGAATGTGATGGTACTGACGAGCATGGCGATCGAACTGGCGCGCGTATCCGATGACCCGCGCTATGTTCAGGTAATGCGCGACGCGATGGAGGGTGTGCGCCGCCACTACGACCCGCAGCGCCGGATTCTGCTCGAACATGTTGCACTCGATGGGCGCGATTTGCACGTCTGGCCCGAAGGTCGCCTGTTCAGCCCTGGTCATTCGATCGAGGTGGCGTGGTTCTTGCTGCACATGCTGGAATTTGCGCCTTCTGAGGCGTATCGGCGTCTAGCGCTCGATACACTTGAAGGGTCGCTGGAGTATGGCTGGGATCACGAGTACGGCGGGCTGTACTACTTCATGGACATTGAAGGAAAGCCGACGCTCCAGCTCGAGTCGACGATGAAATTGTGGTGGCCCCATACCGAGGCGATCTATGCGCTGGTGCTGGCATACACGTTGACCGGTGAGGAGCGCTGGCTGAACTGGCTGGAACGGGTGGACGAGTATGCATTTCGCACGTTTGTCGATCCGGTGTATGGGGAATGGTTCGGCTACTGCGACCGGCGCGGCGAACCGGTGTTGAGCAGCAAAGGCGGCAACTACAAAGGCTTTTTCCACGTGCCGCGCGCGCTGCTATTCAGTGTGCAACGCATCGCAGGCGCGTCCCTCACGGAACACCGTCCATAAGAAGAGCGGCGCCGCTGTCATGATTCGCCGCCATCGCCAGGGCTGGATGATCAGGCGGTAGAGCCATTTCAGCCCCAGGCGCTCGATGACAGCAGGGGGGCGCGGCACGACACCGGCCAGTTCGTCGAATGTTCCGCCAACCCCAATGGCGACCGGAACACGCAGGATGGGCTGGTTGCGCGCAATCCAGAGATCCTGCGCGGGATGCCCATATGCAACCAGCAGCACATCCGGTCTGGCGGCAAGGATCCGTTCGCGGATCGCCGGTTCGTCGGCGGGGTGCGGAGAACCGGCATAGCACCCGGCGATGCGGAGCGCGGGGTTTGTGCGCTGGAGCGCTGCCGCAGCGCGTTCCGCCACACCGGGAGCTGCGCCGAGAAGAAAGAGGGACCATCCGCGTCGTGCGGCTTCTGCGGCGATGCGCTCTGTCAGCGCCACACCGGTCACACGACCGCGCAGTGGCGTCCTGCACCAGTGCGCTGCCAGCAGCAATCCGACGCCATCCGGCGTCGCCAGGTCGGCTGCCGCAAGCACCCGGCGAAAGGCGCTGTTGCGCCGCGCCTCCATAACAAACTCCGGATTGACCGTCACAACGTGATGTGGTCCCCCTTCGGCGATGAAGCGGGCGACCGCAGCAATACCATCGTCCATCAGGATGTTGTCGACAGCGACCCCCAGAATGAGAACCCGTTTGTGCATACGGTTGGACAGCCCTTTCCCATCCGGCTATAATGGCAGTTCCTGAGAGCGCGCAGCGTTCGATGCCGTTTCAGATTGTCGATTTCGGATTGCAGAGCCGTGGGGCTGAAGCTCGCGGCTCACAGGGCGCAGCTCGCCTGCGCGAGATCCCAGGGATGTGATGTCCTGAGACACCGTTAGTGCAACGCTGCGCGCAGAATATTCGCGTAACATCGGCATAAAACACCGGCTCACAAACGAGTATTGTACTATGTGATGATACAAGGAGTATCGATGATGTATCGCAGCCACACCTGCGGCGAGCTGCGCGCCGCACACGCCGGACAAGAGGTGCTGCTCGCCGGTTGGGTGCATCGCCGTCGTGATCATGGTCCATTGATTTTTATTGATCTGCGCGACCGGTATGGTATCACGCAGGTGGTTTTCGACTCGGCAGCTGCGCCGGAAGCGCATACCATTGCCGGTGATGTGCGTGTCGAATATGTGCTCCAGGTGCGCGGGAAGGTCGTCCAGCGACCATCAGAGGCATATAACCCCGAACTTGCCACCGGCATGATCGAAGTGCATGCGACAGAGGCGACCATCCTCAACCCGGCGAAGAATCCACCGCTGTACATCAACAAAGAGGGAGGCGAAGACGAAGCGCTGCGTCTGAAGTATCGCTATCTGGATCTGCGGCGTGAACGAATGCAACGGAACATCATTCTACGTCACCGGATCGTCAAGTTCATCCGCGACTTTCTCGACCGCGAAGGATTTGTCGAGATCGAGACGCCGATCCTGATCAAATCGACGCCGGAAGGCGCGCGCGATTACCTGGTGCCGAGCCGGATCCATCCCGGCAAGTTCTATGCGTTGCCGCAATCGCCGCAGCAGTTAAAGCAACTCCTCATGGTCGCCGGGTTCGACCGCTACTTTCAGATTGCGCGCTGTTTCCGCGATGAGGACCAGCGCGCTGACCGCCAACCCGAATTCACGCAGCTCGACATGGAAATGAGTTTTGTCGATCAGGACGATGTGCTCGATATTATCGAGCGCCTCTTCACGGCGCTCTGTCACGAGGTTGTGCCGCACAAAAGGGTGCCGACCCCTTTCCCGCGCCTGACATACGCTGAGGCAATGGAGCGCTTCGGATCGGATAAGCCAGACCTGCGCTACGAGCTGGAACTAGTCAATCTGGGAGAGGTCGTTGCGGCCAGTTCATTCAGTGTGTTTCGCACGGCGCTCGACAACGGCGGGCAGGTGAAGGGGATTCGTGTGCCGGGGGCAGGCGCGTACTCGCGCAAGCAGATCGATGACGTCGTCGAACTTGCGAAGCAGGCGGGCGCGAA
>JBEPYG010000316.1:0-5644 GCA_041641515.1 Roseiflexus sp.
CAACGTCGCGCCGGTGAGCGATACAGTAGCTCCGCGCTGCCGCCAGGCGTCGAGGTGCAGATCACAACTGACGCTCACAAGAAGCGTCTCTGCGTCGTCAGCCGCGTGTTCCGTGGTAACTGTTCACGATTGGGGGGATCGGGGGAAGCTCTCGAGATCAAGAATCGGCGGCGGGATAGCTTTTGCAAGCGCCATAAGACGTTGCCCCGCCGACGCAAAAGCACCATGGGTACGATACGTGTGCATATGTGGGTTTCATGTTGACCTTCGTTCGCGTTTCAGGTTCCTGATTTCTTGACTAAATAGATTGACAAAATCGTAAATTATGGGTATACTGTGCTCGCACCGGTGCTTCCAGGGAAACAGGTCAACCACCGAAAGCGAGGAAATTGTGAACAACTCACTGCTACGGACCGTCGGCGCCGCTGGCGCTGGCGCACTGGTCACACTTGCCATCGTCGCGATCGTCGTCTTCGCCCGCCCGCAGCAGTCCGCGACGTCAACTGCGGGTGTTGCTCCGACTGTCGCCCCTGCCGCTCCTGCAGGTGGGTCCGCTCCGCGTGAGCCGCGCAAGTTCGAGGATGTCGTTGTCAGCACCGAATGGCTCGCGCAGAATCTCAACAATCCAAATGTGCGCATCATCGAGGTGAGCGTCGTTCCCGGTCTGTACGAACGCGGGCATATCCCCGGTGCGGTCAACTTTGTCTGGACGACCGACTTTGTTGATACTGTCTCGCGCAACATCATTGCACCGGAGCGCTTTCAGGAACTGGCGCGCGCAGCAGGGATCAACAACGATACAACGATTGTTCTCTACGGCGATAACAGCAACTGGTTCGCTGCGTGGGGTGCGTGGGTATTCCGTCAGTACGGCGCCGAGGACGTGCGGTTGCTGGATGGCAGCCGAAGCAAGTGGGAAGCCGAAAACCGCGAACTTTCGACCCGTGCGCCAACCTACCCGCCCGGCAACTTTACTGTTCAGCAACGGAGCGATCTGCGGGTCTTTCTGCCGGATGTGTTGAAGGTTGTGCACAATGAGGATGATCGCGTGCTGGTTGATATCCGCTCGCCGGACGAATTCAGCGGGAAGATTTTCGCGCCGGAGGGGTTCCAGGAACTGGCAGTGCGGGCAGGGCATATTCCCGGTGCAGTGAATGTACCCTGGAAGCAGGCGCTCAAGGACGATGGTACGTTCAAGAGCGTTGAGGAATTGCGCAAACTGTACGCTGACGCCGGTGTAGACGGGAGTAAGCCGATCATTACCTATTGCCGGATCGGTGAGCGCGCCAGCCATACGTGGTTTGTCCTCAGCGAGATTCTGGGGTATCAGGTGGCGCTCTACGACGGTTCCTGGACGGAGTATGGCAACAGTGTCGGTGTTCCGATCGCCAACCCTGCCGGTACTGTTTGGGGCGTGAAGTAGACGACGATGTCAAATGCACTGCCTGGGAGCAGCTCTGTCGATCAAGCTGCTCCCTCTCAATCAGAATCGACGCCGGCAGCAATTGTACGGTATGTTGTCGCGCTGCTAGTCTTCGTCGCGCTGGCGGCGGGTGCGTACCTGCTCACGGCGGCGCCGGGGCATGGTTCACCGGCGGCATTTTCGCTGCTGATCGGTGTTGCGCTTGGGGTCGTGTTCGAGCGCGGTCGTTTTTGTTTCTTCTGCATCTTCCGCGACTTCATCGAACATCGGAACGCCGGTCCGCTCTATGCTGTTCTTGCGGCGCTGGCGGTTAGCGGAGTCGGGTATGCCATCGTTTTTGGTGCATTTTTGCCCAACCCTTCGAGCGGTCGGTTTGCCCCTGATGCCCATATCGGACCGGTCAGCCCCGCACTGGTTGTCGCCGGTCTGGTATTCGGGGTGGGGATGGCGCTCTCCGGCGCGTGTATCAGCGGTCATCTCTACCGCCTGGGTGAGGGTTCAGCGTATGCGCCGCTGGCGCTTGCCGGTTCGCTGATCGGTTTTGGGTTTGGCTTCTGGTCGTGGAACTGGCTCTATGTCACGGTCGTCGCCGATGCGCCGGTTGTCTGGTTGCCGCACTGGCTTGGCTACGGCGGATCGCTTCTTGTTCATCTTGCGGTCCTTGGCGTACTGGCGTTCGTTCTGCTGCGGTATGTGCCGCCGCTGCCGCCTCGCCCTCTGCGTTCGCTCAATAGTTCGTATTTGCGCGATACTCTCTTTCGTGAGCGCTGGAATCCGCTCACAACCGGCGCTCTTGTGGGGATCATCGGTGTAATGGCGTACCTGCGCGTCGAACCGCTTGGTGTGACGGCGCAACTTGGCAGTATGACCAGGACAGTGATGGATCAGGCAGGGTGGTTGCCGGCGCGTCTCAACGGTCTGGACAGTTTCGCCGGTTGCGCCACGCGCGTGGTGCAGACGATAACAGAGAATGGCTGGTTGATCATCGGGCTGGCGCTGGGTTCGTTCGGCGCTGCGCTGATCGCCGGTCGCTTCCAGCCAGCGCTGCCGCGAGCTGGTGGGAGTGTGACATCATTGCTCGGTGGGGTGCTGATGGGATGGGGAGCGATGATAGCGCTTGGCTGCACCGTAGGAACGCTCCTTTCCGGCATTGCTGCGTTTGCGCTCTCGGGGTGGGTGTTTGGCGCAGCAGTCTTCACCGGCGTCTGGATCGGCATTGCATTGCGCCTGCATCGCTGGACGTAGTGCAGACATTTATTCGTTCGCAGCGCTCCAATCCCGGCTCTTACGCCACCCCACAAATCCGGCGCCCATCGCCAGCGCCATCAGCCAGCCGAACCAGTCGCCGACGTGGGTGTAGATGGTTCGCTCCGAAACGGTGAACGTCTCACCCACGATGACCTCCCGCCGGTTGATGTCACTTTCGGCGGTGATGTGTCCATAAGGGTCAATCACCATCGCGATGCCGCTGGTTGCCCCAACGCCGAAAGCAACTCGATTCTCCACTGCCCGGAAGACAGTGTCGGACGCGTGCAGCGGCGGGAACCAGCGATCGCCAAAGAAGTCATCATCGACCGGCATCAACACGATCTGCGCTCCACCACGCGCCAGATCGCGGACGATCCAGGGCAGGTGGCGATCCCAGCACACTCCCAGTCCAACAACACCATACGGTGTTGTGAATACCCGAACATCGCGTGGTCCGGCGACGAAGCCGAATGCCTTTTCACCGTCGGTCACATTGATCTTGGGGCGCCGTCCTACTTCTGCGCCGTCCGGTCCGAACAGAACCGCGGTGTCATGCAAAAGCTTTTCCGATGGACGCCAGACCATATCAACGACCAGATATGCGTTTGTTTCGCGTGCCAGGTTGCCGACCTGCGAGGTGAAGATCGGATCGTCGACGTCAGCGAACTCGTTTTCGGGCCAGACAACGAAGGCGGGAGACGCTCCGGCGACTTGACGGGTCAGGGATGCATTCACATCGAAGAGCGCCTGCGACATCTCTGGCGTGTCGGCATAGTATCCTTCCTGCCCGACCGGCAGACGACTCAGCGCCTGGATGGAGCGATCCTGATTCGCCAGATCGACCGTTGTCGCGATGCGAAACCGATCGTCCGGCGCCGGTGGAAGAATCAGTGCGCCCCAGGCGACGATCGCTGCTGCTGCTCCGAGCGATACAACTGCCGGAACGTGCGTCCTGTGTCGCTTCAAGGCATCCACGACAAGCAGAGCGAGCGCGCTGTTGACCAGCATGACCAGGAAACTGAGACCGGGAAAGCCGGTGATGGTGAGAATCTGGAGAGCTGGCGGAAAACGCCACTGACTCTTCCCCAGCACTTCGAACCACCAGTCACCCGCCACAGGTGCGATGAATCGGAGGAACTCCAGCGCTGACCAGGCGATCGGTACGCCCAGCACCTTGAGCGGTTCGGGCAATCGCGCCTGAAGCGCGGTTCCTGCTTGGATCAACCCGGCATAGAAGCACCCGACGGCGACGATGAGGAACATCCCCAGACCAGGACCGAACATCGACAGGTACCAGAGATGCACCATTGCCGACCAGACGATCCCGAACGGCAGAGCGATCAGAAAGTGACGTTTCGCCGGCTGCGCGTGTAATGCAAGCAGCAACGGCGCTACCCCAACCCAGCCGAACAGACCCCAATCCAGGATCGTCGGCATCGAAGCGCCGGTCAGCATGCCAGACAGAAGTGACAGAGCAAGCGAGAGGGCAAGCGTGAGATGAACCTCTGGCGCAATCGTCAGAGCACTATCCCTGTCTTTCATGTGATGCCACCCTAAGCGTCCATACGACTGCGTCGCATACTTCCATCATAATCAACCTGGATACGCGGGTCGTGGGCCTGATGCCCTTGGCTAACAAGACGAAGCTCGCCTGTGAGTGCCAGAGGGGGTATGCACCGGAAAGCGGTGAAACTACTCCGGTATGCGCCTGACGCCGTCGGGGCGCGACAGCGCCCGCACAATCGTTCGGTAATGATACCCTGCCGTGCCCCAACCGGGTAACGCCCCAACCCCCCGCAAGTGTGAGGTTGCCCCTCGGCAATGACAACCAGGCGAGCTGAGAGATTGCGACCCACAGCGGCGATGCCCGTCGTCGCAGAACGGTAGAGGACTATCGGACATCCTCACGCCGAACACGACAGCCAGGTTCACAACGCTTTCTGTTCTTTTGCTGTTGCCTTGCGCGACGAGGCGGCGGACAAACCTGACTGGATCAGGCTCCGCTCCACAACGCGCTCGAAGGCGCGTCGGTCGGCAGCGTGGATGACCGCCTGTTCATGGGCACGCGCCAGTGCTACCGGATATTCCTGCCCTTTGAGGCACTGATCGTACACCACGGCATGCACCCGATCGAGGAACGGCGGGTCTTCCGCAACCCAGCGCGGCATCTCGACCCGCGCCACTTCCCGCCCAACACGCATGTAGAAGAAGTGGATCTGATGCTCGCCATACGACTCAACGTTGACCCGTGACATTGAGGCAAACAACGGTCCGCGTTGCCCTTCTTCCAGCATATCCGCCAGAATGTCGGCATCGCTCAGTCCCTGGCAGACAAAGCACGACGGCGTGCGTCTGGCGGCTGCATCGCTGCAGATGCTGCACTTCGCACCACGCTGCTTTTCGATGTCCACATCGGGGCATAGCATCAGCCGGATCATCCCGGCGACTTCGGGGGAACGTGGACGACTGATGTAGGAGGCAACCGGAATCTTCTGTGCGCGCATGGCATCGAGATAGTTCAGGTACGGGCGCAGAAAATGCTCCAGCACCGCCTTTTCGGCGCCGGCGAGCGTCCAGCGCACCAGTGTGCCATCCTGGAGCGCCAGCGCCGGAATGTCATCGGCGGTGAGGAATTCCTCTGCCAGCGCAACCAATTCGACCCCCTCGGCGACATCACGTTGCGCGCTGAGGTAGTTGCCTTCGATTGGAATGCGCCGCATGCCATCTCTCAGATAAAGGTCCTCTTCGCGGAAGCAGAGTATTGGGCGGGACGACAGTGTTGCCGCCGGGTGTGCGCCGTACCGCAGATAGACCCGTCCGATATTGAGCACATAGCAGAGCGCTGCGCCGTGCCGGTCAATGTCGATATGCGACCCATCGGTTGCGATCACCGCATAGTCTGGCGGGCGCGGCGGAGCGTCACGCACTGTGTTGAGCGGCTCAACCGGGCGTGCCAGCAACCAGGCGCACCCG
>JBEPYG010000317.1:0-5612 GCA_041641515.1 Roseiflexus sp.
TGCCTGCCCCCAATGCCCCCTCCGCGATCCCCCCGTCCGCGAAGGGGCGCCCGTCGTTTCAGGCATCGGTAGGGGCAGGCCTCGTGCCTGCCCCCAATGCCCCCTCCGCGATCCCCCCGTCCGCGAAGGGGCGCCCGTCGTTTCAGGCATCGGTAGGGGCAGGCCTCGTGCCTGCCCCCAATGCACCCAACGCAACACGATTACCCGGTTATGATCTGCCATCTCGTGCGCTGGCCCGAAGGCGCAACAGGCATCGAGAGGCACGATTCATCGAGGAGACGACGGCAGGTCTGGACAACATTATTGAACAGGGTGTGATAATATACATATTTGAGGATCTATACTCCCGCAAGAGAGGAACCCGCTCATGCTGCTGGCGCTCTGGATATTGCCAGTACTCCTCGTAGGAAGCGCCTGTCTGTGGGCATGGTCAGAAGTCGTCAAGCACTCCGATTCGGCAGTTGGACATCTATGGAAAAACAGGCTCTGGTCGATACTGTTTCTGAGCATTTCGATTTCGCTGGTCTTCTACAGCGCTCTTGCCAGGATCGAGGAGGATGTGCGTGAAAGGCATACTTCCCAGGAGATAGACCTTGCAGATCAGAAACTCCTCTTTCGATACCCGCAAACGTTTCGCTTCGACACAACGGGAGCAGATTCTTCAGCATTGATGGTCTGGCTCGAACAGAAAACAGCTCCTGTCAGTCCGGTTACAGTCACTGTTGAACTGAGCAGCAGCGCGCTTTTGTTTACCGACACCGATGGAAGAGCGCTGCCTTCCCGCCTCACGATGACCGTCAGCAGCGAATCGCCCCCACAACAGGCCCGCATTCAGTCACTCCTGCCGAATCCAGGCGCACCGGCCGCCATTGATGTTCACATCAGCGACACAACCGGGCAAATCATCAACAGGCAATTGACGATCAATCATGAAACACAGAGCGAGTTCTACTGGCGTATCTTCGTCCATCGCTTCTTCGGCGATGCCGGTCTGGCGCTGGCAGTGGCGTCGGCAGTACTCGGGATTGGATTGCAGCTGCTCAATGAAGGACGGCAAACGCGCATAAGTCAGCAACTCGATCGCGTTCGTGCACTGAATGATCTGTTCGAGCGCGACCTCGTCGAATGGACTCTCACATCTCAAACGCTCGAGCAGGAGGCAAAAAGAGGATGGGAGGAACAGGCGCGACAAGAATTGAAAAGGACGCGCGAACGGCACAACGACCAGCTGGGAACACCCGAGGTACAGGAACGCATCAACCACCTGCTGGACAAAGCAGCTCACTATTACCGCGAAGGTGACAGTAAACGCTGGAACGCGATTCTCGACCTCGTCGCTCAGGCATATCATCACAGTGACCTCAGGAGTATACCGCGCCCGCTTCCAGATGCACGTACTGCCGACCGGCAGAACGCTGAAAACATTCTGCACATATGCAGATTCCTGTTGCACCACTTCCCGACAGATGCTCACAAACTCGTCGTGGTTGTGATCGAGATGCTGGCGGCGCGGTCCGACAATCGAGATGTGATCGAGTGTGTGCTCCAAGCTATTCGTCAGCCAGGGGACGAACCTGGCGCCAACACCCTCAGCAAACTGATGACCAATGACCCACAGATACGCAGGCGTCTGATCGCCGATCTTCCCTGGACGTATGAGTGGTCGCAGATCACGGTCACTCCCACGATGAGTGCTCGCACCCGAGAAGAAACTGACTGGCTGGAAACACACGCGTTGAATATCAACCCGTTCGATCCTCACGAGTTGCAGCACTCGCGTGAGTTTCTCGAACGAGCCGTTCTGCCAGAGTTGCAGCAGGAGACTATAATACAGGTGCAACTGTCAGAGTCACAGCAGGAGACTCCACCACTTGTGATCACAGGGCGCCGGTTCGATTGTTTTTGCGCCGCTGTTGCGCTGTACACCGAGCTACGCCGCCCAAAGACTCACCAGATGCCGGTCAGAGTCGTTCTGACCGATCGCCACGCAGCAAGCTGTCATGATGTGCTGTTCTCGATTGCGAAGGAAGCCGGCAACGTGTGGACCGAGTTACTCTGCACGCAACCAGGTGTCCTGCTGTGGCTGACGGACGATGAACAACTCTTGCTGATGGATTGGCTGGTGTGGACCAGCGGTTCGCCGCACGTCCTGAGACAGCGGTTCAGGCGCGCTGAGTGGAGTCCGGACATGCTACGTCGTTTCGATCAGGCGATTGCGCACATCAATGCACCAGGTCGGCGACTTCACACTGCACTCCTGGGCGACTGGTTGACGATCCGTCCGCCAGGTGTGACCGATACGCGCCTGATCGTTGTCGATCAAACGAGCGATGCCTGCGCCGGGATGCTGGTCGAGCCGCTATCGGCGATTCGCGAGGCGGGAGTGAGGCTGAACGTGTTTACCCTGCCAGCACGAAGGGGCATGTTCCATGGAGTTCGGAGCCTGGCGCTGGAATGGGCTGAACCCGAATTGCTCAATCTGCTCAATATCGCAATTTCCAGCGCTGGCGGATCTGAGAAAACGCTGGTCGATCTGGTCGAGATGGACGATCCTGCGCTGAACGACGAGACCTTTGTGCTCAAAACACTGGTGTACGCTCATGGTTCGTTCGAGCGCAGTCTGGCAATCTTCCGGCGCGCTCTGGAGCATCATCTTGCCAGGCATCGCGATCAGAGCGACCCGCGATATCCCTTCCTGAACGACAACGACATTATTGCCGCTGTAATGGATATGTAGGCATGGAGCCGAACCGCCACAGACAGATGGCAGCTGCCGAGGCGTTCGACGCGCTGGCGGCAGAACGTGAACCGCACCTGCAGCCGGTGGTGTTCACCGAGCCGCTGCAGTATACGGCATACACGGGTATGCGCTCGTTTGTGGTATTCGGTGACAGTGGATCAGGGAAGACGGCGCTGCGTATGGCGCTCACCCGCCAGGCAACGCCGGCCGATGCTCCACCCACGCACCTGGTCGTTCAATGGCAACCCGAGCTGATCGAAGGGGTTCGGGGCAGTCCAGCTGTACGCATCTGCATACGGCAGGCGCTGGAAGCCTGTGCTACAACTCTGCTTGAGACATTCGCCCGCTATCCCCGGCTGTTCGACACTGCACCGCCTATGGTGCAGATGTACATGCACTGGTTTATCCAGACCTACACAGGTAACGATCGGCGCAGCCTGCTGGCGATCATCGAAGAGGATCGCGCTTTCAGGGACGGACTATCCCTCTGCCAGCGCCTGATCACCGAGCCTGCGTCGCCGGTGCTGCACGCTGACGTTGCCGAACAACGCGTCATTGCTCATCTCACGGATACGCTTCAGCGCATGGGAATGCGCGGCGTGTGGGTGATGATCGACGGAATCGAACCATGGTTGCGCAACGCCATGCCCGACATCGCAGAGATGCTCAATGCCATTCTTTCGACGCTCGAACTCTTCGATCTGAATGGCTTTGCGATCAAGATGTTCGCCCCCCGCACGCTGGAACCGTCCATTACCGGTAGTTGGGGGGCAATCAAAGGACGCGTCGAACTGTATACGCTCACATGGACTCCAGAACGACTGATCCTGATCACCGAACGCCATATTGCAGCAAAAATTGGCAGACCGCGTGCTCCACTCCGCGACCTGTGCGTAGCAGATGGTGAGGTGCGCGCCTGGCTGCAGCGCTACGGCGGCAGCACGCCGCGTGGATGGCTGAGGCTCGTTCGTCCGCTGGTCGATGCCTTTTTGACCTCTGGCGCCACCCACGCGCTCTCACGCGATGACTGGCGCGCCATCCAGCGCACGCATCCTCCACGCCTCTCGATCGACCTTGCGACCGACCGCGTCTTTATCGGCGATGCTGAGATTGGCGGGTTGCAGCCGCGTCCATACCGCCTGCTCCGCTACCTGTACGAAAACCGCACACGGCGCGTGCCGCGCAGTGAACTCTACTACCGCGCCTATCAGGGGCTGGCAGAGGAGCCGCGCACCCACGACGACCATGGCTGGGAAGACCCCGCTGACTGGAATAATGTCCTCGATAATGCCATCCTGCGTCTCCGCAAGATCATCGAGCCCGACCCTCGCCATCCGCTCTACATTCTGACCGACCGCGGCTGGGGAGTCAAACTGGAGAATACGCGGTGATCCGGTTCAGGCTCTTTGTAAAACATTTGTTTCTTGCCCGCACCCCGCCACGCACCCGGTGAGGCTTTGGTGAGGGAACAGTGACGTGAGTGGCAGCGAGGGTAAATGTTCGGCAAGGGGACCCGTGCTACGCTAAGAAACGGCATCTCAAACACAAGACAATGAACGTTCGTTCTATGCCATCTTGTGCGATTGAGAAGAACATGGTCACTGTACAATCGAGCACTGCCTCGGTTAGTGTCATTATCGGTAGCGCATAAAAACGCTTTACACTTTTAGCCTGTCATGGTCTCACCAGAATACAATCCGGTTATCGACCAGCTCCTTTCCACGGACTGGTTTCAGCGGGTCGGGCTCCGCTTCGATCCGTATGTTCACCTAGAAGCATCGAGCGATCCGTACCTATCGGAATACACGGTCAACCTAGACATATTCCGAACTGCCTGGGAGGCGGAACCGGCTGTCATTTTCGCGCCGCCAGGCGGTGGCAAAACCGCGACGCGCGTCGCCGTCACCCGCATATGCTGGTTCGATATCGGCGGAGCGTATCCGTTTCCACTTCCGTACAACCTGGGCATCGCCCCGCTCACCGGTACGCCGCCGACACCAACACACCATCTTCGCCTGCTGCTCGAGTCTGGAACTTGTGCGTTGCTCACCGGATTGGCATTTCGACCGGAACGGTTGCTGCGTGCGTCAGCTGCGGACATTCGCGCTATCGCCAGCCTTCTGCGCACCGCGTTACCCGGCTCACTCGACTATTATCTCGCTGTTCTGCGAGAAACCGGCACCCCAGCCGGGTTGACCCCGCTCCTGGAACGAACATATGCGCTTACAGCACCGCCGCCACCTGACGTGCTGCACCATTTCTGCGACGTTTTGGCAGCAGCCGGAACCGATGTTGTTAGAGATTCACCGGAAGAACTGTTTCACCTCTTCGTCGATCTGGCGACCAGTGCACTGGGGTTTAGCCATGTCCTGATCCTGATCGATGGCATCGATGCCGTTTACGAGAATCAGGCGGATACGCGTCTGGCATTACAATGGGTTTCGTACCTGCTTGATCATGCAGCGCGATGGTCGACACTCAACGTCTTCATTAAACTCTTTGCCCCCAACACAACGGAACCCTCGATCACCGGCTATCTCCAGAGTCGCGCCATTCCGGCGCAGTCGGCGCGCATTACCTGGACTGCTGATCTCCTGGTTGAACTGTTGCGCAAACGCATTTTTGCCGCTTCCGACGGTCGGTTCGAGTCGCTCGACGCAATCAGCTCGCCCGCGCTTTCTGATGTTGAACGGCAGATTGTCGACGCTATCAAACCGCTGCCGCGTGACGCACTCCAGGTGACACGGCGAGTGCTTTTGCAACACGCTACTCGCAGAGAAGAGGGACAACTCGATGAAGACGACATTCGTCAGGCAATTGCCTGGTATCAACTCCGCATGGCGCCGCGCCAGCAAGAACCGGCATCGTGCGT
>JBEPYG010000318.1:0-5589 GCA_041641515.1 Roseiflexus sp.
CAGACGTAGCAACGTCCTCGCTGTTGCTCGCCGGCGTATTCACGCCACCTGATCACAGTACGCTTCTCAAAGCGGCGGAATCACGCATTATTCAGGTCATCCCGCCCAACAACAGCATCTGCAAACGGCAGTGGCGCTCCCCCGGGTCTGCGGAGCGTTGGTTTTGTGTACACCACGTCAGGTAGCAAGGTGACAGACACGATGGAACAACTGAAAAACCCGCAGATGCGCGGCCTGTATGACCCGCGCTTCGAGCATGACGCCTGTGGCATTGGGTTCGTTGCCCGTCTGAGCGGCGAACCGAGTCACGCGATACTGGCGTATGCGCTGACCGCCGTTGGGCGGATGGCGCATCGTGGCGGTGTGGCTGCCGATGGTAAAAGTGGTGATGGCGCCGGGGTGTTGACGCACATCCCACGCGCGTTCTTTGCCCGTGAACTGGCAATGCGTGGGATTCGCTACCCGGTTGAGGATCTTGCCGTCGGCATGTTTTTTCTGCCGCAGCACGAAGGGCATCGCAATACGGCGCGCGGCGTGGTGGAACAGATCCTTGCCCACTATGGCATGGCGCTGCTGGCATGGCGTTCGGTTCCGATCAATCTTGATGCGCTTGGCGATAGTGCGCGTGAGACGCGCCCGGTGATCGAGCAGGCGCTGATCGCCCGCCCGCCTCATAACCATACCGCGCCAAATGCCTATGAGCGCGCGCTCTACCTGGCTCGCCGCACGATCGAAGCTGAAGCACGCGCTCATCATCTGGAAGGTTTCTCGATTCCCTCGCTCTCGAGCCGAACGCTGGTCTACAAAGGGTTGCTGGTTGCGCCGGCATTGCCCGAGTTTTATGACGATCTACGCGATCCGCTCTACGAAACGGCGATTGCGCTCTACCACCAGCGCTACTCAACCAATACCTTCCCGACGTGGGAACGCGCCCAGCCGTTCCGTATGTTGTCGCACAATGGCGAAATCAACACCCTCCGTGGCAACGTCACCTGGATGCAGGCGCGTGAAGCGGAATGGCGCCGCGCTGCCGCCTCTGCACGACAGACGACCCTGATCGAGGCGGCCATCGATGGCGACCCGCTGGCGATGGCGCTCAGCGCTGCCGCCATCGGTCCGGTCGTCGATACCAGCGGCAGCGACTCGGCAATGCTCGATAATGTGCTCGAACTGCTGGTCATGGGCGGGCGCGATATTCGCCACAGCCTGACGATGCTTGTTCCTGAAGCTTGGGAACGTGTGCACGATATGGAACCGGCCCGGCGCGCGTTCTACCAGTATCACTCCGGTATGATGGAACCGTGGGACGGTCCTGCTGCGCTGGCGTTCTGCGATGGTCAGGTGGTCGGGCTGGCGCTCGACCGCAATGGGTTGCGCCCGGCGCGGTATCTGCTGACCGACGATGGCCTGGTGATCTGCGGGTCGGAAGTTGGCGCTGTGTCGATCGACGAGTCGCGCATTGTTCGGAAGGGCAAAGTGGGTCCGGGTCAAATGATCGCCGTCGATCTGTGCACGGGTCGTTTCGAAGAGAACGATGACATTCGCAGCGCGCTCGCGGCCCGGCAACCGTATGCTGAATGGCTCAAACGCCATATGCGTGTGCTGGCGCCGGCGGGTGCGCCGCGCGTCAGCGAACCGGACGAGCCGGAAAGCCGCTCGTCGCGTGAGAGCAAATCGGCGCTGCTCGGCGAGTTGCAGCGCGCTTTTGGCTATACCGCCGAGGAACTGTCCGTCGTCCTCAAGCCGATGCTGCGCGATGGGCTGGAGCCGGTGGGGTCGATGGGCGATGATACGCCGACCGCCGTTCTCGCCGACCGACCGCGCCCGCTATACAACTATTTCAAGCAGCGCTTCGCCGAAGTGACCAACCCGCCGATCGATCCGATCCGCGAAGAACTGGTGATGTCGCTCTCGTTCAGCCTTGGACGGCGCGGTAATCTGTTGCTCGAAACGCCGGAACACGCGCATCTGCTGCGCCTCGCCAGTCCGGTTTTGAATGATGAGCATCTGGCGATGTTGCGCAATCTCAGCGACCCGGCGTTCACAACTGCGACGCTCAATGCAACGTTTGTTGCAGATGATGGCGTTCAGGGGATGCTCGCCGCACTCGACCGGCTGTGTCGTGAGGCTGAGGAGGCGATCGCCGCCGATAGGGTCATTTTGATCATCAGTGATCGCGGCGTCGATGAACAGCGCGCGCCGATCCCGGCGCTTCTGGCGCTTGGCGCGGTACACCAGCATCTCATCCGCACCGGTCTGCGCACGTCGGTGAGCCTGGTCGTCGAAAGCGGTGAGCCGCGCGAGGTCCATCACCTGGCATGTCTCGTTGGTATGGGTGCGGAGGCGGTCAACCCGTACCTGGCGCTTGCAACCGTGCGCGCGCTTGCCATCGAGCGTGATGAGGTGCGCGGCAAAGCTGTCGAGGCGCGCGACCGGCGCGCTGCCGCTGAACTGGCCGATGAGGCTGAGCAGAATTATATTCATGCCCTCGAAAAAGGGCTGCTCAAGGTGATGTCCAAGATGGGCATCTCGACCGTCGATAGTTACTGTGGTGCGCAAATCTTCGAGGTGGTCGGTCTGGCAGATGAGGTGATCGCGCGCTGTTTTGCGGGTGTGCCTGCCCATCTTGGCGGTCATGGCTTCCGTAAACTGGCCGCCGATGTGCTCGAGCATCACGAAGCTGCGTTCTCTCAGCGTCTGCCCGCGCTTGCGGGTCGCTCGTCGCTGCCGCATCCGGGCTACTACAAATTCAAGAAGGATGGCGAATACCACGCCTTCTCGCCAGCGGTCGTCCATGCCTTGCAACGCGCCGCCAACGGCGGCAGCTACGCCGATTATCTGGCGTACAGCAAATTGGTGCACGCCCGTCCACCCGCCGAGCTGCGTGATCTTCTGGATATTATTCCGCCTGAGGAGCGGAGTGATGGACCGGCTCAGCCGGTTTCGCTCGATGAAGTTGAACCTATTGAGGCGATTGTGCGCCGCTTCTCGACTGCTGCGATGTCGCACGGGTCGACCAGCATTGAAGCGCATGAGACGCTGGCAATTGCGATGAACCGCCTTGGCGGCATGAGTAACTGCGGTGAAGGCGGTGAGGACCCGGAGCGCTACCACGACGAACGCAACAGTACGATCAAACAGGTTGCTTCCGGGCGCTTCGGGGTAACCCCGGCCTACCTGGCATCGGCGCTGGAGTTGCAGATCAAGATGGCGCAGGGGTCCAAGCCTGGCGAAGGCGGACAGATTCCGGGCATCAAGGTTTCGGAGGAAATCGCGCGCATCCGCCACACAACGCCTGGCGTGACTCTGATCTCGCCGCCGCCGCACCACGATATCTACAGCATCGAGGACCTGGCGCAACTGATCTATGACCTGAAACAGGCCAACCCACGCGCGGCGGTGTCGGTCAAACTGGTTGCCGAGGCGGGTGTGGGCACGATTGCTGCTGGGGTTGCCAAAGGCGGCGCGGATGTGATCCACATTTCCGGTCATTCAGGCGGCACCGGTGCATCGCCACTGTCGTCGATCAAGAATGCTGGTATCAACTGGGAGATTGGGCTTGCCGAAACGCAGCAGACGCTGGTGCTCAACGGGCTGCGCGGGCGCGTGCGGCTGCGCGTCGATGGCGGGTTCAAAACCGGGCGTGATGTGGTGCTGGCGGCATTGCTCGGCGCTGACGAGTTCTCGTTCGGTACGGCGGCGCTCATCGCCGAAGGGTGTGTGATGGCGCGGACATGCCATTCCAACAACTGTCCGGTTGGAGTGGCCACCCAGCGCCCCGACCTGCGCGCAAAGTTTCCCGGTAAACCGGAGGATGTGGTTAACTTCTTCCGCCATGTGGCGCAGGAAGTACGCGACATCCTTGCCTCGATCGGGGCGCGCTCGCTCGATGACATTATTGGGCGTACCGATCTGCTGCGCCAGGTTGCACGTGACCATGCGGGCGCTGATGCGCTTAATCTGGCGCCGCTGCTGGCGCGCTTCGATCGGCCTGGCGATCCGATCCGCAATGTGCAACCATGGAATGGTCTGATCGACGTTGGCGCGCTGAATCGGCGGTTGCTCGAGGATGCGTCGCGTGCACTCGATCATGAGTTGTATGTCGAACTGCACTATCCAATCACAAATGTCGATCGTACTGTCGGGTCGACTCTGTCGGGAGAGATCGGACGGCGTTTCGGCGAAGCGGGTCTGCCGGAAGGGATGATTACGGTCAGTTTCCGCGGCAGTGCAGGGCAGAGTTTTGGCGCCTTCCTGGCGCCTGGCGTGCGTTTGCTGCTCGACGGCGAATGCAACGACTATGTCGGTAAAGGCATGGCAGGCGGCGAGATCGTGGTACGACCGCTGCCGCAGGCGCGTTACCCGTGGCACGAGAGCACGATCATTGGCAATACCTGTCTCTATGGCGCAACCGGAGGTACGCTCTTCGCCGCCGGTCGCGCTGGTGAGCGCTTCGCCGTCCGCAACTCAGGCGCTGTGGCGGTTGTCGAGGGGGTCGGCGACCATGGGTGCGAGTATATGACCGGCGGTGTGGTGCTGGTCATTGGTCCCACCGGGCGGAACTTCGCGGCTGGTATGAGCGGCGGTATCGCCTATGTCTACGATGAGCACGGCGCGTTTCCTTCGCGCTGCAACACCGAAATGGTGATGCTAGCGATGCTCGACCCGGCAGACGAAGAGAATGTGCGTGCGCTGCTGGTGCGCCATGTGGAGCTGACCGGCAGCCCACATGCGGCGTTGCTGCTGGAACGCTGGGAGGTAGCGCGCGGCGCATTCTGGCGCGTCCAGCCGCGTGGTCTGGAAACGGTGCGTCTGCCGAAGGCGCTTCTCCGCGTGCGCGAACGCACCCTTGGCGTGCATCGGTAAGGCGTTCGTTGCGAACGGGCGTATTATCCCCCACCGGGCGCCTAATGGCGGGTGGGGGTATGTGGGGGCAGGCACAAGGCCTGCCCTCGCACGCATTCATGCGCCACGTGAGTCGTTCCAGACGGGCGCTCCTTCTCGCCATCTGTCACTTTCCGGCAAATCTTTGCCGCTTCCCTCTTGATCTCCTCACCAGAGGCTGGTATACTGCGAACAAGTGTTTAGCATTTTCGTTCGGAGAAGCATGCGCCCGCTTCGTGAAACTCGCGAATCGCCTGGTGTGCGTTCACCTGCGGCGCCATCAGTCGCTGCCCCAATTGCAGTGATCGGCAGCCCCAACTCAACGACCCACTTCACTGTCGATATTCTGGAAACAGCGCGTGATCGCGCGCTCGACCATGCCTGGGTGATTTTTGAAGTAACTGAACGTTTCAATGGGAAAGCGTACCGCAAACGCGCTCTCTGTCAGTTGGGTGGGATCGTCACGCGCAATCGCTGGCACGAAGACCCCGTGATCCGCGCGGTCATCAAGCGCCAGGGGGCGCTTCCGGCGCTGTCTGGCGAGAGCGACCTGACGGCGGCGCAACTCTCGGCGCTCGGTGTCTTTTTGCTCGATGAGCAGGGACGCGTGGTGCGCCGCACGACCCTCTCGACGCCGCCGCCTTCGGGAACGCTGGTCTACCCGGCGGACGCTGCGACCTTGCAGGACCTGGTGCATACCGAGCC
>JBEPYG010000319.1:0-5582 GCA_041641515.1 Roseiflexus sp.
CTGTCCAAGCCAGATGCCCGGCAGCAGATACCCCATAAATCCGCCGATGGCGGTATACATGAGCGCCTGGGTCACGTCCATGCCCTGCAGGAACGTGACCGCACCAACCACGATAAACAGAATAACTGCCAGCGCCAAGCGAATGCCGCTGAACTGCATGGGGGTCAGATTGCCCGGGTTGCCCGCCTGCGCCAGGTTGAGCCGCAGACGCTCGGCGCTCTGCTTGGGTCCGTACTCTCCCAGTTTCGCCAGGATGCTTTTTGTCAACGGCACCAGCACACGCTGACTGAATGGCTGTTGCAGTTCCATTTCTTCGAGCGTCATGGTACGCTCGGTGAACTGGCTGAGCCGGTCGCTGATCGCATCGGGCTGCGACGAACGCCGCATCCCGATCATGATCAGCCCGACGCCGAGCAGCATGAGCACCCCAAACCCAATCATTGGCAACATGCTCATCGTATACCCCCTTTCTCACACCTCGATATCGACAATCTTCATAATCGCAAAGAAACCAATGACAATCATTACAATCCCGGCGACCGGCAGGCAGCACCAGTGTTCCGGCGGCATACCGAACGAGAACATGGGCGCCATGTAGTTCGGATTGATAACCGTAATGAAAATCGCCAGACCGATCGGCAAGCCGGTAATGACATATGCTGAAATGCGCCCCTGCGCGGTCAAAACTGCAATTTCGCCTTTGATGCGAATACGTTCACGGATGGTATGCCCGATCGTATCGAGGATTTGCGCTAGATTACCGCCGGACTCCATCTGGATTTTGACCGCAGTGACGAGCAGGTCGAGGTCTTCCGACGGCACGCGCTTGACCAGGTTGTCGAGCGCATCTTCGGTACGCAACCCCAAACCGACCTCCTGAACCACGCGCCGATACTCCGAAGCGGTCGGTTCAGGCGCTTCGCGGCTGACCAGTTCCATCGACTGGAGCAGACTATAGCCGGAGCGCAGCGAGTTTGCCAGCATATTGATCGTATCGCCGAGCTGAGCATTGAATTTGGTGACCCGCTGTTTGGCAGCATACCCGACATAGAGATCGGGGAGGAACGAGAAGAGCACAAACCCAACGATCCCCGACAGCAGTTGCGCTTCCCAGCTGGCGCGCCCGACGAATGCGCCGACCGCAGCGCCGACAGCGGCGGCGAGGAGTTTAATTGCATAGAACTCAGTGACCGTCAGTTTGAGATCGGCGCGCGCCAGATTGCGTTGTGTTTCACTGCCGCGCTTCCCACGCGCCACAACCTTATCAATCTCACGCAACTGATCCTTGGCAGAGCGTTGCGCCTGATCGACGCGCCGTCCGGCAAACTGAGTCAACCGCTCTTCATAACTGGCGTTACCGGTGCTACGGCGCGCCAGCAACGCAAACACCGCCACGATCACGATGAAGATCGCAGCGGGGGCAATGAACTGGCTCAGGTCCGCGGAGATCGGCATACAGAGGATTCCTTTCCAGCGCCGCGCAGGCATGGCGCCGTTCGGGAAGCGCCGGACAGCGTGCTATCAAAAGAACGATCCGCTGCCATAGCCAAAAATATTCGGCGGCAGGTAGATATTGCGCTCCTCGAAACGATCAATGAATCGTGGACGGATGCCGGTTGGCTTCAGTTGACCGACAATCTTGCCGCGTTCATCGATCCCCTGCTGCTCGAACACAAAAATGTCCGAGAGCACGACAACATCGCCTTCCATGCCCTGCACTTCGGTAATGTAGATAACCTTGCGCGATCCGTCTTTCAGGCGCGCCAGTTGAACGATCAGGTTCACTGCAGACGCAATTTGCTCGCGAATAGCGCGAACCGGCAGATCCATGCCTGCCATCAGACACATTGTCTCGATACGTGCAATCGCATCGCGTGGCGAGTTGGCATGCAGCGTGGTCATCGAACCATCGTGACCGGTATTCATTGCCTGGAGCATTTCCAGCGCCTCGCCGCCGCGACACTCGCCAACGACGATCCGCTCCGGGCGCATACGCAACGTGTTGATCACCAGGTCGCGGATGCTAATCTCGCCCTTGCCTTCGACATTTGGCGGACGCGATTCGAGCGGCACAACGTGCTCCTGGCGCAATTGGAGTTCCGCCGCATTCTCGACGGTGATAATACGCTCATCGTCGGGAATGAACGACGAGAGCACATTGAGCATGGTCGTCTTCCCAGAACCGGTGCCGCCAGAAACCACAATGTTGAGCGACGCGCGCACACATGCCGACAGGAACTCCGCCATCTCGCGGGTCAGTGAACCAAAGCGGATCAGGTCGTCGATGGTGATGCCTTCCTTACGGAACTTACGAATGCTGATCGTTGGCCCGCAGAGCGCAATCGGGCGGATCACCGCATTCACGCGGCTCCCATCGGGGAGACGCGCGTCGACCATCGGCGAGGACTCATCGATACGACGACCAAGCGGAGCGACGATACGATCGATGACCCGCAGGACATGCTGTTCGTCGACGAAGGTCACCTCACTCAGCTGAATCTTGCCGCGCTTTTCAACATAGACCTTCCGCGGTCCATTGACCATGATTTCGGAAATCTCCGGATCGTTGAGCAGTTCCTGGAGCGGTCCGAAGCCAAGGATGTCGGCAGCGATCGACTCAAACAGACGAGCGCGCTCCGATCGCGACAGGACGATATTCTCGCTGTCGAGGATTGTATTGAAGATCTCCTCAACCTGCTGCCGCACTCTGGCCACGTTGGAGAGGTCGAGGCGCGGGTCGAGTTCATTGATCAGGCGCTGCTGGACGCGCTGACGCAGGTCGATGAGGCTGTTCTCTTCTTCCCGGCGCGGCGCGACCGGAGCGCCAGGGCGATGTGCCGCCGGTCCGCCGGCGGCGGGTGGGGTGGCAAGTTGCCCGGTTGCGCCGGGAGTTCCGCCAATTCGTTTCAACAGCGACATACTGTATGCTCCCTCGCGGGGCGGCGCTTAGCGCCGCGCCAGTAATTTGCCGAACAGACCTGACTTTTCCGGCGCTTTTTCGGACTTCTTGGCAGTTGTGGCGGTTTGCGCGGCCAGACCGCTGCTCAACAGTTTCGCCAGGGCAAAAATGTCCTTGGAGGTAGGAAGATCGCGTTTGGCGATGACGAGCGGTACGCCCTGATTGACTGCCAGTGTCATTTCGTGACCGGCATTGGCGATTTGCAGCGCAACTTTGTGCTGAATATTAGCTTCGACGTTCTCGACGCGCATGCCGAGGCGATTATCGGCTTTGTTGAGCACCAGAACGATCTTCTCCCGGGGATACTCCAGCAGTTCTGCAACTTCGAGGAACAGTTTGATATTCTTGATACAGGGGATCTCGAGGGTCATCAACGCCACGATCCGGTCTGACAGATCAAGCGCCGCCAGTGCTCGATCCTGGAACGATGCCTGGGTATCGACGATGACATAATCAAACTCCTTTTTCATCACTTCCAGGATCGTGCGCAAATGATCGGATGTAACCAGTTCGCCGGTCTGCGGATTGGGCGGCGCCAGCAGCACTTTCACCTGCGATGCGTGGGTTGCCATGACGTCGTTGAGCAGATCGCGATCCAGCTCACTGATACGATTGACCAGATCCGCAATGGTTTTGGATGACACCAGGTTCAGGATCGCGCCAACATCACCAAAGGTCAGATTGCCATCGACAAGCGCGACTTTCTTGTTAGTCAGCAGACGCATCGCCACTGCCAGGTTACAGGCGATCGACGATGTTCCGGTGCCGCCCTTCGGACTGAAGACGGCAATGATCTGCCCCTGAGCGTTATCATCGTCGCCTCCTCCACCCGAGCCTGGCGGTGGCGTTGTGACATAACGTCGCTGGGTGGTTCCGAGACGGTAGACGTGACGAATAGCATTGTAGAGTTCCTCGGCGCCGATCGGTTTCGGCAAGAACTCGCGCGCCCCGGCGAGCATCGCGCGGCGCAGGTAATCCTGCTCTCCCTGGACGCTCATCATGATGACCTGCGCCTCAGGCGCCTGGCTCAACAGCGCCTCGGTTGCAGCGATGCCGTCCATATCCGGCATGTTGATATCCATCAGGATGACGTCGGGACGATGCTGTTTGGCGAGCGCTAGCGCCTCTCGACCGGTCGATGCTTTGGCAACGACCTCGATATCTTTCTCGAAAAAGAGGAGTTTTTCGAGATTATCGCGGGTTTCGGCGATGTCATCGACGATCATGACCCGGATTTTTGCCGGACCTGCGGCGTCGGGGGTTCGCGGTCCTCCTGCCATGGCTTCCTCTCAGTCGTATGCACTGTCAGTCGTTACGTACCGTATGGTATGGTCGATCCTGAGTGCTCACAGGCCAACGATTGTATTATACCGCGTCGTGTACGATCGTGCAGACGGTCATGGCTGCGGGAGCGGCGTTGGCGTCGGGCGCGCCGGTCCCGGCGTGATCTCTTCCGGCGCCAGCGCCAGCGGTTGCAGCGGCTCAGGCAAGGGCAGCCCGTAGCGACTGGTCAACAGGCGCAGGGTAATGCCGGTCGTCTCTTCAATCTCGCTATCGTCGCGCCCACGTAGCACCAGCGTAATCTGGGGCTTGGGATCCTGCTGGTCGAGCGTGAACTTGACGATCTCAGCTTCCTGATCGGTCATTGCCAGCAACAGAATCCACTGTGCACCCGGCACATAGGTGTCAGCCGGTTGTGTGCTAGACGGCGGCGGTGCAGCTGGTCCCTGGGCGCCTTCCGGGGTCGGTGTACCGGTATCCTGAGGAATGGCCGGCTTCAAGACGCGCAGCACCTGTACATTCTGAACCATCGTCTTCGTGACCCGATCCACAAGCGTTTCTTCGATCGGCGTGACGACCAGCTGCCCGGTCTCTGGGTCGAGCGTCAACGTCGGTCGAACAATCAGACGCCGGATTTCATACGTCATTACCAGGTCCACCGAGTCGCCTGGACGAATCTGGTCGGCGACGCCGGTCAGGTTACCGACCTCGAGCGGGAACACTTTGTTCCGTGGTGCGTCGATCGTGTCGGGTAGCGGCACCTGGAATGACAGACCGGCGTCGGTCAGATCGCGTGCTCGAATGATTTCGGTTGCGTTGAGCGCGCGCAGTGTCACCTTCGTCGTCAGCTCGCTGACGCTGACGAAGTACTGATCGGGAGCGGCGTTGTACTCGGTCTCAGGAATGTCGCGCAGCGTCAGCAACGTCTCGGTGTCGGTCAGCACCGTGTTTGCCGGGATGTCGATACGAGCAGCTACTACCCTTCGTAGTGGGACCGGAGTTGGCTCCTGGGGAAGAACAGGCGCTTCAGGCGCTGGCGGGGTCTGGAAAAAGAAGAAGAAGGAAAGAGCTGCAGCGGCGGCAATCACAACACCGAGCAACAGAAGGAAACCTCCTCGCCTCATGGGGGCGTGCCTTTCTTTCAGCAAGAAGACGCGGCAATGACCACTTGTAAGCAATTATAGCACACGAGATCAAGCCCTGATTAGTAGTACGATACGTTAATGTCTTGACAGGTCGGGTTCTCGTGGGAGCACGGCACGCCGTGCCCCTCTTGGGGGATGGGTGCGCGAGCGACGCATCGCAGACCTGGCGCGCCAGATCGGTGCGGGCACAGCACACT
>JBEPYG010000320.1:0-5579 GCA_041641515.1 Roseiflexus sp.
AGCAAACCAGCCGGTTGCGGTTCGGGCAGATGCACTGTAACGACGTCGCCGGCGCGCACCGATGCGCTAGGGCGCGCCTGGCGATTATTGAGGAGCACACGGGCGTTTTCGATCAGATAGCGGGCATACGTGCGCGAAAGATCGGGCGCTTTCCCGGCGATATACCTGTCCAGGCGATCGCCCTCATCGGCAGGCTCGACCACTAGCTGCAACAGTTCACCATTCACACCACTCTCACTCGAACCCGAACCACCCACGCTATCCCTCTCATTCGTTCCGTCTTGCCGGTGCGGATGCGCTCTACGCCGCCTCCTACGAACCGGGTTGGCGCGGATCCTGATTGAGCAGATCGCTCAAAAGCGCATCGTCGGACGTTGGTCGCTGACGCTCTCCGTCACCGATGAGCAGCAGGAAGAGCGCCAGCACAACGACGCCGATGGTAATAGCGCTATCGGCGACGTTGAAGATGCCGGGGAACCAGTGCACATGAACGAAATCAATGACATAACCGAAACGCAACCGATCGATGATATTCCCGATCGCGCCGCCGACGATCAGTCCAAGGCATATTTGGGAGAGGAGGTGTGGTCCGGGCAGATGATAACGGTAAAAATACATGGCCCCCAGACTGATGATGATCGACGTCACGGTAAAAACGTGCGAGAAACCGGCATCGAACATCCCGAAGGCAATGCCGGTATTGTGGATCAGCGTCAGACTCAACCAGTCGTCGATCAGCGGTCGAGACGTTCCTTCAACCGTGCCCAGGGTACTGAGCACCCACGCTTTTGTTACCTGATCGAAGGCGAGAATGGTTGCAGCGATCATAGCTGGACGCACCCAGTAACGCCGCAGTTCGTGCCATATCGTTGTGCGCGAATCGGTCAATGCACTCTGTCACTTTCTGATCACAGGTCAGAGATCAAGAACGCCTTGCTGTTCTCCGCCTGCCGCCACATCCCCATGCTCCACGTTCGATGCCGTGAACAGACAGCCCCTCGTGGCGCCGGGGAACCGCAAGGGGCTGTTTTTGTGCGCGCCCGTTTGCATAGCGCGCCAGAGAGCTACCAGCGTCGGGCGCGCTCGCGCGCCGTCTGGCAGCGGACACACAGCGTTGCATATGGGAGCGCCTCCAGTCGCTCGAGCGGGATAGGCTCACCGCAATCGGCGCAGATTCCATACGTCCCTTCGTCGAGGCGACGTAGCGCGGCATTGACCTGCTCGAGCAGATCACGCGCATTACTGCGCAGGGCGAGGTCGCGTTCGCGCACCAGCGTTTCCATCATTTCTTCGGCAACCACGTTTCCGATACCGGCGCTCTCCTCCCGACTGGCACGTTCACGCTCCAGTGCGGCGATCTCGGCGAGTAACGCGTCGCGCTCCGCTTCGAGTCGCTCTCGTTGTGCTGCGAAGATCGTCGTCGATGGCATCTTCGCCGCTCCTTTCTCGCCAACAACAAGACAGGCTCGGCAGCATCTTCTGCCGCACCTGCACCCGACACTTGCTCGCATACGCGCGGGTGGCGCGTATGCTCCATTTTGCATACCGTTATTATACCACGCCGCAGGATTAAGCGCGGTTACGCTGTGTCCACTGAGCGATAACCGCCGATGCCGCCAGGAGTAAACGTCTCACCCAGGCTGTGCAGCAGCGTCGCCACAATGAGCAACTCACCGCGCAACACATCGCGCAGCGCCTCCGGACTTCGTTGCCCCCACAGATCGCTCAGGTCAGTCACATTCGTGCCGACAATCTGAACGTACACGGGTGACGGTTTATCATTGATGCGGTATCCCCGCCGTATTTCGACAGCAATATAGTCCGACGGCGGCGGGAGATCCGGCGCAACGCGGCGCAGGGCCGCGCGTACCGCGCCGTTGAACGCGCGGATCAGTTCAGCGTCGCTGCGATCGAACGATCGAATATCGACGGTGTAGGTCCATGCCAGTTCGAGCGGACCGGGAGCGATGTCGCGCCCTTCCGAAGCTAGCTGGTGCGCTGCCGTCCAGACCAGGTTGAGTTCAACCCATGGCGGCGACCATCCCTCGCCGATTGGTTCGGGATGTTCCGGGAAGAGCTCAGCGCGGTAAGTGCGATCCAGTGTTTCGGGCTGGATGCTCTCGATAACGGCATGCTCGTGCAGACCGGCGATCAGCCAGGATTCTTCCAGGCCCGCCGCAAGTTCTTCGTAACTGATCAACGCCATCTCCCGTGGTGTCAGGTGTGTTATCCGATATTGTACCGCCAGGCGTCGCATACGACAAGTGGCATTCCAGTGACCGCAAAAGCAGCATTTGCGCCTTTTCAAACAATCCGCTGGCGTGTTACAATAATGATACAAAGAAGTTATTGGGTCTCAGTGCGATACAGAGGGGAGAATGCGTATGAGCAATGAACAGAACAGACGTCGTCGCCGGGCGACGTATGTCTGGAAGCCAGAGATGATCCGTGCGTTGCGAGAACATATGGATATGACCCAGCGCGAGCTGGCCGACCTGCTGGAGGTGCGGCAGCAGACGATCAGCGAGTGGGAAACCGGTCTGCATACGCCGCATCGTTCGACCCAGAAAACGCTGAGCATGGTTGCTGAGCGGGCTGGCTTTCCGTATCTGCCTCAAACCTCCGAACCCTCCGTCGATGGCGATGGCGCGCAGCACAATGGCGAAGAGCAGCAGTCGCACGCCGGGGATCTTTCCGCTGTGCCCAGCCAATCGTCCTGATGCGACGAACCGCGCTCGCACGCCGTGCAGGGCGTCGTGCGCCGGAATGCCCGACGTGCGGACGTATGGGCGAAGTCGCCACAAAGCGCATCGATGGCGGTAGAGTACAATTCAATACAGCTTGACGTTTACACGTTTCCGTGTTAGAATAGATCAACAGGAAGGGCGCAGTTGAAGCGTCCTTCTTTTTCACCGGACTTACACGAAAACGTGTGGAACTACCATGCCACGTCGTCTTGCTCTGCCATGCGACCGTCTCCGCGCCATGTACGAGGCGGGCGCCACCACCATCACGCTGGCGCGTCTGTATCACTGCAACCCGGTCACCATTGCGCGGCGTTTGCGGCAGTGCGGCGTGGCGCTGCGCAGCGGGCGCTTTACCGCCAGACCGTTCGACGAAGCGCTCTTCCGCCGTCTGTACCTCGAGGAACGGCTGCCGCTCTCCCGGATCGCCATCGCGCTCAACGTCTCGGTGAGCACGATCGGGAACTGGCGGCGGCGGCTCGGCATTCCGCCGCGTGGGCGAAAATGGTGAAGCGTTCTTCGAAGCGTGGCAGACGTGCGCAGGAGTGCCCAGTCGGGGCGCAAGGGCGTCATTTATAGCGAACGACGTATGCGTGCGCGCAACGCTCGTCCTGTTGCGCCGCGTCGCCTTCAATGTCGAGAAACCCATGTGGTATGCGGTGCGGTCGTGGACGTCGGACCGGAAGTTGCGCCGCGTCGCCTTCAATGTCGAGAAACCCATGCACGATATGATCGGGAAATCGCACATGGGCGAGCGTCGGAAACGCATTGCGGAACACGTAGGCGTGATGCAGTTTATCGGGCAGTCTGGTCACCCACACGGTCGCGCCTGAAGGAATGTCTGCAAGGGAAGCGTCCATCCAGGCGATGGCGCGTTCCATTTCGTCACCTGCCTGGCGCCACCAGTATGCACGGTACGAGGCAACACCTGCGGTTGACCCGATCAGCAGGATCAGCGCTGCAACACAGAATGATCGCCGCATCTCCGCCGCCTGCCAGACTGCGCCCCAGCTCGCTGTGATCAGCCAGGCGATTCCGATCGTCGCCATGAATGCAGTGCGACCGGTGGCGGTCAGGATGACCGGGTACAGGGCGATGACGCTCCACGCCGCCGCAAACAGCAGGATGCACGTCTGTCGCCGGGGGAGGCGCCTGCGAACCTGCCAGACCAGCTATCCCAGCATGATAGCCGCGCATATCGCGATAGTCATTGTCACTAACGGCAACGTCGGTTGTTGCCGCCACAGCGGGAGCGACGTCAGGTAGCCGTAGTTGTCCGGCAGGGCGAACAGATCGACCGCCAGGTAATATGCAAGGTTGACGACAATTCTGACAGGGTCGATCTCAACCGGGTAGGGTGAACCAGTCCAGAAGCGAAAGGCAACGAACACGCCCTGGATGACCAGCGGGGGTGCGACCGGCGTGGCGGCGGAGACGTTCGCGCCACGTGCGCTGGTCAGCGTTGAACAGACAGATCGTAGACGGCAAGTGCGACCGGCAGGAAATCGCGGTTTCTTTTGCGCCAATTGCAAGTGTATAGCACACGAAGCGCGTAATATCTGCCTGGCGACGAGGACGCGCGGAATGCCAGGTAACTCCGCAGACCGAGGAGGACAAACAACCGCGCCAGCAGTTCGTTCGACGCAGACACCCACAGCACCGGCTCAGCGTGCGCCCCGTGAACGCCAAAGAGAACGGCGGTCAGCGCGCCGACGTCGGTACACTGCGTCAATACGCCGATGATGTCGGCAGCTAGCACGGCAACGACCAGGTAGAGCACGAAGGCGACGATATGATACCCGAGCGCCTTGAAGCCGAAGAATTGGGCGCAAACACTGATGAACAGGTCGAACACCGGACGATACCAGCCGCCGTGGGTGGCAGTAAGCAGGTGCGGCAAATCCTGGAGCGACACGTCCCGGTTGCGCTGGATCACGGCCCAGTCATCAGCCAGAGGCGCATTGGTGAAGCCAGGAAGGTAGATGGCAGACGCAGCAAACGCAGCTGTCGTGAAAAGGAGCAGGCGGCGGATCATGCACCATCCTGTGCAGCTACGCTCTGCGCGCCAGAACGTTCAGAACGCCGAGGAACGCAACCGCTGCCGCAATGTGGAAAATGATCAGGATCAGGTAATCGGTTCCACTGCCCCCCATTGGCATCGCCGACGGATTGGCAGCGCCTGCCAGGTTGGGTATCAGCGACACGAAGAACGCGATGACGCCGATGATGTTGTAGGTTCTGAGCGGATTGGCGGCGACACGATTGACCACCGCCAGCACACCGACGCCGATCAGGGTGAAGAGCAGCGTAAAGGCGATAATTGGTCCGAGCGTGAACGGCATGAAATCCGACGACAGCGGCACAATCGCGCCAAGGATCAGGCGGGTGACGATATTCGCCGCAACCGCCGCCACAACCGCTGCGCCGCCGGCTCTGAGCAGCGTCCCGTTCGAAAGACGAGTCTGTGCAGGCGTGGACATACCACAGGCTCCTGAGTGTTTACGATACAGGAACAGATCTTGAATTTGTGATTGCTCGCCCGGTCATTATAACAGACGTCGGGCGATGCCTGGCCTGTGACCCACACCTTCCCCTACCGATTTGCGTCCAGACAGGTCTGAATCTGGCGGTCTGCAACAGCAAACGCGCCTTCGACCGATGCGACCTCGCGTATTGCAGCGTCGAGCGCATTACCGATGGCAGATGCAACCGGTCCGTTATAGATGCTGCCGCAAGCTAGCGGATAGCGCGGCGGCGCAATCCCCGCTTCGCTACCGTTAATGAAGGCGCGCATATTGGCAGGGGGCGCAGGGAGCTGTGCAATCGTCGGGGCGG
>JBEPYG010000321.1:0-5558 GCA_041641515.1 Roseiflexus sp.
ATGATCGTGCCAATTGCCAGGATTGCGGCAATCGTGCGGTTCTGCTCCGACCGCGCCGTGGCGCCGTCCATCAGCCAGGCGATTCCTGCTGGAAGCAGCGCCAGCGGAAAGAACCCGTAGTGCTGACGGAATCCTGCATCCCACAGTGTGCGCCACAACGCCTCGAACGGTACCGGTGCGCGTCCTGCCAGTCCGGTCAGGCCGCCGGTTGTCGTAGCTGCCAGTTGTTGTACGAACATGTCCGTATAAGCGCTATAGAAAAAGAGCACAGCGATCATCTGCGCCGTAACAAAGGCGGCGCCATAGAACGTGAGCGCCTGAAGCGCATGTCGCCGCCGGCGCATCGCCAGTACGGTCAGTGTCGCAAGCCCGAAACCTCCCAGCAGCGTCATATTCATCCAGAAGCCAAAATGTCCCAGGTAGACAAGGAGTTGCGCCATGAGCAACGCCGCGAACAGCATCGTACATCGTTTCTGGCGAAGATGCCAGGAATGCTTCGATACGGCGTCTTCGGACGGCGCGTCTGCCGGACACCACGCCGCAACCAGGATCGTGATCAGCAGCAGATGTGCGAACTGGGTAAAAATGTGGGTGCTGAAGTTCCACCAGGTCGTCAGGTAACCGGCGGGCGCCAGCCCGTAGAGTGCTGCTGCAACCAACGGCATTGGGAAAGAATGGTCAGATGCGCGATGTGATGAGGCATCGGCACTTCCCCGGCGCAACGCTGTCGCCAGTGCATATACCAGGAACGGACTGAAGGCGTCGAGCAGCGCCGCGCCGAGGTGGAGCAATGCGCGCCGATCGATGTCGAGCAACGTGAATGGCGCAAGGATGAGATAGAACGCAGGCGGATAAGGAAAATCAACACCACGGTTGCGCGACGCCAGCAGCACGTTGCCGAATGCTGCGTCTGCAAAGCGATTGGCGTGAAAGCCAATGTCGCCAGGCATCGAGTCCGGATAGATTTTTCCACCGTAGCGTGTTGCGAACACAATGACGATAATCAGGAGCAACCAGCGCAGATGCGCCGCTGGAATACGAATGCCCAGGCGATCCACGACTCCTGCCAGCGCCGGTCGGATCGCAGCAGCAGCTAGGAACGCAAGCCCCCCCAGTCCTGTAACCGCGCGCAGATGCACTGTTGCTCTTCCCAGGTCAATGGCCGGTCCGCGCCAGTCAACCAGCCACAGCACCACGGTGACCGCTGTCAGCGCCAGACCAACGGGTTGCAGCGTCTCTGGCGCGGCACGCAGCATGACCACCAGCACCCAGCCGATCGTCAGGGCGATCAGGGCAGGCGCTGCACCGAAAGCGAAACGGGGTGGATCGAGCCACGCGCCAAGCGCAGCTAGCGCCACAAGTGGAAGCATGATCGTCTGGGTTGCGCCCTGCCCAAATCCTGCTCGTCGCAGCGTCATCCACAGCGCCAGCCCAGCACCGATCCATCCAAGTGTCGAACGCCACGGTGGCAGCGTCGGTCCTGTGCCTGCTGATGCCACAACAGTCGTCAAGGGGACGCCGACTGCGCGCCAGTCGCCGGTTGGCGTGATGGTGGCGCTGCGGATCTCGATCTGGTGGTCACCGGACAGATCGGGAGGAGGCGGAATCAGCAGGTGGTACACGGCGCCGAACCGACGGACCGGCAGGAGCGCAATCTGTTGTTCCGACGACCAGAGTTCCAGTTCGCGCGCGCCACGGGTCGCAATCTCATCATTCACCCCCAGCGCCCGCAGCATCACTATGGTCGGACGCTGACCGACGCCGGGGAGCCGAATGATCGCGTGTCCGGTGGTCCAGCGAAACATGCCATACGACGACTCTTCAACGGGGAACATACCGCGGACCAGCGGCAGATCGCTGCCGGCGCCGTCTTCACGCCCTATGTCGATGGCATAGTGCAGCGGCAGCTGCGCCACAAGCGTTAACAGCAGCGCGAAGAGCGCCAGTGTTTGCCACAGTGCTCTGTCGTACAACGTTATCCGCAAAAGAGTCGCTTCGTCGCGCAAAGATCTGTTGAGCGTTGCGATACGCATCGGCGCGATTATCGCGATCACGGCAGCGTCTGTCAACTTTCGTTGCAGCGCGCTACAGCATCTGCTATACTTCCATCTCGTTAGAGAGGTAACGCAGCGTTGCCGGGAAGATCAGCATGACCGATCAGCAGCATATTCGAAACTTTTCGATCATTGCCCATATTGACCATGGAAAAACCACCCTGTCGGACCGTCTGCTCGAAATGACGGGGACGATCAGTGAGCGTGAACGGCGCGAACAAGTGCTCGATGCGATGGATCTCGAGCGCGAACGTGGCATCACAATCAAGAGCAAAGCCGTGCGCATGCAGTACGCTGCGCGTGATGGTCAGACGTACCAGTTTAACCTGATCGACACGCCCGGTCACGTCGATTTTGGTTTTGAAGTCGGGCGCGCGCTTGCCGCCGGTGAAGGCGCCATTCTGGTGGTCGACGCCTCGCAGGGCATCGAAGCGCAAACGCTGGCGAATGTCTATCTGGCGCTGGAGAACGACCTGACGATCATTCCGGTGCTCAACAAAATCGATCTGCCCGGCGCCGACCCGGATCATGTGGCAATGGACATCGAGCAGGTATTGGGGTTGCCGGCTGAGGATGTACTGCGTGTCTCAGCCAAGCAGGGGATTGGGATCGACGAACTGCTCGAAGCGATTGTCGAACGTATTCCGCCGCCGCACGGACAGCATGATCGCCCGCTGCGCGCGCTGATCTTCGATAGCCATTACGACCCTTACAAAGGTGTTATCGCATATGTGAGGGTTGTTGATGGAAAACTGCCTGCTGGTGCACGACTGCGCATGCTTGGCACCGGCGCCGAGGCGGATGCCCTTGAAGTCGGTGCGTTTCGTCCACAAATGACACCGCTCGACTGCCTGGAGACCGGCGAGGTCGGCTATGTGGCGACCGGTCTCAAACAGATCGGTGAGTGTCAGGTGGGCGATACCATCACCCTGGCCGATATGCCCGCCGAAATAGCGCTCCCCGGCTATCGTCCCGCCAAATCGATGGTCTTCGCCGGTCTCTATCCGGTCGATACGAATGCCTACACCGATCTGCGCGAAGCGCTCGAGAAATTGAAACTCAACGATGCGGCGCTGTCGTTCGTGCCCGAAAAATCGGCGGCGCTCGGTTTCGGCTTTCGCTGCGGGTTCCTGGGTCTGCTGCACATGGAAATTGTGCGTGAGCGCCTTGAGCGCGAATATGGTCTCGATTTGTTGATCACGGCGCCGAGTGTCGAGTATCAGGTGTTGCTCTCGAACGGCGACGTGATCACGGTCGATAATCCGGCGGACATGCCGGACGCGGGACGGATCGAGTCGATCGAAGAGCCGATCATGCTGATCACCATCATCACGCCGACGCGCTACATTGGCTCGATTATGGAACTGGTCACCGGCAAGCGCGGCGTCTTCGAGACGATGGAACATCTCGACCCGCAGCGTGTGGCGCTGAAGTACAAAATCCCGCTTTCCGAAATTGTGGTCGATTTCTATGACCAGCTCAAATCGCGCACGCAGGGGTATGCGTCGCTCGACTACACCCTCGCCGGGTATCAACCGGCCGATCTGGTGAAACTCGACATCCTGGTGAATGGACAGCCGGTTGATGCGCTTTCGCTCATCGTGCACCGCGACTTCGCATATGCACAGGGGCGCGCGCTGGTCGAGCGGCTGCGTAAACTGATCCCGCGTCAGATGTTCGAGGTGCCGATTCAGGCGGCGATTGGCAGCAAGGTGATTGCTCGTGAAACTATTCGAGCTATGCGCAAAGATGTGCTCGCCAAGTGTTACGGCGGTGACGTGACGCGCAAGCGCAAACTGCTCGAAAAGCAAAAAGAGGGTAAGAAGCGCATGAAGATGGTCGGCAGCGTCGAGATCCCGCAGGAAGCGTTCATGGCGGTGCTCTCGCTGAGCGCCGACGACTAGCGCCAGTCCGAAACTGTGCGGCATCTTCAACGCAGCGTGTGGTGCTGCTGCTCTCATACTTTTTGGTGAAAGGATCTTTTGTGAACCTCAAACATGCTCTTGCTGCAATCCTGGTGGTGCTGGCGCTCGCAGCGTGCGGCGCCGGAACACAGACGGTCGCCAGGGTCGATAATGTGACGCTTACGCGCCAGGACCTCGATCAGCGCATCAGTCGCATTGAAAAAGGGCTTCAGCAACAGGCGGGGATGGGTTTTCCACTGCCATCGCGCCTCGATATCGAGCAGGAACTGGTGTCGCAATTCATCGATCAGCAGCTGACCCTTGGGCTGGCGCGGCAGCGCGGCATTACGGTCAGCGATGCCGAGGTGAATGATCAGATCGAGCGTTTCCGTCAGCAGATCCAGATGGGGAGCGGGATGTCGCTCGAACAGGCTATCCAGGAACAACTCGGACTGCCGGGAGAGTCGTCGCCGGAGTTTCGTCTGTTCGTAACCTACTTCCTGGCGCGCCAGAAAATCGGGCAGACCCTTGTCTCCGAAGAAGATGTTCGGAAGCGCATCTCTGATGAAGTAATGGCGGACACGCAGCGTATGGTCGATGTTGCGACCGTTGCTCACATTCTGGTCGCGACAGAAGAAGAAGCAAAGCAGGTCATCGAGCGTCTCGATAAGGGCGAGTCGTTTGCCGATCTGGCGAAAGAACTGTCGCAAGACCCCGGTTCGGCGAACAATGGCGGCGTCTACGAGAATATTCAGCGCGGCCAGTTCGTCCCGGAGTTCGATCAGGCGATGTTTGAGGATCTGCAACCGGGTGAAACGACAAAAGAGCCGGTGCAGACCCAGTTTGGCTGGCACGTGATTCGTCTGGTCTCGCGGGGGCAGGCGCCGGCGCTCGATCCGGCGGACGCCGCGACAGTGATCGAGCAGCGTGTTGCACAGGAACTGCCCTTCGAGCAGCAGAGTGCGCTTGAAAGTTTGTTGCAGAGCGAACGACAGAAGGCGATTCAGGAGCAGCGTCTGGTCGAACCGGTCTTCCCGACGCCAACGCCCGAGCCGCTGCCAACGATTGCGCCATTGCCGACACCAGCGCCATGATCACACTTGTGGGTCTTGGTCCCGGCGATCCGGGCATGATCACGCGCGCGGCGTGGGAAGCTATCTCCACGACGCGCGTTCTCTATCTGCGCACCGCCGTCCATCCAACGGTCGCTGCGCTGCCGTCGTCTGTCGTTGTTCGGGCATTCGACCATCTGTACGAGCATGCGGAGCGCTTCGACGAGGTCTATGAGCAGATCGCAGGCGAACTGATCGCGCGCGCGCGCGGCGGTGAGCCGGTGGTCTATGCGACCCCTGGTGATCCGTTGACTGCAGAAGCTACCTCGCGCCATCTGCTGCGCCGCGCGCGCGCGCAGGGCGTTCCGGTGCGGATGATCCCTGGCGTCAGTTTCGTCGAGCCGGTCTGTGCATTGCTGGGGGTTGATCCGCTGGAACATGGTTTGCAACTGCTCGATGCGCTCGATCTGGCGGTCGGTGACGCTGTGGATGATGCTCCATCGTGGGCGTCGCTCCATGGCTTCTCATATACGCCGCCGTTGTTGCCG
>JBEPYG010000322.1:0-5551 GCA_041641515.1 Roseiflexus sp.
GGACTAAAACAAAACCGACTCCAGTGCCGGTTAGAATGCCGACCAGCGTTGCGCTCCGGATATTGGTCTCAATCATGTAGAGCACCCAGCTGATCAACTGAGGTAAGCACGACGGAATGACGCTCTGACTGATAATGGCAGTGTAACCGGCGCCGGTGGCGCGTAATGCTTCGACCGACTCCGTGCTCACTTCATCGATTGTTTCGACCATCACCCGGGTAATAAAGCCGAACGTCACGAAGAACAGCGCGAAAAAGCCGGTAAACCCGCTCTGCCCGAACGAGAAGAGGAAAATCAGTGCCCACACCGAAACGTCGATATTTCGAAAGACACTTGCCAGACCGCGCGCCGGCAGACTTGCCCATGGGTGGGGGCGCGTTGTGTTGGCGCCGAGCAGTGCCAGTGCAAGACCAAACACCGATGCAATGCTCGACGATGCCACTGCCATCAGGACTGTCTCCTGGAGTTTTTCTATAATGCGCGGCAGGCGCTCCCACGCACGTTCATCGGGGATGAAGTTGACCACAGCCCAACTGAAAGCGCGCGGCACGGAGGTCAGACCCTGAACCACATCGTATTGAGTGATCAGGATCGAACTGTAGGTCAGTCCGATCAAGATAATGGCAAAGAGGGCCGAGTACAGGCGGCGGCGGCGAAAAAAGACTTCAGGCTGCATGGCGTTCCCTTAGGTCGAGGATCAACTCACCGGCTTCGGAACCGTAGATTTGATACACCTGGGAGTTGCTCAACGCATCTGGCGAACCATCGTAGATGATCCGTCCGCGGTTAATGCCGATGATCCGTTCGGCATAATGCAATGCCACATCGACCTGGTGCAGGTTGACGAGCACGGTAATTCCCATGGTTTGGTTGATATCGCGTAGTGTATCCATGATCACCTTCGCCGAACTGGGATCAAGTGAGGCGATTGGTTCGTCGCACAGCAGCATCTTCGGCTGTTGCACCAGCGCGCGAGCAATGCCGACGCGCTGTTTCTGGCCGCCGCTCAGCTGGTCACAGCGCTTGTACATATGCTCACTCAGACCCAGGCTGTCGAGAATACGCACCGCTTCTCGTTTTTCTTCCTCGCTATAAAGACCCAGAATGCCTTGCAGCGTATTCTTATACCCAAGCCGTCCATGCAACACATTCTCGATCACACTGAGCCGGTTCACCAGGTTGTAGTGCTGGAAGATCATTCCGATCCGAGTTCGGTGCCGGCGCAGCGCAGCGCCACGTAGATTGGTCACGCTGACGCCATCGAAGCGAATATCGCCGCTGCTCAGATTGATCAACCGGTTGATACAACGCAGCAACGTCGATTTGCCGGCGCCTGAGGGACCGATAATCCCAACAAATTCGCCTGGCTGCACCGAGAACGTGATCGAGCCGAGCGCCAGCGTCTCACTTCCATAGCGCTTACTCACACTCTCAACCTGAAGCAAAGCCATGAGTCCTCTCTTTCCAATACATCACCTGCTCCGAACCCGATCGGTCCGGAACCGGTGATTTCGTCGTCGTCGGGGCATTGCTAGCGTAGCGCGCGGATCGGCTCAAAGAATGAGTCTTCGACTACCAGGAACCGCTCGGCGTCGGTCTTGCGGAAGAGCGGCCTGAACCCGGCATCGATCTCAGCTTTCGTGGCAAAGACTCGCGGGTTGTTCGCAACCTCGTCCGAGGTGAGTTTATCCTGCAGACGCTTGATATCCTCAGCGCTCAGCATGCTGCTGTTGGCAACGAACGGTGCATTGATGACCGGCACTGCTGATATGAGGACGAACTCGACACCGGGGAACTTGTTGAACGGCTCATCAGCATCGGCTCGCACGCGATAGATGGCGCCGGGTTTGTTCTCCTCGCCAGCGACCAGTTCAACATAGTTGGCCACACAGGCGTCACAGAACGAAGCGACATCAACCTTACCCGACAGGAGATTGACCGCAGCGCCCTGATGCGAACCGCCAAACTGCACATCACTGAAGAACTTGCCAGGTCCGCCCTCGATCAAATCATCCGTCTTCAAATCTTTCCAGCGATCCTGCTGGCTGAAATACTTGACAATGTTAGCTGATGGCACGCGGAAACCAGATGTTGAACTGCTGGAAACGAAGGAGAAGCGTTTGCCCTGGATGTTATCAATCTTGAAGATGCCATTCTCCTGATAGTTTCCTTCCTGACCGCGTGGCACCGCCAGCCAGCTGTAGTAGACGGCAGTCTCGAGACTCCCATTCGCGCCACTCGGGATAACCAGTGGGACAACCTTTGGGTTCTTCTCGTGTGCCTGAACATAAGCTTCCGCGCCGAAAAAGCCAAGGTGCGCGTTGTTGTTAGCGAGTGCTTCGACGGCGATCAGATAATCGGTTGTTGTGCGATGTTCGACCGGACGACCAAGCACCTCGCCCACAACGGCGCCGATCGCATCACGGGCATCTTTCAACTCACTCCCCGATTCGTTCGGAAGCCACGCGATAATAACCGGCGAGTTAGGATTATTTGTCGTCGTACCGCCGCTTCCGCCATCACCACATGCCGACAGCACGATTGCGAAGATGGCGATAATAAGCGATAAAAGCCGCACAGACCGCATAAGGAAAACCTCCTCCTTGCACACTTCTTCACGATGCCAATGCATCGCATTCAGCAGTTTATGCGGTGAAGATTATGGGGAGGTTATATGAATGAAGGCTTTTGCTTAAGTCCCGATGAACATCTTCGCGCGGACACCTTGCGCGCAGTGTTGCATCGCAGCACACCTAGAAACCTTGAACGACAATAATATAGAGCGGTATGAGAAGATCAAGGGGAGAGGAAGAGAAAAAAACTCTCTGTGTAAACGAGACGGCATGTACGCTCTGGGGATTTGCGTGCAAACTGATAAGAAGAAAAAACGCTCTTCGCGTGTGGGGAAAACAGTATGAGCGACGCGGTTAGGCGTCGCTCATGGCGCATAGAAGATGATCTAACCCTGATGCCGCTCCTCGATGTGCGCGCGCAGCAGCCACGCCATCTTCTCGTGTTTTTCCATCAACCCCGTCAGAAAATCACTCGTGCCCATGTCGTCATACTGCTCGTCGCAGGCGCGCAGGTCCTGCCGCAGATGGCGGATGATCGCCTCATGGTCGGCGACCAGCTGGTGAAGCATACCGCGCTCATCGGGGAGATCACCGGGATGCTCGGCGAGCGTCGCAAGCTGGAGGAACTCGGTCATCGTTCCCGGCGCTGCCGGTCCCAACATCCGGATGCGCTCGGCAATATCGTCGATATCATCGGCAAGCGCCTCGTACTGCTGCTGGAACAGGGCATGAAGCGGACCAAACGCCATGCCAACCAGGTTCCAGTGATAGTTGCGCAGCCGGGTGTAGAGTACATGCTCATCCGCCAGCAGGCGGCTCAGAATGGCGGCAACACCCTGAACGCTTGTGTCGCTCAAGCCAATGTCAGGCTTCGGGGTCGTTGTAATGCGTCCCATTCCAATTTCGGCGCTCATACGGACTCCTTTCCTGTGGGTACTGCTTGCAAACATAACGTTGTGCAGCTACGACATCTATAACGGTACCAGAAATCGAGACCAGAAGCAAATGGATTTATTTGTCGCTGTTCTTCTGTGCAACGGGTTCCTGCTTTTGCGGCATCTTCGCGCGCAGGTTTTCGTTCTCTTTCTCCAGTTGTGCAATCCGCTGCTCCAGTTCCACCTGGAGTTTGCTCAACCGCCGCTCGCGTAATGAATGGCGAATGCCGCTGTACCCGGTGAATAACGCAACAAGCGTCGCGCCCGCGATTACTGCTAGAATCATGACCAGCGACAACGAGATTGGACCGGACGTGAACATCAGCAGACGTACTTCGACCGGCTGCGGATTCTGTACGCCGAACAGCACCAGCATGACTGCCAGAACGGTCATCAGAATGAACATAATCACCCGCATAGGCAACCTCTGCAGCGGTATCTGCGCTCTGTGTGCATAAAGCTATCATATCACAGAACCAGATTCTGAGGAAAAAACGTGCAGGGGCGGGACGTTTCGTCCCACCCCCGCATCCGTTCGGCGAAAAACCCGGGTATTACGCCATGCGGCGGCGCAGCACCAGACCCGCGCCGATCAGCGCTGCAGCAGCGACCAGCGCCCACATCGCAATGCTTGTCTCACCGCCGGTGCGCGGCAATGCAGCCGGAGCAGCTGGCGTCGTCACTGCGACCTCAACCTTGATGTTCGCCAGCTCGCCGACGGCGAACACGTCATAGATCTTGCCAGCTTCCAGGCGCGTCCCCTTCAGATCCAGCACCACGGCATCACCGCCGGCCGGGGTGACCTGCAGGTCATAGGAACCGGCATCGACCGGCAGGTAATTGCTGGCATTCGGGAACGCCAGATTCGAGATCAGGGTCGGTCCGCCGGCAACCTTGATGTCCACTGCCGGTGCATCCGGCGAGAAGTGGATCACGCGCACATGCGCCTTGCCTGCCGCTGGCGTTGTCAGATCGTCCATCAGAATGGTCGGCTTGATGTCAGCCAGCTTGCCCGTTGCGGCAATGGTGTACGCCTTGCCTGCTTCAATCCGCACACCCTTCGCGTCGATCACGACCGGTGAAGTGGCGCCTGCCGGAACAACCTGGATGTCGTAGCTGCCTGCAGGCAGATCCAGATAGGCGCTGGCGGCAAAGAACGGAACGTTGGTGAGCGCCCGGTTGCCATTGACGATCACATCAACGGCAGGAGCGTCTGGCGAGGCGTGAACGACACGTACCTTAGCTGTGCCAGACTGAGCAAACGCTGCTGGCGCAACAACCAGCGCGAGCAGCGCGCCAAGCAGGAAAAGGATCCACGACTTGCTTCGCATGATAGACCTGTCCTCCTTCGATACATTGTGCTGCCAGCTTTTTGCTGTGCAGCTGCTTTGCACTTTCAATACAGGTAACGAACAATGTACGAAATCGGATCTGTCTTAAGCAAATTCTCATCAGAGCAGGCGGTCATAGAGTTCGAGAAACCCGCGCCCCAGTTGTTCCAGTCCAAACGAACGCACGACTTTCTCGCGCCCGTATGCGCCAAAGCGCCGCCGCAGCGCCTCATCCTCGCCGAGCCGCTGCACCGCCTCTGCATAGGCGGCGACATCGTCGCGCGGGCAGAGAAAACCGGATAGTTCGTGATCGACGACTTCCGGCAGCGCCGAGATGCGCGTGGTCACCACCGGTCGGCCACACGCCAGCGCCTCCGCCTGTACAATGCCGAATCCCTCGAGGCGCGACGGCGCAAGCAGCATGTCGCACGACTGATACGCCGCCACCAGACCGTCGCGATCTGGCGCTCCGATTGGAACCATGCGCGGATGCGGTGAACCTTCATCAACGCCCTGGAAGCCGCTGGTGTAGTAAAGAACATACGCTTCCGGCAGCAGATCGAGGATGCGCGGCAGCAGATCGAACCCTTTGCGCCGCGTCCGGTTGCCGACGAACAGCAACCGGATGCGTCCGCCTTTGTCGGGCAATCCATCGTCGCGCCGTTTCAGGTTGGGGGCGGGTACGAACACATCGGTGTCGATCCCATCATAG
>JBEPYG010000323.1:0-5538 GCA_041641515.1 Roseiflexus sp.
GGCGCCGCGCGCGCGCGTCACCACCGCACTGGAAGAGGCGTGGGACGCCGCTGCGCGCTTTGCGCCAGCCGATGCACTCCCCATCGCCCCTCCCGCCATCCATGCCAGACGCTTCATCACCGGCATTCCCGAAACCGCGCCAGGACCCTTCGCCGCTCGCGCAGCGCTTGCCCGCGCCCTCGACCGCTTCGGCGGCGAGCGATTCGCTGCGCTCCGTACAGAGTTTGAAGCGCTTCATCTTCCTGCATGCTTCGATGGACCTGCGCTGCACATCTGTACCGGCTCATCCACAGCAGACCTGCCAGCGATTGCAGCGCAACTGGAGCAGGTGCGTGTCGCGTTTTTCGACCTGACCGGCGTGAACGATCCGGTTCCCGGCGATCCGCACGACACTGTGACGATCAAACTCTTTGCCAATCGCACCGTGTTTCGTGAATACATGCTGGCGTTCATCGGCTTTGGCGCCGATGTCGACGGCGTATACGTTGAACGAGACGGCATTCTGTACACCTATGAGCGTGACGCCACCGAAAGCGCGAATACAACTGAAGAAACAATCGCCCATGAATTCGGTCATTATCTGACCGGACGGTATCTCTTCCCCGGCGCCTGGGATGATCCGAGCTACCACGCTGAACCGAAGGGGTGGTTCGACGAAGGGATCGCCGAATACCTCGCCAGACTCGGCGACTCCGCCGCCGGAATGCGCACCGTGCCTGAACGCCTCTGCACCGCCTCTCTCCCGCCCGACCTGGCGCGCCTGCTGGCGCAACGTGAGGGATACGACCAGTATGGCACATTCGCGTATGATGAAGCGTGGGCATTTGTGACGTTTTTGAGCCAGGAGCGACCAGCTGCCATGCGCGCAATTGCAGCAGCCTTCCGTGCCAACACCTACCGCGCCAGCGATCTGCCAGACCTCGCCGGTGTGCCATCGCTCGCGTCACTCCAGGAGGAATGGCACACCGCACTGGCGCGCTGGTGCAGCCGAGGGGAGTATGAACATAGTTACCGTTGGCTTATTTCTGGACCAGGGTTCGGAGAGTCTGGCAAGCTTGGGGGATGAAAACGCACTCTACCGTCCACACAGAACGCGTTGATGACGTGCCGCTGCTGCTCACCCACATGCAACGTCTGCACCTGTTCGTCATCCTGGACACCCATTTCTCGGCTCACGGCAACCATCAGGAGTTGAGCTTGGAATGGATCGTGCTCATCTAGCTGTCCCACATCCTGTCGCGAGCTGACCATCGGCTTTCGTATGCGGCTCTGAGCCGAGCAGGCGCCAACCGCCCTGAACGCCGTCCTGCCAACCGCTCTGGGTCCCGCCGACCTGACCGACAACCGCCTGGCGGATGTCCTGCAGGACCTCGGTGACGATGACGCCTGAGCTGCATACGCGGGCGCACTCAATCGGCACATCCTGTGCGTCTCTGCCCCGACCCTGTCCGCCGTGCGCCTGGATAGCGCCACCACCAGCAGCTCTTGGACGGTCACGGCGGGTAGCTTGTTCCAGTTCGGTCACAGCAACGACCATCACCCCGACCTGCCCCAGTTCAAGGTGACGCTGGTCACCCTTGACCCGTTGGGCAGGCCGGTGGCCGTGGATGTCGCGCCAAGCTAGTGCAGTGATGCGCCGCCGTACCTGCCCATCGGTGAGCGGGTGCGCACCAGCCTGAGACGCACCGGACTGCGCTCCGTTTCGGTGGGTTCGACCGACTCAGCGAGCCAGAGCTCGAGTTGCTGCTCAGGAGTGAAGCGCAGCAGGGTTTCGCCAGCGCCATAGAGGTCCCGCGCAACGCCGACGCGCAGCGGCAGGCGCTCGATGTGACCGCCTGGTTCGTTCTCTTCCGCGCCTGGATCGCGCGGTGACGGCACGGGAAGCAGATCGCGCTCACGCGCGATGCGCCCCCTTGCGGCATTGCAGGTTCTCTTGACAGCAACACCACAGCATGGTATCTTATCGTCCCGTAAGCGAAGGGTAGCGCGTTTCACGCGCGTGTGGTACAATACAGTCGAGGGCGTATAGCTCAGCAGGTTAGAGCGCGATCCTGATAAGATCGAGGTCGGTGGTTCGAGTCCACCTACGCCCACCAGAAGCAAAGAGAATTGAGATACCCTCAATTCTCGCTTCATTTCGGGGCGGTAGCTCAGTTGGGAGAGCGGCTGCTTTGCACGCAGCAGGTCCGGGGTTCGAATCCCCGTCGCTCCACCAGAAGAACATCACTGAGGAAATGAAACCGGAGCGTCGATGCTCCGGTTTTTTATTCGCCTCCAGACATGCGGCGCCGTTTTCGCGTATGACCGGCAAAACGCCATCCATCCAATCAGCGGAACGGCGGGGAAGCTAGTACGCCGCCGGCGCCAAGGTTCCAGACTTTGTTCGGTCCACGATCGAGATTGATGACCGTATTCGGTCCCAGGTTCCGGTTGTAGATGTCGCCGTAATTGCCGACCTGCCTGATGATCTGGTAGGCGAAGTCGTTCGGCAGCCCCAACCCCTCGCCAAAGTTGCCCTCCAGCCCCAACAAGCGTTTGATGCGCGGATCGGTAGCATTGGTGAGCAGGCGATCAACGTTGCGCTGATCGACGCGCAGTTCTTCAGCGTAAATCGTGGCAAAGACTGTCCAGCTGATCACATCGAGCCACTGATTGTCGTCGCGAGCAATGACGGGACCGAGCGGCTCGCGTGAGATGCGGTCGCCAAGGATGATATGGTCAGCGGGGTTCTTGAGTTGCTGGCGCTTGGCGGCCAGCTGGGAACTGTCGCTGGTCACTGCATCGCACTCCCCTTCATCGTATGCCGGGTAGAGTTCGTCCTCGCCATTGAGCACGCGAGCAGTGAACTGGATGCCGCGCGCAGCAAAATCGTCATTCAGGTTTTGCTCGCTGGTGGTGCCTTTGGCAACACAGATCACTTTTCCTGCCAGATCTTCCAGCTTGGTAATCCGGTCCCTGGCGCGCACCATGAAGGTCTGACCATCATGGAAAGTGGTGGGACCGAATGCCAGTCCACTGATGTTACGCCCCAGTGTCCATGTCGTGTTGCGAAACAGCACATCGACACGCCCTTCGCGCACGGCGTCGAACCGGTTGTTCGGTCCGGGTCCGGTAACAAGCGCAACGAACTCCACTTTTGTGGCATCACCAAAGATGGCGGCAGCGACAGCGCGACAGAAATCGACATCGAAGCCGCTCCACGTCTGACGCACATTATCGTAGAAGCCAAAACCTGGCAGATCGGCGTTCGTCCCGCAAATCAGGTAACCGCGCTCTTTGACGCGCGCCAGGATCTTTTGCGGCGCCGGTGTGGGTGTGGGAGGCTCAGCAGTTGGCAGGACGGAAGTTGCCGCAGGTGTGTCCGATAGCGCAACCGTCGGCGATGGACCGATGTCTGGCGCAGGAGTCGTTTGCACCGGCGGTACGGGTGTGGCGGTTGCGATAAGAATGATCGGCGCGGGTGTGGGCTGGCCGCCGAGCAATCCGCCGAGATCGCCGCATCCGGCGAGAACGAGCGTCAGCGACATGAGCGCCAACACAGCGATTCGAGTATTGGATAACGTGTACATTGGTCGAAGTTCCTCCTGTGGCATCTGTTGCACGTATGGTAGCATATCCAGAGCGTCCGGTGGGGGAAACGCCTTGACAGCTAGGTGTTCTGTGTCGATAATCCAATGTTACAGTTCCCAACGTTTGAATTATCGCCAAGCTCCCTTGTTCTCACAATCCACAGGAGATGCCCAATGACCTGGCAAACATACCTGAACGAACAGCAGGACCGGTTTCTTGCTGAGTTGCTCGACTTCCTGCGCATTCCGAGCGTATCGGCGCTGCCGGAGCACGCAGGTGATGTGCAGCGTGCGGCGGAGTGGGTGGCGGAACGGATGCGTGCAGCCGGGATCGAGTCGGTGCAGATCCTGCCGACCGGCGGGCATCCCGTTGTGTACGGCGACTGGTTGAACGCGCCTGGAAAGCCGACAGTGCTCATCTATGGACACTTCGACACACAACCCGCCGATCCGCTGGCATTGTGGGATCATCCGCCCTTCGAGCCGGTGGTGCGTGATGGACGGGTGTATGCGCGCGGTGCATCGGACGACAAGGGGAATATGCTTCCGCCAATCCTGGCGGTTGAGGCGTTGCTGGGCACAACCGGCACGTTGCCGGTCAACGTCAAGTTTTTGTTCGAGGGGCAGGAAGAGATCGGCAGTCCGCAGATCCCGGCATTTGTGGCAGCGCACCGCGAGATGCTGGCGTGCGACCTGGTTGTAAGCAGCGATGGCGGGCAGTGGAGCGAGACTGAGCCGGCAATCCTCACCGGTCTGCGTGGCGGGTGTGGTCTGCAGATCGATGTGCGTGGACCGAACCGTGACCTCCATTCCGGCATCTACGGCGGCGCCGTGCAGAATCCGATCCACGCGCTAGCTGCCATCCTTGCGTCGATGCGCGGCGCTGACGGGCGTATTCTTGTCGAGGGATTCTACGATGCGGTACAACCGCTGACCGATGATGAGCGACGACGGTTTGCTTCGGTTCCTTTTGATGAAGCCGCATATATGGAAGACCTGGGGGTGACAGCGTTGTGGGGCGAAGCAGGATACACCGTCTACGAGCGCACCTGGGCGCGTCCGACGCTGGAGATCAACGGCATCTGGGGCGGGTTCCAGGGCGAAGGAACGAAGACGGTGCTGCCGGCAGAGGCGCATGCCAAAATCACCTGTCGGCTGGTCGCCAATCAGGATCCGGCGACGATTGTCGCACTGATCACGTCCCATGTGCAGCAACATACACCGCCAGGCGTGACGGTGACGGTTACGCCGCTCAAGTTTCTGGCGAAGCCGTACCTGATGCGCTTTGATCATCCGGGAAACCGTGCAGTGCGTGATGTGCTGGTTCACATGTACGGTCGCGAACCGTATGAAGTGCGCAGCGGCGGCAGCATTCCGATCTGCACCATACTGCTCGATGAGTTGGGGGTCTACACCGTCAATTTCGCGTTTGCGCTGGAAGATGAGCGTCAGCACTCGCCAAATGAATTCTTCCGTTTGAGTAGTTTCCGCCGCGGGCAGGAAGGGTATTGCCTGTTGCTGGAGCGGCTGGCGGATGTTGATCTGGGAGGGTGATGGGTCTGAGATCCAGGGTTATGGTCTTTCAGAAATAGCCGATAGTCGATGGTCGATAGAGTCGTATGCGATCATCTCATATCTATCGCGTATCGGCTATCGGCGATAGTATCAGGAAACAGAACGACGCCGACGGAGTCCCTCCGCAGCACACGCGCTGACTCCGCCGCCTCACCGCGCCATGATCGGAAAATGCTGCCGGTACACCGGCAACCCGGCCAGCTCCCGGTAGACCAGATACGCGGGGCGCCATCGTTCAGGTTCACCATCGAGGGCATAACATGCCCCGCCAGGGCAGTTCTCACCCGGTTGCGGCGCGCGGAACGGAATGCGCACCAGCCCCCATCGCTGTGCATTTGGTCCGTCTGCTGGCGGAAAATCCTCGTATTTGAACCAGAAGATGCGCGCCACATCA
>JBEPYG010000324.1:0-5534 GCA_041641515.1 Roseiflexus sp.
GGTTGACGAAGTCAACGAAGCCTTCCGTGAAGCGGCGCAGAGCAAGGAGCTGGAAGGTATTCTGGAAGTGACCGAAGAGGAACTGGTATCGACCGACTTCATCGGTTCAACGGCATCGGCAACTGTCGATCTGCCGCTGACGATGTCGCTGGGAGGCAACCTGGTCAAGGTCATCGCCTGGTACGACAACGAATGGGGCTATGCAACGCGCATCGCCGACCTGACCGCGTTTATCGCCGATGAGATGGAAGAATAACCCATTGCAGGCACGACGCGACGTTGCAGTGCAACGTCGCGTCGTATCGACACACTAGGTGGCGCCAGGAGCTGCCGCCTTACGACGCCGAGACCCCTGCCAGACGGCGCAGTTCACGATTGCGGCTCAGGCGCCCCAGAATGTTCCGCTTGACGTTATAAACCTCGGCGACACTGTCGAAGAGATCGCGACGCATCTCGTAAATCTCTCCCGGTTTGCGCCCCATAACGAATGAATGGTAGATCACACACCGCTCAACGTCCCCTGCCAGCAGGGCATTGATTGAATGCCAGAATTCCTCGCGCGACACCCGATCAATCGCCTCTTCATCCGGTGCATCGATGATTGTGTCGAACCCAGGCGTCAGCGCTTCCGGAATGACCTCCGCCCACGACTGCGACCGTGCACAGTCAATGACGACACAACTGGCGCACATCTGGAGATAGTGCAGGAGTGATCCTAGCGTCGGAAACGAGGCAAAGCGTTCCGGCGTAATAGCCTGCCAGAACCGGGCGAATACCGAACCGACAAAATATTCGCTGCTCTCGCCGGTGCTGCTGAATGCACTGCTCCGTCGCACCCAGCTCTCAACCAGCGAGCGATACTGGTAGAAGAGGATTTCCCACGCCGCCTCGCACCGCTCAACGAGCGCCCGCCGAAACAGTTCATAGGCGAAGCGTGTATCATTCGGTTGACCGCGAAAAAACCGGTCGCTCTCGCTCTGACAATACCGTTGCAACACAGATAAATCCATGCTGGCGATCGTCTGACTGTCAATATCCACACGTTCGTATGAAACGTTCCGTCTACGAATACTGCCAACTGGCGCCTCCGATGGAATGCGAGGCGTTGTTTGCGTGGACATACTGCTCTGTCGCATCAATGTCTCCTCGTAGATCGTTTGCTTGCAGACGCCGTTCATATTCCGTGCACCACTGCTCACATTGTAGTGATTGGGTGCGTATACGAGAATGTCATGCAGATGAAAACCGGATGATAAAAATACGATGATTGATGGTAATAGCCGATTATAATCAAGAAATCATTAATCAAGGTGTAATGAGTTTTAACTTTTTCGATGAACGGATGAAGCCAGGGCATAGCATAGCCTTCGCTGGAGTCAGTCGGCGAAAATACCGCGTTCTGCGTTGAGGAGGGCAACCAGTTCCGCCAGGGTCAACGTCGGACCGATATTCTCGGTCGAGTCGCTCCAGCACCCCCAATACCCATCGCGGTCGACACGCCAGAACGCACGCCCCAGATAGTGACCGGTGCGTGGATCGTGAACGGGGATGCTATCGCGAACCGTCGAGAGCGGAGCGCGAGGCGGCCCCCAGACGACGAGCGTATCAGGACGCGCCTGGCGGGGATGACGTTCAGGGCGAATGTGTGCAGTCAGATGCGGATACCAGAAGTCGCGCGGTCGGGTTACGAGCGGCAGAGGGCGCTCCAGCGCATCGAAAAACAACAGCGGCTGATCGGCATTCAAGCGAATGATCGAGAGACCGCCAAAATCCGAGTCGATCGTGATGCGTGCATAGATCGCGAAAGCATACAACGGTCGGGCTGCGCGCAGCATATCGGCGACCATCGACCGCTGCGCCTCGGGCATACGCCACATGAGCGCCTGAACTGTTGGGGCATAGAGCAGCGCTTCCATAGTAATCCGTGTGCTTGCCAGCTACAATGTATGCGCGCTAGGAATGCTAGAGAACCGAGGCAGTGCAATGTTGTAGGTAAAACGTGCGCCCCATGTGCATCATAATGCTGAGCATCACAAAATGCAGTAGGAGAAGAGTCCCTTTTTTTATGGTTTAAATGGTGGGGGGACAACCTGGACCCTGGATAGCGTCCTTTCGAGGACTGTGGATCGGATTGCAGATCGCCACGATGACATGCCAGATCCGATCTGCAACCCGCCAGATGCATCGTGTAGCGTTATGTTGACCAATGCGAAATAGCAGGCGTTGTACCTGTGACAGAGCCAGTGGGCCAGCGCCGTCACACTACATCCTGCCGTGATTGGTTTCTAGTTTGAGTGGCGCCTCTTGCCTGCACCCATTCATTCCGCAGACGTGCCACGGCTGGCAAGCGCCAGTTCGATGGCGCGCAACACTGTGACGCGGTTGCGATTCGCCTGTTCGTATGTTTTGAGTGCGATGAGCGTCTCTTCATCAAGATCATGCACCAGTGCTGCCGCCTGTTTCGCGTTGAGCGCGTCGTAACCGGGTACCGGCGCCAGACTCGCGGCCTCTGCCGTCACCTGTGTTTCGTGACCGGTTACCGGCTCAGCCGGCGACACGGCACTGACACCACTCTCTGCCAGCGCTCCTGACTCGGACGATTCCGCCTCCACCTCCACCGCCGATTTTGGCTCAGATGGAGCGACAGCTGCGCGTTCGACCGGTTCAACCACCGGAAGATGCCCATCGCCAGCCGGTGCGACCACCGGAGCCCGCGAGGCAAGAATCTGATCGAGCGCTTTGCCGATCCTGTCGACCTGTTCATGCAGAAGAGTGATCGAGTCGCGCGTCGGCAGGTCGAGAGCAGCGGCAAGCAGGCGACCGCGACGTTCGATCTCTTCCTGCAGTGTCTGCTGAAGGATGCGCCCTTCATGCCCAACCTCGCGGGTCACACGTTGATCCCCTATCAGGCGGTTGCGTACCGCCTCAACATGGCTGAGCTGGTCGCGCGCAACCTCTTTGCCACGCGCCGCCAGACGATCGAGCAACTGCTCGATCTCATCGTCCGCTAGCGTGATGGCGCCAAGCATCGCCAGCAAACTCTTATGCACGACATCGCGAGTTGTATCGAGCACCATAGTCGATGCCTCCTCTATGCTTCTCCTGCGTGGTCACCGCAGGTATAACGCGGTGCGTCATACCTTCAGTATACCACAGATCGTCAAGCATCGACGTGGAACCTGATATAATACTTCTATCGTGTAGTGGAAAGGAGCGCCCTATGCTCAGCGAGAGCATTCAGCAGGCGATCAACAAACAGATCACCTACGAGTTTTCGGCGTCCCACACCTATATGGCAATGGCGGCATACTTCGAGTCGCTGTCGCTGACCGGCTTTGCCCACTGGTTCCGGTTGCAGAGCGAGGAAGAGCGCGAGCACGCGCTGCGCTTTTTCGATTATGTCAATGACCGCGGTGGGCGCGTGACCCTCGGCGCCATCGACGAACCGCAGAACGAGTTCGCCTCGCCGCTCGACGCTTTCGAGCACGCCTTGGCACACGAGGAGCGGGTCACTGCCGCCATCCACGCGATCTACGCGCTTGCAGCGCAGGAGAATGACTACGCAACCCTCAGTATGCTTCAGTGGTTCATCGATGAACAGGTCGAAGAAGAAAAGAACGCCCAGGAGATCATTCAGCACCTGAAACTGATCAATGGTGACGGAACCGGACTGCTGCTCCTCGATCGACGACTGGCAGAGCGGGAGGAGGAAGAGGAGGAATAGAGGTTGAACGAGCAACGTTCCCGCTGTCAACCCTGTTTCACACAAACCGCTCGAACACCCGATTCCCAAGCATGCGTCCGCGAGGAGTCAACCGCACGCCGCGGTCGTCGCGTTCGATCAGTCCCTGCTGCGCCAGATCTGCGAGTTCCGCACCAAAGATGGCGTCGATCTCCACACCACAGCGATCGCGGAAGTGAGCGAAACTGACGCCGGCATTCAGGCGCAGCCCCATAAACATGGTTTCCGCCGCCAGATCGCGCGGCGTCAGGTCGATCACCTCGGCAAGCGGCAGACTGCGCGCACGCACGTGGGCGATATAGTCGTCGATGCCTGCCACATTGATGTATCGACACGGGTAGAGGTGCCCGTGCGCCCCCGCGCCGGCAGCTAGATAATCGGCATTCAGCCAGTACGCCAGGTTGTGATGGCAGGCATGGGAGGGAACAGGCGCATCAGACGTATCGGCGCGCGCCCAGTTGCTGATTTCGTACTGCACATATCCGGCGGCGGCAAAGTGCGCGATTGCCAGTTCGTACATCGCACCGGTAGCATCATCATCGGGCACACTGATACGCCCGCTGGTCACCTGTGCATACAGCGGCGTGCGCTCTTCCAGGATCAGCGAGTAGAGTGCAAAATGATCGGCGCCCCAGGTCACAATCTCGCGCAACGTCTCCTCCCACTGCACCACCGTCTGCCCCGGCAACCCAAAGATGAAATCCAGGTTGATGCGTTCAAACCCCACCGCGCGCGCATCGTTGAACGACGCATAGGCCTCCGCCGCCGTGTGAATGCGCCCCAGAATCCGTAGCGTCGGGTCGTGCAGGCTTTGCACCCCCAGACTCACCCGGTTGACTCCCATAGCACGCAAGGCGCGCAGGTAATCGCGCCCCAGCACCGTCCCCGGATTACACTCGACGGTCACCTCTGCATCGCACAGCGGCACGACGGCATCAGCCGCAGCAAGCGTCTGTTCCATTAACGCCTCCGACAGCATGCTCGGCGTACCGCCGCCGAGGAAGATCGTCGGGCGCACCATTGCGCGTGTCAGGTCGGCGGTCATCGAGCGAGCCGGAGGAATGGCGCGCTGCGGATGCGCCATTGAGTGCAGCTCGGTACAGAGCGCTGCCACATACGCCTCCATGCGATCCTCCATGTTGGCGTAGGTGTTGAAGTCGCAGTACGCACACCGACGATGGCAGAAGGGAATATGAATGTAGAGATGGCGCACGTCTGATCGTCGACGCCACTCATGCACGAGCAACGCTCCAGATGGTTCGTGGGATAGACTGATAATCGATTGTGGCATAGATATCGCGTGACAAGTTGTTATGAGTAGACCGGTGCAACCCTAAAAAGTAAAGAAAATCTTTATTAAACGAAAGCGTACGCCAAAAATAGACAATTCCCGTCCCAAAATAGTTTTCTCTGCGTCATCACCTGTCAATGTATCGCTTGTGTCGCTACAGTCCCGCAAGCAGAAAACCATAATCCACAGTACACCCTGTTGAACGTTGAACGTATCTACGATCCAGGATCGGAAAGACTCGGCTCGCATTTGGTAATGATTATATTGTACACTACGCCTTGCAGACAACGATACGTTTTCGTAAAGGAAATCACGAGTGTTCTCTGCCCCGACGACATCACTGCGCACAGCAACGCTCCGAGTCATTACTATTGCGCTAACGGCGCTGCTGGCATTGCAGGCGCTCACATCCGAGTTCATCATTGGGCGAAGTTTCCGCAATCTCGAAGAGCGTAGCGTGCAGAGCGCCATGCAACAGACGCTCAGAACGCTGCAAAACGA
>JBEPYG010000325.1:0-5531 GCA_041641515.1 Roseiflexus sp.
TCCGGATTCCTTAGTTGTTGCTGGGGATCTGATACTATTTTAGCTTGTAGATTTAATCCCATCACGATGCGGTGTACCGGAGCGCTGGCGGTTCCAGCGTCATATCGGCGATGTGCGCCAGCGGCAGGCTGACCGTAAACGTTGCACCCTGTCCAGGTGTACTCGCGACGCTGATGACACCGCCATAACTTTCGACGATAGTCCGGCTGATGCTCAACCCCAGGCCGCTTCCCGTGGCGCGATTGGTTACGAATGGTTGGAAGATGGCACTCTGATGTGCGGGTGCAATTCCAATGCCAGTATCGCTGATCTCGACGACAGCGCGTTCGCCGGTACTGTAGGTGCGCACAGTGAGCGTGCCGCCCTCCGGCATAGCTGCCACACCATTCAGAATGAGATTAATCAAAACTTCCCGCAGATCGGCTGGATGACCACGGACCGGCGGAACGGGCGCCAGCGCAATGTTGACCTTCACGGAGCGACGGGTTCTCCAAAACGGCTGAGTCAATCGTAATGCGTCGTGGACCAGTGCAGGAAGCAGGACTGGCGATGTTGTCGCTTCTAGAGGGTGGGTACTACTGCGAATGGTGAGTAAACGCCGTAAGAGGTAATGCCCATCTCTGGCAGCCTGCTCGATGGTCCTGAGATCGTCCTGGAGATGGGAAGGTGCATTTTGCTGCAGCAACTGAGCGTGCCCCAGCACCGAGGCAAAGAGATTGCCAATGTCGTGCGCCGCACCGGCAGCCAGGGTGGCGCGAAGCCGCATTTCCTCGATCTGGCGTAATCGCTCTTGCGTCGTGCGCAATTCTTCTTTGTGCACGTCAATTGACGTCAGACGACGGTGAGCGACTAACCAGAGCCCCACAACCGGTGCAATCTGATTGAGCATCGTGAGGTCGCGTCGCCTGTTGTCGATAACGCGCTGCGATACGACCATCCGTCCCTGAAGTTGATCGGCAACGGTCAGCGGCACAATGTCCGTCTGATAGCCGTGCTGGTGCAACCAAGCGATGAATGGTGAGACGCAGTGAACCGCAGACGGCGCGGGCAAATCCTGTTTGCCGCACGTGATCAGAAGATGCTCTGCCGATTCGTCGAGAACGAAGAGATCGACACGTGCTTCGGGAAGGGCATGCGTGATGGCGTCGTGGAGGACGTCTGCGAGCCCTCGAATGTCGGGTGCATTGACAATTCGACGCAGTATGGTCGAAACGTTAGCAGGCGATGATGGAAGAGGTGGAGATCCGCTCGTCATGGCGATATGTCTTCTATGATAATGCAGCGGAAACTGATGTCCAACCCGACTGCCGATTCTTTTCTGCCATTGTGACAGGCAGATAAACATAACGATGTCTGCGTCATAACAGCACTATGCCCCATCGACCTCGGCGGCAAGCTCACCCAGGAATTCGCCGACGGTTCGCGCGCGTGCGCGGATGGCTGCCAGGGTGGCGCGATCATGCGCATCAAGGGTGACGCGGTAGTGCGGGTGGGCATCCGCTGCATTGAGCGGATCGCGCAGCAGCTGTTCCGCCAGTGCAGGATCAGCGGCGGCAAGCAGCGCCAGGCGTGTCAGCGCGGGTCGCGCACTGCGCCCTGGAACCAGACGGGCGCGCTTTTCGAGCGATGGAGAAGAGGAATGAAACGCGATCATTGGATGTTCCCTTTCCGACGTAGATGGATGGCTGAACATCAGCCATGCCAGCACTCCACCGACAATCAGAAGATCACCGGGGCTTACAATGAGCGTGAAGAAACCGGTCGAAACCGGCAACCAGTCGGAGAGAAGCCAGAGTGGCGAGCCATGCACAACGATATCCTTCGATCCTTCCAGAAGGACGCCTGCATCGAAGTGATACCCCAGATCCGCCAGGATATCTGCTCGCACCGGCATAGCGCCGCCATGCCAGGCCATCGCCAGCATGTTAAGCGCCGCACCGCCAGCGACCAAAGGGACGCCAGCGATTCGATAGTTGCAGATGCACCACAGGATCATTGCCACAACTGACACGATGAACATCTCGCTGAGATGGATGCCGAGTACGTGGGCAATTTGTGGCGCCGCGGCAATTGCCAGCAGCAAGTTGTAGCGTGGCCAGGCCGGCGCTCGCCAGAGCGCTATAACTGCTCCGACAAGCGCACAGACCAGATAGACGGCCAACAACGTCATACGTCACTGACCCGATGTGACTATCGTCGATTGTCCACGGATGGGAGGCGGCGCCAGAGGGGCCATAGCCGCTGCTGCAATTGTGCCGACCAGAAGCGCTGCTGCAAGTGCTCGCACGATTTTCGACCGCATGACAGGTTGCCTCCTTGACAATAAGTATGCATACAACAATCAGAGCTGGATTGTTTGCTGGAACTAGTATAAAAATAGTTTGTCAGATTGACTCGTGATTAACTGTTCGTTGACTCATCTGATTAATATCGTGTAAACTACGCACTACCCAAAGATAACGAAGAACTATCGTATGATCCTGAAATCCCTCCCATGAAGCGATCCGGTCTCCGTTTTCTCCTTCCGTATATGGCGCCGTATCGACGACATTTGATCGTAGGGACGATCTATGCGCTGATCGGTGCGGCTGCCAGTGCATTCAGCCCGGCGCTGCTTGGTCGCGCCATTGATGCACTGTTAGAAGGCATCAGTTTCGACCTGCTGGTCTGGTATGCCGCCGGTCTTGTCATACTGGCCGCAACCCTGGCGGTATTCAGGTATCTGCTTCGTATGCTGACCGGACAGATTGCTGCCGGGGTCAGTTATCGCATGAGCCAGGACCTGTTTGATCGCGTGATGTTGTTCGATCAGGCAACCATTCAGAGTTATGGCGTTGGTGAACTGCTCTCACGCGCTTCCAATGACTTCATCTATATCTGGCGCTTCTACAGTGCAGGTTTTCAGATGTCGATGCATGCACTGTTTCTGCTGGCGATCGGTACGACTCTCATGGGATTGACCAGCCCGTTACTGGCGGGATTGGTGGTTGCGTTGCTGTTTGCTAGTCTTGGTGCACAGGTTGGATTCGGACACGTGCTTGAACGTGCATTTGATAAAGTGCAGCAACGGATGGCACACCTTTCGGCATTTGCGCAGGAACACCTGAGCGCTATGCGGATGCTGGCGGCATATGCGCAAGAGCGTCAGATGGTGACGGCATTTCAGCACAGGAATGATGCCTATATGCGCAGTAATCTCGATTTTGCGCTACGCTCGGCAGCGCTTGCTCCCCTTCCTGGTCTGGTAGTACGTCTTGCTGCGGCGCTTGTCATTGGTGTCGGCGGCGCGCTGGTGGTTGGGGGGACGATTTCGGTCGGGCAGTATGTGCAATTTCTTGTGTATCTGGGGCTGCTCAGTGGAGCAGCGCAGCAACTCAGCCAGGCATACGAGCGCCTCCAGCAAGGGAGCGCTGCCGCCGGACGGATCGGCGAAGTTTTGCGCCGCCGTCCACGGATTGTTGACTCGCCTGATGCGACTGCGCTCATGCCTTCGGGTGATGTGTGTTTCGAGGGCGTTGGAATACGAGTTCCGGGTAATGGTCGCTGGATCGTGCGCGGTATCAACCTCCACATCAGAGCAGGCACGACGGTCGGAATTGTCGGCGCGACAGGTGCAGGCAAGAGTATGCTTCTGAGCCTTCCTGGACGTGTACGCGATCCTGATGAAGGGCGCGTGACAATTGGCGGGGTCGATATCCGGAACATACGTCTGTCAACCCTGCGCCAGCATGTGGTGTATGTCCCGCAGGAACCGCTGCTTTTCAGCATGTCGGTGCGCGACAATATCACGCTTGGTTTGCCTTCTGTCGCTGATGAACTGGTGCATCGCGCCGTGAACGCAGCGCGTCTGACGAATGATCTGGCGCAGTTGCCGCAGGGTCTTTCGACGATGGTCGGGGAGCGTGGTGCAACGCTTTCGGGAGGGCAGAAGCAGCGGGTTGCAATTGCGCGTGCACTTGTGCGTGACCCGGCAATCCTGTTACTCGACGATACGTTGTCGAGCGTGGATCCCCAAACAGCTGCAGAGATCATGCGTGAACTCGCGGCTGCGCGTGAAGGACGCACCGTTTTGATCGTCAGTCAGCGAATGGCGGCAGTGCGCGATGCCGATCAGATCATAGTGCTGCACCACGGGCGCATTGTAGAGCAAGGAAGCCATCAGTCGTTGTTAGCGCTCAATGGTCGCTATGCAGCGATGTATCGACGCGAATTACGCCAGGCTGAAGATGCCGAGGAGAGCGGCGAATGAAAGGCAGTTCTTCCGAGACGTCCTCCGCGACGGGATATGGTCAGGACGCAGCGCTGGTTGCACTGCTTGGCGCGACAATGGCGCCACACTGGCGCATTCTGGCGCTGGCGCTGGTCATTCTGCTGCTGACCGCCGCCCTGAATGCTGTGCCGCCGGCGCTGATGCAGCAGGCGATCGATGGTCCGATCGCACGTGGCGACATCGGTGGTCTGTGGGTGATTGCAGCGCTGTATGGCGCTGTTGCAATCGCCATGTTTGCGTTACAGTACGTCTATACGCTGTTTCTCCAGCTAGCAGGGCAGCGTGCACTGGCCGATTTGCGTACACGTCTGTTCGACCATATCACGCATCAGGACCAGAAGTTCTTCAGCCGGGCGCCCACTGGCGATCTGGTCACACGCCTGACCAGCGATGTCGATACCATCAATGCGCTTTTATCGAGTAGTGTCGTGACGATCCTGGTGGAAAGTGTGACATTGATCGTTATCGTTGGGGTCATGGTCGCCATTAACTGGCGCCTTGCACTGCTGTCGCTTGCAGTCCTGCCGGTTTTGGCGCTGATCACGCGCTTCTTCCGACAGCGTATTCGTCGTTCTTCAACCGGTGAACGTACCGCGCTGGCGCGCACCAGTGCGTTCCTGAGCGAACGTATCGCCGGGATGTCTGTGATCCAGTTGTTTGGCGCTCAGCGGGCAAGCGCTGAAGAGTTCGATAGCTACAACATGGCGTACCGTCGATCACTGCTGGCGTTGCGTCGTCAGAGTGCGTTGTTCCTGGCATCACAGGAAATTCTGTCGTCTGTCGGGTTAGCGCTCGTCTTGTATGGAGGCGGGCAGGGAGTGCTGGCAGGCTGGGCAACGCTTGGTACACTGGTGGCGTTCGTTCAGTATACCGAGCGGGCGTTTCAGCCGATTCTGCGTCTTGGCGAGCAGTACAACACGGTGCAGATTGCGCTTGGCGCGGCAGAACGCATCTTTACGATGTTGCAAACGAAGCCGGCGGTTGCCCCTCCGCCAGACCCGATTGTCCTGCCGCGGGTGCGTGGTGCGATCGAACTGCGCCAGGTCAGTTTCTCGTATGTGCCGGAAGAACCGGTGCTCCGTGATGTTTCGCTGGTGATCCCCGCCGGACAGAACGTTGCAGTCGTTGGAGCGACAGGAGCCGGCAAATCGAGTCTGGTGTCGCTTCTAGCTCGGTTCTATGATCCGCAACAGGGACAGGTACTGCTTGATGGCATCGACATCCGTCGTCTGGATCTCGATATGCTTCGGCGCTCCGTTGC
>JBEPYG010000326.1:0-5530 GCA_041641515.1 Roseiflexus sp.
CCGGCCAGTATTCGTCTGTGGAACCTTTCTGGAACAACCCTGACTGCACGCGAACTTGCAGGACCGGGCGGTATCAATACGGCAATGACCATCAGCCGCGATGGACGTCTGCTGGCAGTTGGTGATGACGAGGGTGCAACGCTCGTATACGACCTGACGAACCTCTCGACGCCGCCGCGCCGCCTCAGTGGTCTCGGTGGTCGCAGCGGCATTCGCTCACTCGCGTTCAGCCCCGACAGCCGTCTGCTGGCGACCGGCAATGATGATAGCCAGGCCCGATTGTATAACCTGGAGTCTAGTTCTGGCACATATACCCGCGAACGGACACGCGGTGCGCTGACCTCGATCACCTTTAGTGACAATGGACGCTGGCTTGCTTATGGAAGCGCCGGTGGACAGGTGCGCCTCTGGCGTTTGAGCGGCGCACAGTTCGACTCGGTCTATGTGTTGCTTGGATTGACAGCACCGATCACCAGGGTGCAGATAGCATCTGGGCAGATGCTGGTGATCGCTGGCAGCACTGATGGAACAACGTGTCTCTGGGAACTCGAAGCGCGCAATGACAATCGGGCGCGCACGGTGCTGCGCGGTCAGAGTGACCGTATCACTGGATTGGCAGTGAATGGTAATGCTAGTATCCTGGCGACTGCCAGCGCGGATGGACGGGTTATCCTCTGGGATCTGACAGCTGCTGATCCAGGGGTCAAACCGGTGATCCTTCGCGGGCACGATAACGCAGTGAACGATGTGGCGATACCGGCGAATACATCGCTGATGCTGACCACCGGCGCTGACGGCATGGCGCGTGTCTGGAATCTGAATGCGCCGCTTTTCGCACCCGAGTCGTTACCGCAGACCGGACAGGAACTTCTGGATATCGCCTGTCGTGCGGCAGGACGGACGTTGTCGGAAAAGGAATGGAACACGTATTTCGAGGGAATACCGTACAACCCGGTGTGCAAATGAAGCGCACACTCCACCATGACAAACGATGCGAGGTGGGATTCGAGCGCCATTGTCCGCATCCTGCATATCAAGGAGGGAGTCATGTCTGATGCCAGCGATATTGTCGTTATCGGCGCAGCACGCACACCGATCGGCAAGTTCCAGGGCATGTTTCGTGCTGTTGCTGCGACCGATCTGGGGGCGCATGCCATCCGCGCCGCTATCGCGCGCGCGGCTGTCGATCCGGCGTTGATCGATGAGTGCATTATGGGGAATGTTGTGAGCGCAGGGCTTGGGCAGGCGCCGGCCCGCCAGGCAGCGTTGCGGGGCGGTCTGCCGGAGTCAGTTGGAGCATTGACGATCAACAAGGTCTGCGGCAGCGGTCTCAAGGCGGTCACCCTAGCTGCTGCGCTCATCCGTGCTGGCGAAGCATCGCTCATTGTTGCCGGCGGCATGGAAAGCATGTCGCGCACGCCCTACCTGCTGCCCCAGGCGCGCAGCGGGTACCGCCTCGGAAACGGTGAACTGGTTGATGCGCTCATCCATGATGGGCTTTGGTGCGCATTCGAGCATCATCATATGGGGCATGCCGCCGACTGGACAGCGCGCACCTACGGCATTACTCGCGAGCAGCAAGACATGTACGCCGTCGAGTCGCAGGCGCGCGCGGTTGCTGCACAGGATGCCGGGTACTTTGCCGATGAGATTGCACCGTTTTCGTTGCCGGGCGGTGAGACCGTTGCTGCTGACGAACCGCCGCGCCGAGGGGTGAGTCTTGCCACGCTCAGTAAACTGTCACCCGCCTTTTCACCCGATGGCACAGTGACTGCCGGGAATGCTCCCGGATTGACCGATGGCGCCGCTGCACTGGTGGTCACCAGCGCTCAACGCGCCGCCGAACTCGGTGTGCGTCCGCTGGCGCGACTCACGGCCGCAGCACAGGCAGCTGTCGCGCCGCGTGAGGTCTTTACCGCGCCGGTGTATGCCATCCGTCGGTTGCTGGCGCAGACGGCGACGACGCTCGATCACTACGACCTGTTCGAAGTCAACGAAGCGTTCGCGGCACAGATCGTCCAGAACATTCGCGCCCTCGATCTCGACAGCGACCGGTTGAATGTCCACGGTGGCGCGATTGCGCTCGGGCACCCGATTGGCGCCAGTGGCGCGCGCATCCTGGTAACGCTCATCTATGCGTTACTCCGACGCGGCGGCGGACGCGGCATCGCGGCGCTCTGTCTGGGGGGAGGCGAGGCGGTCGCAGTGGCGCTGGAAACATAGTACGATGACGAGACATCGCTTGATGATCGCACCATAAGGGCACGACTCCCACGAAGTCCACGCTTATGGATATCACTTTGCCGAGCCTGTTGCACCTTCGCAGGTAACGTCTCGCGATTGCAGGTTCAGGGGCGGCTCTCGAGATCACGCATTGGCGGCGGGAGACGTTCGCAAGCGCTGCGAGACGTTGCCCCGCCGACGTACAAACACTACGGGTACGATACGTCTGAGCACGTACCTTTGTAGTCCATGAGAAATCTCGCTGTAACATCGCTGGCAACAGCGATGCTGGGTGCACGGGGTTTTGCCTGCATCTCCGGGAGGGTGCAGTGCAGATGTTCAAGAGCTCGTGGGAACAACGATGGGCGTGGATGTCGTTGGGATGCGCCCTCATTCCCGACCCCTCTTCCACTATGTGGGAGGAGGAGAGAGATGCGGATGCTGGCGCGTCCCAATGCGCTCCATCGCGTGAGTGCGCATGTGATCTGTCTGCCCTTGCAAGGTGCAGATGTGAGCGGGCTGGGGCAAACAGAGCCGACGGGCGATAACGTGTGGCGACTAGCTTATTGCCAACAATTGCGGCATGTGCGCCGCCGCAGGGGGCTGAGGTGAAGCGATGATGTCATGCCGCAAACAAGCTGCGCAGGCGCGCAACATACTCTTCAACAACCATACGCATATCGGCGATGTTTTCCCGGATCTGTGCCCGTGGATCGATCTCCCGGCTGTCCTCGGCAGGCGTCAGGATCCACATCGCCAGATAGAGCAGTGTGCCAAAGCCGTTGATCAGCGCCAGAAACAGGAAGCCAAGGCGCACAAAAACCGGGTCGATATTGAGTGCGCGCGCCACACCTGCGGCGACGCCTCCCAGAATGCGTTCGCTACGAATGCGTCGAAGTGTTCGAGTTTCCATCGTTCTTTTCCGCCCGGCGTTGCTGAGATTGTGTAGCACTGTGACCAGGGCGCTCCTTTCTGCTCAGTACGACGCACGCTACAGGGTGAAAGTTGCATGGCGCTCCACCTTGTCATTTTGCGCGAACCCTACCTGAGCCGCATTCTTGCCGGCGTCAAGACGATCGAGTCGCGCTTCCTGCGGGTGCGCGCTGCGCCGTATGGTCGTGTAGCGATCGGTGATACCCTGCTCCTCAAACGCACCGGTGGACCGGTCGTCGCCACAGCGCAGGCGGCGCGCGTCGTCACCTTCGATTATCTGACGCCGGAGCGGGTGGCAGCGTTGATCGACCGCTATGCCGCCGAACTCTGTCTCGACGACGACATCCGCAGCCGTGCGTGTCATAGCCGCTATGCCGTTTTCATCTGGTTGACCGACGTCACGCCGATCACCGATCCGCCGGCGCTATCGAAGCGTGACCGGCGCGCGTGGGTGGTGCTGGAAAGTTGACGCAATGCAGCGACAATGATACTATCTGCGCAAGATACACGTGAGCAGGGAGAGGAACGGGCGATGAAGCTGCACGAGTACCAGGCGCGCGACATTCTAGCGCGCTACGGCGTACCGGTGACGGGTGGCGGCGTTGCGACGACGCCGGCAGAGGCGCGCGCAATTGCCGAACAGATCGGCGCTCGGGTGGTCGTCAAGGCGCAGGTGTTCGTTGGCGGGCGCGGCAAAGCGGGCGGTGTCAAACTTGCCGATACGCCAGAGCAGGCGGAGCAGGTCGCAGGTCAGATCCTTGGCATGAACATTAAGGGTTTGACCGTCGAGAAAGTGCTGGTTGCCGAGGCGATCACCTACGAGCGCGAAATCTACCTGGGCGCGATTATGGACCGCGCCTCGCGACGGATCGTGATGATGGCATCGGCGGAAGGCGGCGTCGAAATCGAAGAAGTCGCCAAAACCAATCCGCAGGCGATCGTCAAAGTGGCGGCGCACCCGATGCTAGGGCTGCTCGAGTTTCAGGCGCGTGACCTTGCCTACGGCATCGGGTTGACCGACGCGAAACAGGCGCGCCAGTTCGCCCAGATTGCCATGGCGCTGTATCGCGCCTACATGGACGTCGATGCGTCGCTGGCGGAGATCAACCCGCTCGTCGTGCGCGCCGACGGATCATTGCAGGCGCTCGACTCGAAGATCGTGCTGGACGACAGCGGGCTGTTCCGCCACCCCGATCTCGAAGCGATGCGCGATGCATCGGACGAACCGGAAGCCGAGCAGCGCGCGCGTGAGGCGGGCATTACCTATATCAAACTTGATGGTGATATTGGCTGCATGGTGAATGGCGCCGGGCTGGCAATGGCGACGATGGACGTCGTCAAACTGTATGGCGGCGAGCCCGCCAACTTCCTTGACATCGGCGGCGGTGCAAGCAAAGAGAAGGTCAAGACCGCACTCCAGATCATCCTCTCCGACCCGAACGTGAAAGCGGTAATGTTCAATATCTTTGGTGGTATTACCCGCGTGGACGAAGTGGCGCGGGGTATTGTCGCCGCCCTGTCGGAGGTCCAGACCGACGTTCCCATGATTGCGCGTCTGGTCGGCACAAACGAAGAAGAAGGGCGACGCATCCTGGCGGAATCGGCGCTGATCCCGGCGGCGACGCTGGCGGAAGCGGCGGAAAAAGCTGTCCATGCTGCGCAGGCGCGGTGACCCTGAGCGGGAAACCGTGTCATGTCATCCACCGGAACGTCCAGCGTGTACTCCAAAGGGGATGCAGAGGATTGGAAAAGATCAATCCTTTCAGCATCCCCTCACGCCGTTCTCACTGTGCTGATCCTTGAAAGGGGTACAAGTGGAGCCTTTGAGGAACCTCGACGATGCGTCGTCTCCCTGATTGCTTCCGGCGTCCGAGTGTACGGATATTGTACTCGCATATGCGCAGACGACACATACCTGGCGTAGTGTACCCGCACCCTGTTCCTCCTCTATCCTCAAACCGGTGACCGTCGCGTATCCATCTGCGCCAACCGCCAGATACCTGTTGCCAATCGAGCCATCCGGCGCTGTCGCTCCGCAAGCCGCTCTACAGTCCATTCCTCGTTCTGTTCTGCAATCTCACGGGTGATACGGAAGTGACTCTGCGCATACACGGCTCGCTTCTCATTGAAGGGCTTATTTCCGGCAGTCCGGTTGAGTGATGCTTCTAGAAGGGTGAGATTGCCAAGACGATAGATCCATTCTTCGATCTGCTCATCCTCAAAATGTCCCCACCCGTCGCCTGGATTTTCAGGAAGGATGTGTTCTAACGAGTATTCTGAACTATCCATATCATAATGGACATGGGCGATTTGGCTTTCGATCATGAACAAAATATAACGAACTACCTGTTTATTGCGAGAAGAGGTAGTTCGT
>JBEPYG010000327.1:0-5504 GCA_041641515.1 Roseiflexus sp.
ATCGGCGTTTACTGATACCCTGGTCGAAACGCGGACGGCGACGACTGACGGGCAGGGACGTGGGAAGGTGGAGTTCACTCCATCGCAGGGAGGGACGTACCGCATTGCGGCGAAAGGCAAGGACGACGCCGGACGGACGGTGCAAACCAGCGCGTATACCTGGGTGTCGGGCAGTGATGTCTTCTGGGGTATTGATGACAGCAACCGCGTCGATCTGATCGCCGACAGACGGCTCTACAAACCGGGTGAGACGGCGACGATCCTGGTCACGGCGCCATACCCCGATATGACGGCGCTCCTTACGATCGAACGGGGCAATGTGATCGAGTACCAGACCTTTACGCTCCAGGGAACCACCGGTGTCATCCAGGTGCCCATCCGTGATGAATTTACACCGAATGTGTATGCGTCGCTGACGCTCATCAAAGCGCCAGGTGATGGCAGCACACCCGATGCGCCAGCTGCGCCCGATCTGCGGGTTGGCATCGTGAAACTGCCGGTCTCGACCGAGCGACAGGAATTGACCATCACCCTCACGCCTGACAAGACGCAGGTCGGTCCGCGCGACACAGTGACCTATACGATCAAAGCAACCGACTATACCGGTAAAGGTGTGCGCGCCGAGGTATCGCTGGCGCTGGTTGACAAGGCAGTGCTGACTCTGGCTGATGATCCCAATCCGTCGTTACGCCAGGCGTTCTACGACCAGCGCGCGCTGGGTGTGTTCACCTCGAACCCGCTGACCGCGCTGGTGGATCGGGTGACGCTGCGGTTGCAGCCGGGCGACAAGGGAGGCGGCGGTGGTCTCGAAGTGCCGCTCGCTGTGCGACGCGACTTCCCCGACACCGCGTTCTGGAATCCATCGCTGGTCACCGGTGATGATGGTACGGCAGTGTTCAGTGTGACCCTGCCGGACAACCTGACGACCTGGCGGCTGACGGCGCGCGCCATTACTGCCGACACCCTGGTTGGCGAGCAGACGGTTGATATTGTTGCCGGCAAGCCATTGTTGTTGCGCCCGACACTGCCGCGCGCGCTGACGGTCGGCGACCGTCCGGTGTTACAGGCAGTTGTACAGAACACCACGAACGCGGCGATCGAGGCAACCGTGCGGATTGTGCCCGGTCCTGCGATCACGATCGAAGGACCTGTCGAGCAGCAGGTGAATGTTCCGGCGAATGGCACGACACTGGTGCGCTGGCAAGCTGGCGTCAATCCTCTGCCAGGCGAGAGTGACGAAGCTGTGTTGACATTGCGTGTAAACGGCGGCGGTTATGAGGACTCCGTCGAAGCGCGTGTGCCACTGCGCTTCCTGACCACAATGGAAGCGACTGCCAGCGCCGGGCAGGTGCTCGATCAGGTGATCGAGACGGTCAAACTTCCGCCGGAAAAGGCGGCGAGCGATGCGCGCGTCGAACTAGAGTTGACCCCATCGCTGGTGGCGGGCATTGTGCAGGGTGTCGAGCAACTGGCGCGGGCGCCGTACCTCAGCAGTGAGGCGACCGTCAGCAGTTTCATGCCTGCCGCTGCTGCCTACCGTCTGCTCCGAGAGGCGGGCTTCGACGACCCGCAGTTACGCGAGACGCTCGAGCGCAGTTTGCAGCGTGGCATGCAGCGTCTCTCAGCCTTACAGCAACTCGATGGCGGATGGGGATGGTGGCGAGGTGAGAAGAGCGATCCCTACCTCACCGCTTACGCCGTCCAGGGACTGGTCGAAGCGCAGCGTGCCGGTTTCGTCATCGATCAGGCGACGCTGGACCGCGCCGTCGTCTATCTAGGTGAGGCGCTCGATGCGTCTCCAACGTCGGCATCGATCCTGAGCGACCCGAATATCCGCGCCTATGTCCTCTTTGTGCTCGGAGAAGCGGGCAAGCCTGACCGTGGACGGGCAGTCAACCTGTACGACGAACGCAGCAAACTGCACGCTGCAGGGAAGGCGCATTTGCTCATGGCGCTTCAGGCGACCGGTAGCGAAGAGAGCCGCATCCGAACACTGATTGCCGAACTGATGGGCAGCGCGGTGCTGACCGCATCCGACGCGCACTGGGAGGTAGGCGGGATGTCGCGGTGGGGGCTCGACAGCAATATCACAGCAACCGGTCTGGCAATGCGAGCGTTGATGCGCACCGACCCGCAGAACTTCCTGATCCCCAACGCGGCGCGCTGGCTGATGGGGGAGCGCGAGCGGGACATCTGGCGCACAGCATACGACTCGGCAGGCGCGGTGCTTGCGCTCAGTGAATACGCCGCCTCCACCGGCGATCTGCAGGCGGATTATCGTTACCGGGTCGCGCTCGACGGGCAGACCATTCGCGAAGCGGTGGTCTCACCGGCGACCCTGCGGGAGACCGACCGGGTGACGATTGCAGGGACCGATCTGAAGCGGGAAGGGAGCCAGGTGCTGTTACAGCGGCAGGCCGGAACCGATCAGAGCGGCAAAGGGCGGTTGTACTACACGCTGCGTTTGCGTTACAGCGAAGATGCCGCCAGCGCGCAGGCGCTCGACCGGGGCTTCGGCGTGCGACGCGAGTACATCGCCGTTGCCAGCGACACGCTCAGCCCGACGGGTCAGTTGATCACCCAGGCGCGTCAAGGGGAGATCGTCCAGGTGCGCATCACTCTGAGCGTCCCCGCCGATGTGCGCTACCTGACAGTGGAAGACTTCCTGCCTGGCGGGCTGGAGGCGCTCGACACCAGTCTGAAGACGACCACGGCAGCAGCGCGCGAGGCGCAACTGGCGCCGCAGATCGAAGGGGAAACACTCCCATACTGGTGGTACTTCAACCATACCGAGGTGCGTGCTGGGCGCGTGGCACTCTTCGCCACCGACCTGCCGAAAGGAACCTATACCTACACCTATCTGGCGCGTGCGACCGTTCCTGGCGCATATGCAGCGCCGCCGGCGACAGCGTACCGCACCTATGCGCCGGAAGAGTTCGGCAGAAGCGCGGGTGCGTCGTTTACCGTGGTTGCACCGTAGAACTGGTGCAGATGATTGTCACCTGGAAGACGCACAGCGAGCCGATGACAGCTGATGTTGCCGGTTTTTGCACTGTTGTGCATCTTCTGGCGCAGGTATGGTCATCGTTCAGGAAGGAGACGCAATGACCATCAATGATGATTACACCCGCCACACCTTCAGCATCCTGTTCGATGTTCCCGCCGATCTGGCGGCGAATAACGCAGTACTGCGCGATGTGTTGAATGCAGCGGTCAGCCGGATCACCGAACTGATCGAGGCCGATGATCGGCTCCAGGCGCTGTTACGGCGGCATGGCATCGAGTATGGTTGGGAAGAGGGGAGCTGGGAGACGACGTAACTGTTCACGATCGGGGTTGCGCAATCCCCCCGAGAGCAGGCATCGGCGGCGGGATGGCTTCTGCAGGCGCAATGAGACGTTGCCCCGCCGACGCATAGCCGATACGCGATAGAGTCGTGTGTGCCTAGCTCTCGGCTCCTGGCGCCCGCGCCCGGCTATGATGACGGACGCAGCCTCCCTGTTGCCGTCGGACTCAATCTCGCGGCTATCAAAGGCGAAGCCTGCCGGCGTGGGCTGGCACGGCGCCGATCAGCAGGAGTGCGGACGACGTGCCCCCCACGCTCCGGGGCAGAACTCTGTTGGGGCGTGGCGCCGCCGTGTTCCGTAAAGATCGCCTGCGTGAGCCAGAGCGGATTATGCATTGGAAGACCATAAGCGGATGTCGTGCTACTGCAGGTCTGTAACTCACCCGTGGTATGTTAAGGCAGTAAGAAATGCGGCATGCACGTAACTGTTCGAGGGATGCCCCTGAGAGCAGGCATCGGCGGCGGGATGGATTCTGCAAGCGCAATGAGACGTCGCTCCGCCGACGCAAACGTCATGAGGACGAAATGTGTGCGCCGCGCGCAGACATTGCTTTACAAAATCGTCATACGATGTTAAAATAGGAGGCAGAATTACTGGCAAGGAATGCCACAGAGGGCATATGCCGCCCGCCTCGAAAGGCGGGCGCTTTCTTATATATTGATATCCTGGAGAAATGCCATGTCCCAGAACAACGACGCCCATCAGACGTATCACTGTCCGACCTGTGGCAGCGAACTGGTTCCCGACAGCGATCACCTGCGTTGCACCGCACCAGACTGCCCTGAGCGCCACCACAGCTTGTTTTTAGCCTACGGTCCTCGTCTGGTGCTGCGTGAGCCGCGCACCAATGGGAATTCGTCCGTGATCATGCCGTGGGAAATGCACGCTGGTGAGCGTGCTGCAAAGTGACCTTACCATCCGCCACCGCTGCGGCCGCCGCCGCCAAACCCACCACCGCTGCGGCCGCCGCCGCCAAACCCGCCACCGCTGCGGCCGCCGCCGCCAAACCCGCCACCGCTGCGACTTCCGCCGCTCCAGCTGCCTGAACTGCTGCCACCACCCCAACCGCTGCCGCCGGATCTGTGATCGTCAAGCAGTGTACCAACCAGCACACCACCGATAAAATCGCCAAGACGGTCATCGCGGTGCTGGCGAGCGAGGCGGATTTGTTCTTCAAAGGCGCGTGCTGCGCGATCGGCTTTGTCGTAAGCATCACGGGCATGCGCGAGCGCGCGCTGCGCGTCGGTTTCGCTGTGCACATTCCCGATCTGACTATATGCAGTGCGTGCTTCCTGCAGAAGAGCAAAACCACCGACATCCTGAGATGCCAGGTTCCCTGCCTGTCTCCAGAGATGTTCGGCGCGCTTGATCGCCGACTTGGCGCGGTCGGCTTCGGTGCGCACCTGCTGCCGCAGCGCCTCGATGCGTCGGTAGTGGTTCTGAATGTCGGCATAGATCTGAGCAGCTTGCTGTTCGAGCGCAGTGTAGCGCTCGATAGCGTCACGCAACGCATTGGCGCGCGCTTCTTCTTCTTTCTGTTCGGCGCTCTGTGCAGCTGCATAGGCAGCTTGGAGGTTGATCTGCAAACCGTTGATCCTGTCCCGTGCGCCAACGGGAAGGTCGCGCGGGTGAACCGTCATAAACTGCACGATCTTCTGCACTTCGGCGGTGGCAACCTGTTGCATGCGCTTCAGCTGATCGCGCAAACGGTTCATCGCATCGACCTCGGAACGCGCCCCGCGCAGCGCTTCATCCGCCAGGTGATTGGCTTCGTGCGCCAGGCGAACGATCTGGAGCCAGTCAGGACGCTCCTGCTGTATTTCGGCGCGTGCCTGCGCTAGCGCCGACTCGGCGCGCGCCAGTAGTTTTTCCGGCTCTTTGCCGACATCAGGATCATTCGCTGCAACGAATGCACGTCCCTGCATGATGTCCGCCTCAGCAGCGGCGATTTCGTCGCGTGCTGCGTCCCGCGCCGCTTCCAGGTCTTTCAGACGCTTGATGATCGCTTCGATGAGCGCTCGCGAATACGCAATTCGTTCTTCCGCCTGATCGAGATCGGCGCTAGCTTCAATGAACTCCTGCCGTTCCATCGAGTTGCGTTCCGCAGCTCGTTCCCACAATTCCTGCGCTTCGTCGGCGGCTCGCTCGGCTTCGCTG
>JBEPYG010000328.1:0-5502 GCA_041641515.1 Roseiflexus sp.
GCGGCGGATGCGCATCATTGATCGAATCGACCACGTGCAGGTCGGGATAGAAGATTCGCCGTTCAAGAGCGCCAGACAACCCGGCTGTCGGACGGTCGAGTCCATGCTGCCAAGCTGGCAGGACCATCTGGCAGAGGCGGATCGGCGGCGCGAGTGCGATGCTGATCCGGCGCGCCAGATACCCGCGAAACGCCTGAAACCGTTCACCCGCAAGATGCGGGTTCGTACCGGGAAATGGCGACGTCATGAGGCTCCTTCCATACAGCGGGTCATTATAGCACCATGTCTGGAGAAAGGTGTGCAACGAGACGCGGGCGCTCTCTTACCCTGTGGTTCTCACATTTGCTGAAACGCCCCTTCCGCAGTACCATACCGGGTGTCAGTATCGAACCCGGGATCGATGCCAATGAGCGAACCTTTGCGCCTGATCGTAAACGATGTTGCGGTAGAGTACGGCACGCGGCGGGTGCTGGCGGGCGTGTCGTTCGCATTGCGCGCAGGTGAGACGCTTGTTGTGACCGGCGCGAATGGAAGCGGCAAAAGTTCGTTGCTGCGCGTAATCTGCGGGCTGCAGCGTGCGGCGCACGGCACGGTGACGATCGAGATGGATGGGAGGGTCTTTCGCCCGTCGGAGGCGCTCCACCTCCTCGGCTGGGTTGCGCCCGATCTGCACCTCTACCGCGAACTGACCGCCCTGGAGAACCTGGCGTTTTTCGCTGCTGTGCGCGGCATTCGCTGCACCCATGCCGACCTGGAGGCGCTGCTCGATGAGGTCGGGTTGGGCGGGCGCGGCGGCGATCTCCTGGCGGCATATTCGTCGGGCATGACGCAACGGTTGCGCTACGCCTATGCATTGTTGCACCATCCAGTGGTGCTGGCGCTCGACGAGCCAACGGTCACCTTCGATGCACGCGGTGTGGCGCTGGTGGAAGGCGTGGTCTCCCGGCAGCGCGAACGCGGCATTACTATTATCGCCACCAACGACCCGCGCGAAGAGCGGTTTGGCGATTACATCCTGCGATTAGGGCAGTAGCGTCTCCGGTTATCCACCCTTACAGGTCGCTGGAAAGCTGGAGCGCCATACCGAGACGATGCAATGGAACCACATGTTTCGTCCCAGAGCGCGGCTGATGCATCTACGTCAGCTGCGCCGTCGGAAGCGCCGCTGCTGGCGGCGGCATGGGCGGTATTTCGCAAAGATGTACGCAGCGAACTGCGGACGCGCTACGCGCTCAACGCCATTCTCCTGTTCGCCGTCAGCACCGTCGTGGCGATGAGCCTGGGAATGGGACCACTGACCATCTCACGTAATGCCGACCTGCCGATCATCCAGGCGGCGCTGCTGTGGGTCGCCATTCTGTTTGCAGCATTTACCGGTCTGGCGCGCGCCTTCGTGCAGGAGGAAGAGGCGCGCACCGCCGCTGCACTGCGCCTCTCTGCCCGCCCAACCGCCGTCTTCCTCGGCAAACTGCTGTTCAACCTGGCGCTGCTGCTGCTGCTCGTCGCAGTGACGACCGTCTTGTTCGTCATTATGCTGCGGGTGCAGGTTGGCAACCCAGGGTTGCTGGCGGCGCTGCTGCTGGCGGGCAGCTTGGGACTTGTGGCGGCAACGACCCTCATTGCCGCGATCATCGCGCGCGCCAGTGTGAAGGGAGCGCTGTTTGCGGTGTTGTCGTTCCCGTTGCTGGCGCCGCTGCTGGTGGTTGCCATCCAGGGGAGCGCCAATGCGATAGCAGGGCGTGGGTGGGAGAGCGGTGTCGGTTCGTTGCAGGTACTGGCGGGGTATACAATTGCTCTCTTTACAGCTTCACTTTTCCTGTTCAACAGTGTATGGGAACCGTGAACAACATTTGATTTACCCTGACACATGTAGTATCATTCAGTCTGTCAGCATCTGTGCGATGCCTAGAAAGAACCGCTCCATGAGCGACAGACTTCGCCTCGATCAGGCAGCCAAGCTCCTCCTTGGCGTCTGGATGGCCGGAATCGTCGTTGCGATGTTTCTGGTCGTGCCGCAGTACGTCGGCCTCGGCGACGCCGGGCGAATCATTATTCTGCATGTCCCCACAGCCTGGATCACAACCGTCGCCTTTACTGTTTCGGCAGTGTATAGCATCCGGTACCTCTGGAAACGCCGTGAAGCGGACGATGCCGGCGCCGTGGCGGCGGCTGAAGTGGGGTTCCTGTTCTGCACACTGGCCACCGTTTCAGGGATGTGGTTCGCTAATGTAGTCTGGGGTACGCCATGGAACTGGGACCCGCGCGAAACGACGATCCTCATTCTGCTGCTGATCTATGCCGCCTATTTTGCGTTGCGTTCCGCCCTCGATGATGTCGAGCGTCGCCGTCGTCTCGCGGCGGTCTACAACCTGTTTGCGGCGGTGACGATGCCGTTCCTCCTGTTTGTTGCGCCACGGATGGCGCAGAGTACGCTTCATCCGAACTGCGCTTTCATCCAGGGCAGCCACTGTGATGGCATCTGGCTGGAGATAAACGGAACGCGCGTCGGCCAGCTCGGTGATGTCGTGCTGGCGCTGCAAGGGATCGAACAGCGCGGCGATCTTGCAGTGGCGCAGGTGGAAGTGCGGATGCCAGGGTTGCAGAATGTCGCAGTGCTGGCGCCAACCTTCGAACTGACAAGCGGCAAACCGGCAGATCGCCCCGAATTTCCGGGCCAGCAGTTCCTGCTGGCAGTCGAAGGCGTCGATCTGGCGAACGGACGGGTCTTGCTCAATATGGAAGCGCCAGGAAGCGGGCTGCTGAGCAATAGCCGCACTTTCTGGACGTTCATGGCGGCGAACATCGGATTTCTTGGGTTGTTCATCTGGTTGTATCGACTCCGCGCCGACGTGCTGCTGTTGCAGGATCGCCTGGCGCGACGGGAGGTGGCGTATGAACTTCCTGCTTGAGCCGGCTATTGCGATCTATACGGCGCTGGCAGTGGCGCTGACGGTCTGGATCGGCATCTTCATCTTTTTGTGGCGGATCGATAGCGCCACCCGCGAATTGCGCCGCCGTCTCGATGAAGAAGCGCCGGTCGAGCCGCCCGCAACGCCGCGCACAATCCTCGAAACGCGCAACGGTCATGCACGTGAGACGGTATCGATGACAGATTCTCAAAAGTGAGCGTTCTGGACGCCAGGAGGCGATCAATGGCGACATTTTCCTCTCCGGTTCGCCGTACACCGGCGATTAAGCCGCTGCACCTGATCGGCGCGGCGGTCATTGCACTGGCGATAGGACTGGGGTACTACGGCCTCACTGCATCGTATCGACCCTACACGGTCAGCATCGACGAGGCGACACGAAGCGCGCGCAGCGTGCAGCTCGCAGGGTTCCTTGGTGATATGGGCAGGTACGATGCCGACGGCAACTTCGTCTTCATGCTGCAGGATAGCACGGGCAAGATGATCCCGGTCGTCTATGCCAAACCGAAGCCATCGAACTTCGAGCAGGCAGTCAGCATCGTGGCAATTGGGCACTACGACACCGCGCGCGGCGTCTTCCTCGCCGATGATCTGCTCGTCAAATGCCCGTCGAAGTATCAGGAAATGCAATCGGCTGCACAGTAACACCTAGATTCGAGGCGGTATGTATCTGCTTGGGACGACTCTGATCATCGCCGGTCTGGCGTCTGCCCTGCTGGCCACCGCAAGTTACATACTGGCGCCGCGCGGCAATCTTGCTGCGTTGACGTTCGGGCGGGTTGGCGTGCGGATGACGCTGGTCGCGGTGCTGGCAGTCGTTGCGCTGCTGAACTATCTGTTCGTTGCGCAGCGGTATGACATTGAGTATGTCTATAACTACACCGATCGCGCGCTCGATCCTGCCTTCCGCGTTGCAGCAGTCTGGGCTGGTCAGCCAGGATCGTTCGTGATCTGGGCGCTGTGGGGCGTGATTGCAGCACAGTTTCTGGTGCGCCGCACACGTCACTCCGAGCCATATGTGCTCACGATCTTTATGGCAATTCAGGCGGCGCTGCTCTTCTATATGCTCATCCGCAATCCGTTCGCGCCTTTCATGCAGAATGGCGTTGCGGTGACGCCGCTGGACGGCAAGGGACTCAACCCGACGCTTCAGAATATGTGGATGCTCATCCATCCGCCGATACTCTTCGTTGGGTTTGCTCTGATGGCAGTGCCGTTTGCATTCGCCATCGGAGGATTGTGGCGCCGCGACTACGACGGCTGGGTGCACGATGCCCTGCCATGGACGCTAGCTGCCTGGGTGTTCCTCGGTCTGGCGCTGCTACTCGGCGGCTACTGGGCGTATGAGACACTGGGGTGGGGCGGCTATTGGGGGTGGGACCCCGTGGAGAATTCGTCGCTGGTTCCCTGGCTGACATCAACTGCGTTGCTGCACGCCATGCTCGTGCAGCGCACCGGTCATGGTCTGCGGCGCACAACATTTGCGCTTGCGATCGCCACCTATGTGTTCGTCTTCTACTCGACGTTCCTGACCCGCAGCGGTGTGCTGTCGTCGTTCTCGGTGCATTCGTTCGTCGAAGAAGGGCTGAAGACGATTCTCTTCGTGTCGCTGGGGATTCTTGCGATTGGCGGCTTTGGCGTGCTGGCGTGGCGCTGGCGTGATATTCCCGGCAAACCGCTCTCCGACAAACTCCTGTCGCGCGATAGTTTCTTCGTCCTGGGAATTATTGTGCTGCTGGTCATCGCTGCGGTCGTTGGGCTGGGCACCTCGATGCCGATCATCTCCGCCATCCCTGGCGTTGGCCATCAGTTGCAGTCGATATTCGCCGGTTCGTTCCAGATCGATGATGGAACGACGTTCGACCCCAATGCGCAGCCGTTCGCTGACGGACGCTTTGGTCTGGTGGGCGATTTCTACAGCACAACGGTTCCGCCGCTGGGGCTGATCCTGGTCATTCTGCTGATTGTCGGTCCGCTGCTCGGCTGGCGCGATACGAATAAAAGGTCGCTGCTCCGCGCGTTGCGCTTCCCGGCAATCCTGGCAGTCGTGGTTGCGTGTGTGGGGCTGCTGCTCGGCGCGCGTGATCCGTTGCCGCTCGCGTATGTCACCCTCTGCGCCTTTGCGTTTGGCACGAATGTCCTGATGATTGTGCGCACATTGCGGAGCGGCTGGCTGCGCATCGGCGGCTACCTGGCGCATGTCGGCCTGATGGTCTTCCTGGTCGGCGCGGTCGCTTCGACGCTGTACGCGACGGAAGAAGTGCGCCTCCTCGTGCCGGAGGGGGAGAGTGTCAGCGCCTTCGGGTATTCGGTGACCTTCAATGGCTGGCGGCAGACGCCGGAGGGTCGCGGCATTCTCGATCTGACGGTGACCCACGGAAATGAGACCTTCAGCGCAACGCCGCAACTTTATTTCAATCAGACGATGGGCGCCACCATGGCGACCCCCGCCATCCGCAGCGAACTGTTCCGCGATGTCTATATCTCGCCGTCGGAGTATCAACCACCGTATGACCGCAATATGGCAGATATGGGCATTGGGCAATCGGGAACAGTTGGACCGTATGAGTTTACC
>JBEPYG010000329.1:0-5470 GCA_041641515.1 Roseiflexus sp.
CGGAAACTCGAGCGGCGGATTGGCGTAGACGTTGGCGTTGCGCACGGCGACCAGTTCGACGCTCTGGATGCTCCGGCGGCTCCAGGGATACGCCGGATTGCCGAACGTGTCGAGCAACCCAAACGGAACGTTACTCTCCAGCGGATCATCGCTGACCGGCGGCGGCACGCTACGCGGCAGTCGCCACATGCCCAATCCCTCGCCAACCGGACGAACCACAATCGGTTTGGCTTCCACAGCGTCATAATCGGTTGACAATCCTTCGAGCGGAACGCGCTCGTTCTGGGTGCCATCGGGATGGATCGTGCGCAGTTCATAGCGCAACGACGATGATTGCAAGCGCAGTGTCATCGTGCGCCCATTGCGAGTATCCGTGTATGTGCTGGTTTGTGCAGATGCGGGTGTGGCGGCGGTCTGCGAAAAGATGATCCGTCCATCGGGCAGTCCGGCTGGTGCAAGCGCATACGGCGGGCGAAAAGCGGTTCCGTCGTCCCAGCGATACCCGGCGATCGACTCGGTGGTATTCAGTGCCATGTTCTCGATGCCGGGGCGCGCAACACGAATGCCAGTGTAGAGCGTCGAATGCGCCATCGTCTGATCGCGCTGTGTTGTGTACGCCACCAGCAGTTCGCCACCGGATAGAACAATGGCCGGCTGTACGGCATTGTACGTATCGAGACCGCTATCATTTGTGAGCGCCGATGCATAACGCGGCGTCCATGCAAAGCGCCGCATGCCACTCCCATCGGCTTCGATGGCCATCAGATGCCAGGTGTTCGGCGCATCGCGGATGGGGAAACCGTCTGCCAGCCGACCGCGCGCCGGGTTGAAGGTGGCGTTGGTGTTGGAATAGACGAGCGTCCCATCCGGCAGACGATACCCGGTGATCGGTTGCTCGACGACAATCGTGCGGGGGGCGCCGCCCTGCGACGGCGGCGCTGGCGTGGCAGTTGGGCGCACGCGCGGCGTTGGCGACGGTGGCGCCGGAGTCTTGGTTAGGCGCACAATACTGCCGGTTGCAGGATCGACCTTCTCCACGAACGAAATGGTTGGTATCGGTGTTGGTTTCGGCGGCGCAGCTGGCTGTGACACTGCCGGAGCCGGTTGCGCCGTTGCAGTGATTTGAATGCGGCGTTCGACGATGATCGGTCGCCCGCTCTGGTCGCGGGCAATCTCTGTGCCGGCGCGATTGTCGATCCGGTTGTAGATGCCACGCTCACTCGGCTGATTGAAATTGACCCACCAGCGGCTGAAGACAATGCTGCCATCGGGAAGCGGCGCCGGATGAATCGCAGCGGAACGTTCGGTGGTCAGACGGCGCATCGTCTCGCCATTGCCGTCGATGATGTAGAGGTTGAATGCTCGCCGACCATCGTAGGGTGAGCGCGCCGGATAGCGCGACGAACTGAACACAATTCGCCCATCCGCCAGGTATGCCGGGAAGAGATCATCATAGAACGCATACGCTTCGGCATTCCCCGGTCCATCGGGGATCGTTATGTCACGATCCGAGTGGGTCAGCTGGCGTAAGCTGCGACCATCGACGCCGATCTCGAACAATCGCCACGAGTAGTATGGGCGACCGTTCGGCTGATTGCGAAACGTTTCCGGTCCAAACGTTCCGGCGAACACAATGCGGCGCGCATCGAACGACACATCGGGCGATTGCACATCGCGCAATCCCAGCGGGTTTAGCGGATCACCCGCCGGTCGCGCAGTATCGATCAGCACACGCAACTGACCCTCTTGATCGCGGATGAGCAGCTTCGAGCCAGGCGCGAATTTTGTCATGCCGGTGATCAAATGCCCTGCCGGACCGGTATCGCGTGGGAAGAGGTAATCGCCGGTCGCCAAACGGCTGCGCGCTACAAAGACCAGGGGCGGAAGAGGCATCTGCGCCTGCGCTGGTAACACAACCAGCGCAGGCGGGAGGAGCAGAAGCAGGCACAGAACGAACGGAAGGACCGTTCTGTATGCAGGTTGCAGTCGACGTTGCATCAGCATAGACGTGAGTATACGCCGAAACCAGTGCTATTGTCTATACTGACGATCTCTGACCGCTTCAGGTTCCAGGCGGTCGTCGCCAGGGGGCGCGCCAGAAAACGACCGCGCCGATGCCGATGATTGCCGCCACGAGCACTGCCAGCAGCAGCGGCACATTATTCGAAGAAGCGTTCTGGGCAGGAACCGGTGTCGGTTGAACAGGCTGCGCGGTCGGTTGCGCCGCCGGCTCGGCAACCGGTGTGGCGGTTGCCGCAGGCATCGGCGCAGGTCCGGTCACAATTGCGCGCCCGTTGCCCAGGGTCACGCGCTGTTGCGGGTCGATGATCGCCAGCGTTCCGGTCAGGCGGGTGCGCTGACGTGGATCGATCAGCATGAGCGTCGCCTGATCGATGCTGGCATCATCGCTGCCGAGCGCGGCAACCACCACCCGCTCTGGATTCCACGGTGCAGTGACAATCTGCAGATAGGCGACGCTTGCGTCAGGCGGCACACGATACACCACAGGCGTATCGACGGAACGCGGCGTGTCGCTGCCGGGATCGAACGGCGCCGGCAGCACATCGCTGAGGTCTGCCAGAATGGGAAGCGTGGCCGGACGTCCGACGATCAACAGATCGCGTGATGTGCGAACGTCGGCGGGCACATTGTCGGCGAATACAACGATCGGCTGCAGGACGGCATCGCGTGTCTGTCGCCCGATGTGGAATGCCAGCAGTGCTGCTGCATTCCAGGCGATCGGTGCATTCTGCGGAACGACGAACGCCGTGGTGGCAAGCGATGGATTGAGCGTGAACGGCAGCGGATAACTGCTGAGATTGAACGTCCGGCGCGGTTCGGCGGTCGACGGTTTCATTGGCAGATGAAGCGCCGATTCGGGCCAGATCGTGGCCCACAGATCGGCAGCGCGGGTATCGGTGCAGAGCGAACGTGGCGCAAGATTCGTCTGAATTGTCAGAATGTTGGCGCCGGAACGGGCAGCAGATGGCGGGAGCGTAATGCGGCTTGTCGTCACGCGCGTGGTTTCGTCGCTGAAGCGCACGCTGCCGACCGGCACGCCATTCAGTCCGATCGAGACGCTCGACTGAGCGAGATCGACCGTTGCGGCGTGGTTGAACGTCAGATCGAAGTAAGCGCCCTCATCGAGTTGTTGACCGGCAGGGAGATTGAACCGAAGATCGAACGTCCCAGTGCGATCACGGATAACACGCGGCTCCAGACCGAGATCGCTCAGACGCTGATCGATCGCCAGCGGGACTTCGACAGGCGGTGCGGGCAGATCGCGCACAACCGCGAGATCAGGACGTCCATTGATCCGCACCGGCAATGCACTCAATGCCCGCGCAGCCTTCGCAACCCCCGCCTGCGATCCGCCGCTCACGAGCAGAACCACACGCTCCGCGTTCCAGGGTGAAACGATCATCTGCAGGATGCCATCATCGTCCAGCGCACCGGGGGCATTAAACCCTTTGTCGTTGAGCGCTGCAGGCAGCGCCAGATTGCGCGCGATTGGCATCAGCCCGGTATGGCTGCCAACCAGAATGAGATGGCGCCCGGTACGCGCCTGAGGGGACAGACGTTGAACCGTGGTCAGATCGATCTGCAACCGCCCGTCGGTCAGCCGACCGAAACTCGCGGCAATCGTCATAGCCGCCTGAAGATCGGTGAGCGATGGCGTATCGGGCACAATGATCGTCGCCTGATCCGGCTCGAACGATCCCTGGAAGATCGGGCGCGGGAGATTGCGAAGGTCGGTACTGAGCGGTGTGAGGGTGTGAGGCAAAACGAAGCGTGATGTCTCGCGAATAACGATGGCCGTGCGTTCGCTCGGAGTAACATCACAACCAGACGGGTTGTCCAGAGCCACGTCTAACTCATGCCGCCCATCGCTGCGCACCGGGATGAGCGCCTGATCGGGAATATTGAACGTCAGGCGCTGCTCGCCGGGTTTCGTCAGTTCCGCTGTGCCGATCAACACACGGTTGAAACGGACTTCCAGAAAGCCCCCCAGACGCTGTTGCGCGTCACCGAGGGGAAAGAAGACAGCGACATCCAGGCGCAACTGCGCTCCTGATTCAAGGTTCCAGTTTGCCGGCGTACTGAAGAGATAGCGGGTTCCGTCGAACACGCCACTCAGAGTTTGATCGGTTGCGCCAATCTGCGCCAGCGTAACAATATCTGATTCGCTTTCTTGAGATGATATATCATTTTCTTGAGCGCGCGCTGCATCTGCGATCCCCCCAAGCAGCGCGATCAGTACGATAAAGCTGCACACACGGTAGAACAGGGTTGCCATATGCATACAAGTCTCCTGACTACGAGATTCTTCTAACTATCAACACATGTGCTGAGGCAAGCGCGCAATGAACTGCATTGTAACCCAACGTGTGCTGAAGCGATGCCCTGCCTGATAGAGCCTCTGAAGGAAACCGCGTTTGCAGAGCAAAAGTCACGCTGATGAGCAATCTCTCTATAAGTAGAACGATACAACCGGCGTAATTAGAAGTACCCCCTGCATGGTATAATATGCGCGGCGAAACGAAACAATCAGAATCTGAACACCGACGAGCCAGGTATGCTTGATGTCGGATCATTGCGCGAACGCTTTCAACAGTGTTATAGCTTTCCGCCTCATCTCATCGTTCGCGCGCCGGGGCGTGTGAACCTGATCGGCGAACACACTGATTACAACGATGGTTTCGTCTTTCCGGTCGCCATCGATCGCGCCACCTACGTTGCAGCGCGTTCCCGTACCGATCGGCTGGTCCGGGTTACTTCTTCCGACCTCAACGAAGAGGATACGTTTTCAATCGAGCATATCGAACGCAGCCATCGACCGTGGCACAATTACATTCGCGGCGTCGTACTGGCGTTGCGGAATGCAGGGTTTCCACTTTTGGGCGCTGACCTTCTGATCTCCAGTGATGTCCCCCGCGGTTCCGGGCTTTCGTCATCAGCCGCACTCGAGGTCGCTGTGGGGTATGCGTTCCAGGCGCTCAATCAGCTGGACATCCCTGGTGAAAAACTGGCGTTGCTGGCACAGAGCGCAGAAAATAACTTCGTCGGTGTCCAGTGCGGCATCATGGATCAGTTGATCGCAGTGCTCGGTCGCGCCGACCATGCGTTGCTGATCGACTGCCGCGATCTGTCCTATCGCGCTCTTCCGCTGCCGCCGACGGTTGCGGTCGTCGTTTGTGACAGCCATATTCCGCGAACACTGGCCGCGTCGGCGTACAACCAGCGGCGCCAGGAGTGCGATACAGCGGTTCGGTTGCTCCAACAGTGGTATCCCGGTATTCGCGCATTGCGCGATGTCAGCGAGGATCAACTGACAGCACATCTCGATGCGCTGCCGGAGCCGGTTCGCTCGCGCGCCCGGCACGTCGTCAGTGAGAACCGGCGCACACTCCATGGCGCGGAGGTGCTCGAATACGGCGATGTGGCTGCGTTCGGACGATTGATGAACGAG